>NZ_CAIUXT010000163.1 GCF_903903185.1 uncultured Rhodoblastus sp.
CGCCCTGATCGTCATGGTGGCGGTCGGCGACGGCGCCAATGAAGCGGTGCGCAAGCAGATCGAGGGCCTCGGCGCCAATGTCGTGGTGATCCTCCCCGGCGCGACCCACAGCGGCGGTATGCGCGGCGGCTCCGGCAGCGCCAGCACGCTAACCCTGGAGGATGCGCGATCGATCCGGCGCGAGGATTCCGCGGTCGCCCAGGTCGGCTATCTGATCCGCCAGCAAGGTCAGGCGCAATATGGCAATCAAAACTGGACGACGACGATTCAGGGCGTCAGCCTCAATTATCCGCCGATCACCAATTGGCGCATCGCCGGCGGTAGGGCTTTCACGGAAGAAGACGCAAACCACGCCCGATTGGTGGCGATCATAGGCCAGACCGTCGCACGGCAATTGTTCGGCCCAACCGAAAATCCCGTCGGCGCCTATATTCAGGTCAAGAACTCGCCCCTGCGGGTGATAGGCGTTCTCGCCGCCAAGGGCCAGACCGCATTCGGGCAGGATCAGGACGATCTGGTGATGACGCCGTTCACCACCGCCGAACGCAAGGTCCTGGGCGCCGCTTCGCCGAGCCAGACGCAGGCGCCGCTCAACTGGGCCTATCTGCCGGCCCCCAATCCCTACAATCTCCAGTCCCGCCTGACCGGCTACGCCAACCAGATCTACGTTCAGGCGGCCAGCCCGGCTTTGGTGCAGAGCGCCATAGCCCAGGCGAGCGAGACGCTGATGCGCCGCCACAGGATCAAGCCCGGCGAGGTCAAGGATTTCTCCGTGCGCAATCTGAGTCAATATGCGGAAACGGCTGCGAATAGCAGCCGCATCATGTCCCTGCTTCTGGCCGCGGTGGCGTCGATTTCCCTGCTCGTCGGCGGTATCGGAATCATGAATATTCTTTTGGTTTCGGTGACCGAGCGCACCCGAGAGATCGGCTTGCGCATGGCGATCGGCGCGCGGCGGCTGCATGTGCTTTTGCAATTCCTCGCCGAAGCCGTGATTCTGTCGGTCAGCGGCGGACTTGCCGGCATTGTCGCGGGCGTCGGCATTGCCGAAATCATTTCCATTGGCTTTGGCTGGCGGGCGCCGCTTTCCCTGACGGCGATCGCGGGCGGGTTTCTGTTCTCGGCGGCGGTAGGGGTGTTTTTTGGTTATTATCCGGCGCGAAAAGCCTCAAGCCTCGATCCGATCGAGGCTTTGCGCTACGAGTGACGCCATGGACGCCAATCCTTATCGCGGTCTTGACGCCACGAGGAAACCCGCGCCAAAGCGCCAGGACGAACCCGTCTCGGGAGCCGCCTGATTGACACGTTCGAGGACCTCGACATGCGCTATTCCATGACCGCCGCGAAGCGCGAACGAGAATTGCGGAAGTTCCGGAGCGAACTGGAGGCTTGAGCCTGGGCGCGAGCCAGCCTTTTCTCGACGCTTCATTCGCAGCCGCCGCTCGCAGCAAGTCGGAAATCACCCATGAAAGACCTGGTCATATTCGATCTCGACGGCACGCTCGCGCCAAGCAAGTCGTCACTCGACGCGGAGATGGCCGGGCTGCTCGGACGACTGCTCGGAATAGTCCAGGTGGCGATCATCTCCGGCGGCGCCCTTGGGCAATTCGAAAAGCAGGTGCTGGCCTTTCTGCCCCACGACGATCGTTTGAAAAGCCTTTCCCTGCTGCCGACCTGCGGCACGCAATTCTATCGTTTCGACGGCGGCTGGAAAAAGCTCTATTCTGAGAATTTCAGCGCCGTCGAAAAGCAGACGATCATCGCCGCGCTCAATCGCGCGGTCGATTTGGCAGGCTTGCGATCGAAACAGCACTGGGGCGATCTGATCGAGGATCGCAACAGTCAGATAACCTTTTCGGCGCTCGGCCAGCAGGCGCCGTTGGCGGACAAGCAAGGATGGGATCCCGATTTCGCCAAGCGCATGACCATCGAGCGCATCCTCGCGCCGACGATCCCGGGTTTTTCGATTCGACTGGGCGGCGCCACCTCGATCGACATCACGCGGCCCGGCATCGACAAGGCCTATGGGGTCAGGAAGCTCCGGGATACGCTCGGGATAGCCATCCGCGACATGATCTTCGCAGGCGACGCGATCTTCCCCGGCGGTAACGACTATCCCGCGAAACAGGCGGGCGTGGAGTCCATCCGGGTGCGCGATCCAGAAGAAACCAAGCGGGTGATCGAGACGATTTGCGCGTGCCTTGAGCCGTGAGCCTCGATGCGGGAAACTTTCAGCTTTTTTATCGGCAGCGCATGTCGTCAAGCGGAAGGCGACCATGCGCTGCGTGGAGAAGGTTATTTCCGGCTCGTGGGCGACGGCGTGTCCAGCAGGACTTTCAACTTGCCCATGGCGTCGCCGAACCTGACCCAATCGTCTTTTCCATAAGCCCGCTGCGCCTCGCCAAGTTGCGCGCGCTCCCGGGCCTGGTTCGAACCGGGGGCGCCAAAAGTCGGCGCGTCGATATGGTTGGGGCCGCAGATCAGCTTGTCCTTGGGCGACTCGTAGAAGATCGTCTTCCCATAATCGGGGAAGTCGGAGCGCGCGGCCTACCTTTAAGTATTTTCCGACGCTGCTCCCGTTTGAGTCGGTCGCCTATGCAAGGTGGCGCGAAACGCCAAGGCGCTGACGTGAGATCAAAACGCGAACATGAGATCGACAGTGTCGGCGGTTTCGACGACCCCTGCAGGAGGCAGCGCCATTTGCGGTTCGCGACCGGGACCTGTCCCGGGGGAGATCGGCCGTGTCACTTTCCGAGCTGAAGGCGGAACCTGCGGCGCTGTTGCGCCGCTGCCCCGGCTTTTCCAAGATCCCGTCGACTTGGGATAAGTCGCCTTGGGATACGGAGACGCCGATCCGCGAGGAATTGTTCAGCGTCGAACGACTGGAATCGCATGCGCGCAGTCTCGCGCGCGCCCAGCCGGTCGGTTCGCGGCCGACCCGAGGCTCGCCGCTGGCCCCGCGACTGGCCGACAACAGCGCCGTCCTGCTGGCCGCCTACCGGTCGATCGTGAAGGAGATCGACGAGGGGCGTGCGATCACGCCGGCGGCGGAGTGGCTGATCGACAATTACCATCTGGTCGAAAAACAGATCCGCCAGATCGGCATGGATTTGCCGCCAGGCTATTATCGCCAGCTACCCAAACTGATTGCCGGTCCTCTCGAAAGCTATCCGCGGGTATTCGGCATAGCCTGGGCGTTTGTCGCGCATACCGACAGCTGTTTCGACGCCGAAATCCTTATCAGCGCCATCAAGGCCTACCAGTCGATACAACCGCTCATGATCGGCGAAATCGGGGCGGTTCCGATCGCGCTGCAGATCGTGTTGATCGAGAACCTGCGGCGACTGGCTCAACAAATCACCCATAGCCGAACGGCGCGACGCGACGCCGACGCCGCCGCGGATCGCCTGCTCGGCATGAGCGGTCACACTGCGGAGCCGGCTTCGATGGTCTTCGCCGGCCGCAGCGCGGGACCGCTCGCGGAAGCCTTTGCGGTCCAGCTCGTTCTTCGGCTCCGCGATCAGGACCCGAAATTCACCCCGGCGCTGGCATGGCTGGACGAGCGCCTTTCGCGACAGAGCCTTACCGCGGATTCGGCCGTGCGCGAGGTCCATCGCAACGAGGGCGCCGCGAACGTCACGGTGCGCAACATCGTGACGAGCTTGAGGGTCATTTCGGAGGTCGACTGGAAGGAAATGTTCGAGCGTTATTGTCTGGTCGATGGCGCCCTGACGCTCGACAACGCCTTCAAGGAAATGGATTTTGCGACTCGCACCCTTTACCGCGCCGCCGTCGAGGAACTGGCGAGGGGATCTGGCCGCGACGAGCTTGAAATCGCGCGCCTCGCCGCAGCCGAAGCGCGCAAAGTCCGTCCCGGCCTTGCTCCAACGGAACTTATGCGGCATGGCGACCCCGGGTACTATCTGCTGGCGGGCGGGAGCCGCGAATTCAAGCACGCGATCGGATTTCACAAGCGCCGAATCTGGCCTTCCCCGGTAACCGCGACGCTCGGATTGGAGGTCTATGCGTCCGCCATCGCGCTGGCGTCGGCCTGCCTGCTCGCGGCTCCATTGATTGCGCTGGAAAGACTGGGTCTCGACGTCGCCCGGCTCGTCCCGCTTGCGGCGCTTGGCGCGATTCCCGCCATCGCCGCAGCAGTTGCGCTGGTCAACCGGGCCATAGCGCTTTTCCTCCGCGCGACCCCCTTGCCGGGCATGGAGCTTCGCGACGGCATTCCCGAATCGCTGCGCACGCTCGTCGCCGCGCCAACGCTCCTGACAACGTGCGAAGACATCGCGGAACAGGTCGAGCGACTCGAGATCGATCATCTCGCAAGTCCCGAGGGCGACCTGCACTTCGCACTGCTTTCCGACTGGACCGACGCCGACGCCGAGCACAGGGACGGCGACGCCGAACTGCTCGCTTGCGCCCGCGACGGCATCGAGGTTCTCAATCGACGCTATGGCCCTGCCCCCGCCGGGCCGCGCTTCCTCCTGTTGCACCGTCGGCGCGTGTGGAATGAAAGCCAGCGGCGCTGGATCGGCTGGGAGCGCAAACGCGGCAAGCTTCATGAATTGAACAGGCTGCTGCGCGGCGCGACGGACACCACCTTCGTCGATCTGGGCGCCGCCGCGCCGGCTCCCCCGGAAAATGTCCGATATATCGTCGCTCTGGATTCGGACACGATGCTGCCGCGCGACGCCCTTCGGCGGCTGATCGGCAAAATGGCGCATCCCCTCAATCGGCCTCGGCTGGACGCCGAGCGGCGCATGGTGGTGGAAGGCTATGGCGTCCTTCAGCCCAGGGTCACGCCGTCGCTTCCCGATGGCCGGAAAGGTTCGCTCTATCAGCGCCTTTTTTCGAGCGCCAGCGGCATCGATCCCTATGCGGCGGCGGTTTCGGACGTCTATCAGGTCATGGTCGGCGAATGGTCCTATGCGGGAAAGGGCATTTACGATCTCGATATGTTCGAATCCTCCCTCGCCGGCCGGGCGCCGGACTCCTCGCTGCTCAGCCATGACCTGTTCGAGGGGACATACGCGCGCGCCGGCTTCGCCTTGGATATCGAAGTCGTCGAAGAGTTTCCCTCGCGTTACGACGTCGGCGCGCGGCGACTTCACCGCTGGGCGCGGGGCCAATGGCGGTTGCTACCCTGGATTCTCGGGTTTGCGCGCACAGGCGACGCGGCGCGGCGCCATTCCAATGACCTGCCGAGGATCAGCCGATGGAAGATGATCGACAATTTGCGTCGAACGCTTTCCGCTCCTTCGGGCGTCCTCGCTTTGGCTCTCGGCTTTACGCTCCCGGTTGAAATGGCGGTCGTCTGGACTTGCTTCGTGCTCGCGACCATCGTCTTGCCAACGCTCATTCCTGTGTTTTCGGCCATTCCTTCGCGCCGTCCGGGAGTGGCGATGTCGCAGCACCTGCGCGCGCTCGCCGGAGACCTGCGTTTCGCCGCGACATTGTCGGCCCTGAATATCGCTTTTCTCGCGGATCGGGCATGCGTGATGGGCGACGCCATCCTGCGAACGCTGTGGAGGCTTTTTGTCAATCGTCGTCAGTTGCTGGAGTGGACTCCTCCAACGCAGTCCCTGACGCAAAATAGCTTTTATCTCCCGGGATTCTTTGTCCGCATGTCCGGCGCTGCGGTCGTCGCCACGGCGACTTTACTCGTGGCGCTGCTTTCGCGGCAGGGAGCGTGGCCGCTGGCGGCGGCTTTCGCCGGGCTTTGGCTCGCCTCGCCGGCGCTCGCGCGCTATGTCAGCATTCCCCGAAACCTCGAAAGCCGCGCAAAGGCCTCCAGCGCGGACGAACAGTCCCTGCGGCGAACGGCGCGCCGAACCTGGCGATTCTTCGAGGCCTTCGTCACCAGAGAAGACCATTGGCTGCCTCCGGACAATTTCCAGGAGGACCCGGCGCCGGCGCTGGCTCATCGCACATCGCCAACCAACCTCGGTCTTTATCTGCTCTCCATTGTCAGCGCGCGCGACTTCGGCTGGATAGGCGCAACCCAAGCGATCGAACGCCTGGAGGCGACGCTGGCGACGATGACCCGATTGCCGCGCTACCGGGGCCATTTTTTCAACTGGTATGACACCAGAGGGCTCATCGCGCTCGAACCCAGATATGTTTCCTCGGTCGACAGCGGCAATCTGGCGGGCCACCTCATCGCGATCGCCAACGCCTGCCGGGAGTGGCGGCATTCGCCGATCGCCGCCGCATCGCGCCGGGCGGGAATCGCCGACACTCTGGCGCTGGCCGCCGAGCAGGCCGCCCAACGTCGCCCTGGGAGCCAAAGCCAGACGGTGACGGCGCGCCGGTTCGACGAGTCGCTGGCGTTCTTGACCGAGACGCTTGAAAGCGCGTCCACACCCGAAAAGCCACTCGCAACTCAATGGTCCGAACTCGCCGGAGAGGCGGCTGTCCTCCTCGATATCGCGCGGAAGATCCAGTTCGAGCGCAGCGACGGCGGCGGGTCTGATTTGCTGTATTGGTCGCAGGCGAGCCTCGCCGCGATCGAAGCCCATCGCCAAGAACTCGACTATTCCCAAGACCTCGCCCCAACGCCAGAGACCGCCTCTTCGCAAGCGACCGCCGCGTCGCGCCACGCCAGACTGATCGCCCTTGAGGCTGCATTCCGGGCCATGGCGATGGCGATGGAATTCGGCTTTCTGTTCGACCGCGACAGGAAATTGCTGTCGATCGGATATCTCGTTGCGGAATCCGCGCTGGATCCCAATTGCTACGACCTTCTTGCTTCCGAAGCGCGGCTCGCGAGTTTCTTCGCGATCGCCAAGGGCGACATACCGGCGCGGCACTGGTTCCGGCTTGGCCGCGCCGCGACGCCGGTCGCGCATGGCTCCGCCTTGATTTCCTGGTCGGTCTCGATGTTCGAATATCTGATGCCGCCGCTCGTCATGCGCGCTCCGACGGGGAGTCTTCTCGAACAGACGGATCGGCTGGTCGTGCGCCGCCAGATCGACTATGGCGTCAAGCTCGGTCTTCCCTGGGGAATCTCCGAATCCGCCTATAATGCCCGCGACCTGGAATTCATCTACCAATATTCGAATTTCGGCGTGCCCAGCCTCGGGCTGAAACGCGGCCTGGAAGAAAACAAGGTCATCGCGCCCTACGCGACCGCCCTTGCGACCATGGTCGATCCCGCCGCCGCCGCAGCGAACTTCGAGCGACTGGCGACGCTGGGCGCGCGCGGCCGCTTCGGCTTTTACGAGGCCCTGGATTTCACGCCGACGCGGATTCAGGAAGGCGAGCGCTTCGCTCTGGTGCGCGCCTTCATGGCGCATCACCAGGGCATGACCATCGTCGCGATCGCCAACGCCCTGTTCGATGGATCGATGCGCAACCGCTTTCACGCCGAGCCGATGATTCAGGCGACGGAATTGCTGCTGCAGGAGCGGGCGCCCCGCGAAGTGGCGGCGCCTCGACCCTGGGCGACCGAGGTCAAGTCGGCGGCGCAGGCCAGCGACGCGGATCCCTCTGGCGGACGCAAGATCGCCTCCGCGCATCAATCCACGCCCGCGACCCAGGTTCTCTCCAATGGACGCTATGCGGTGATGTTGACAGCGGCGGGCTCCGGCTACAGCCGGTGGGGCGAATTTGCGATCACGCGATGGCGCGAGGACGCGACGCGCGATGACAGCGGCTCCTATATCTATCTCAAGGACATGCGCAGTGGCGTCGTCTGGTCGGCGGGATTTCAGCCGACGGGCGCCGAGCCGGACGCCTATGGCGTCGAATTCAACGAGGATCACGCGCAGATCGCGCGACGCGACGGGAACCTCACGACGACGCTCGAAGTGCTCGTCTCGGCAGACGCCGACGCCGAAGTTCGCCGCGTCACCATCGCCAACAGGGGCGTTCGAACCCGCGACATCGAGATCACCTCCTATTGCGAACTCACGCTTGGGCCGCAGAGCGCCGATGTTGCGCATCCGGCCTTCGCCAAACTGTTCGTCGAGACCGAATATCTCGCCGATCTCGGCGCCATCGTCGCAACCCGGCGAAAGCGCGAGCCTGACGAGCCCGAAATCTGGGCCGCGCATCTGAGCGTCGCCAATGGCGAAGCGGTCGGGGCGCCGGAATTCGAAACGGATCGCGCACGCTTCCTTGGTCGTGGACAAGACCTAAGCGCGCCCATCGCCCTGCTGGACGCACAACCGCTGGGCGATTCCATCGGCGCCGTGCTGGACCCTGTTTTCGCCTTGCGTCGCCGGCTCACGATAGCGCCCGGAGCCACGGTGCACGTCGCATTCTGGACCATGGCGGCGCCAACGCGCGCGGCGCTGCTGGACTGCGTCGACAAGCATCGGGACGCTGCTGCCTTCGATCGCGCGACGGCGCTCGCCTGGACCCAGGCGCAGGTCCAGCTCCATCACCTCGGCGTCAAGCCAAGCGAAGCCGCACTTTACCAGCGTCTGGCGAGTCACGTCATTTTCTCGGGCGACGCCCTGCGACCGCCGTCGGAAGTCATTCGCCGGGGATCGGGTCCGCAATCCGGGCTCTGGTCCCAGGGCATTTCCGGCGACCTGCCCATCTTGCTTTTACGGATAGACGAAATCGAGAACCTCTCCGTCGCGAGCGAAATCGTGCAAGCCCACGAGTATTGGCGGATGAAGCAGATCGCCGTCGATCTTGTCATCCTCAACGAACACCAAACCTCCTACGTCCGCGACCTTCAGGTAGCCATCGAGACCGTGGTGCGCGCGCGCCAGTCGCGGCCGGCGCCGGGCGCCCATCGCCCGCCTGGCCGGGTGTTTGTGCTTCGCGCCGACTTAATCGGCGACGATACCAGGATGCTGCTGATCTCCGCCGCCCGCGTCGTGCTGGCCGCGCAGCACGGGAGCTTGTCGGATCAGCTCGAACGCGTCGCCGACTCGAGCACGCCGATACGGCTCTTCGCCAGGCCGCGCGTCGCCGCGCCCGAACGCGAGGCCGCCCCGCCGACGGCGGAGCTGGAACTTTTCAATGGACTGGGCGGATTTGGCGCCGGCGGCAAGGAATACGTCACCCTCCTCGGCCCGGGCCAATCGACGCCGGCGCCCTGGATCAATGTCATCGCCAATCCGGCCTTCGGCTTCCAGACGGCGACGGAAGGCGGCGGCTACACCTGGTCCGCCAACAGCAGGGAGAATCAGCTCACGCCCTGGTCCAACGACCCTGTCGGCGACCCCACGGGAGAAGCCTTTTATCTGCGCGACGACGAAACCGACCTTGTCTGGACCCCTACCGCACGGCCCATCCGGGAGCCATTTTCGACCTATGTCGCGCGTCACGGCCGGGGATACAGCCGCTTCGAGCACAAGGCGCATGGCGTCGCCTGCGACCTTCTGCAATACGTCCCGCTTGAGGGATCGATAAAAATCTCGCGGCTGCGGTTGACCAACGAAACGGCCAAGGCCCGCCATCTCAGCGTAACCGCCTTCGTCGAGTGGGCGCTCGGCGCGTCGAGATCGGCTTCTCTCGCCTTTGTCGAAACCGAAATCGACACCGCCACCGGCGCCCTTTTCGCGCGCAATCCATGGAATGCGGCCTTTGGATCGCGGGTCGCTTTCGCCGATATGCGCGGCGCCCAGATCGACTGGACGGGCGACCGGCGCGAGTTCATCGGCCGCAATGGCGTGCTGGCGAGCCCGGCGGCATTGGCGAGCGGCGCCCCGCTGTCCAAACGAGTTGGCGCCGCGCTGGACCCCTGCGCGGCGATGCGCGTTCGGCTTGAACTGGCGCCCGGCGGTTCGGCCGAAGTCGTGTTCTTTCTGGGAGACGCGGCGTCGTCCGAGGAGGCCCGCGCGACGATCCGGAAATTCCGCGCCGCCGATCTCGATGCGCTGGAGGCGGAGATCGCCCGTTTCTGGGACGAGACCCTGGGCGCCATCGAGGTCCGGACTCCCGACCGGGCGATGGACCTCATGCTCAATGGCTGGCTGCTCTACCAGACGCTGGCCTGTCGCATCTGGGCGCGCTCGGCCTTCTATCAGGCCAGCGGCGCCTATGGTTTTCGAGATCAATTGCAGGATGGCATGGCGCTCGCCGCCACGCGGCCCGATCTAACGCGCGAACATCTTTTGCGCGCGGCGGCCCGCCAGTTCGTCGAGGGCGACGTTCAGCATTGGTGGCTGCCGCATTCCGGCCAGGGGGTTCGCACCCGAATTTCGGACGACCGGCCCTGGCTGGCCTTTGCCGTCGCTCACTATGTCGAGACCACGCAGGACTGGCGCGTGCTTGAGGAATCCATTCCGTTCCTCGAAGGCGCGTCGCTCGAAGCCGGCATGGCGGATCGCTTCTTCACGCCGACGATTTCCGCGAAATCGGCCACGCTGTTCGAGCACTGCGCGCTGGCGCTCGATCGGAGCCTGGCGCTCGGGCGGCACGGGCTTCCCCTCATCGGGACGGGCGACTGGAACGACGGCATGAACCGCATCGGCGACAAGGGCGCAGGCGAAAGCGTCTGGCTCGCCTGGTTTTTACACGCGGCGCTCGTCGATTTTGCGCCGCTGGCGCGGGCGCGGGGCGAGCTTTTACGCGCTGAAACCTGGCGTCAACATGCGCTGTCGTTGCAAGCCTCGCTGGAGCGCGAGGCCTGGGACGGCGAATGGTACAAAAGGGCCTTTTTCGACGACGGCGCGCCGCTCGGATCGGCGGTCAACGCGGAGTGCCGCATCGATTCCATCGCGCAATCCTGGGCCGTGCTTTCCGGCGCCGCGCGGCCGGAACGCGCGGCCCGCGCGATGGCAGCGCTCGACCGGCAGCTGATCCTGCCCGCCGACGGATTGGCGCTGCTGTTCACGCCTCCTTTCGACAAGACGGCGCATGATCCCGGCTACATCAAGGGCTATCCGCCGGGCGTCCGCGAGAACGGCGGCCAGTACACGCACGCCGCAACCTGGTCGGCCATGGCCTTCGCGGCGCTTGGCGACGGCGACAAGGCCGGCGAAATCTTCTCGATGCTCAATCCGATCCATCATTCGCGAACCCGCGAGGACGCGCTGCGCTACAAGGTCGAGCCCTATGTCGCGTGCGCCGACATTTACTCGGCGCCGCCCCATGTCGGGCGCGGCGGCTGGACATGGTATACCGGCTCGGCGGGCTGTCTGCAGCGCGCCGGCGTGGAGAGCCTGCTGGGAATCCGTTTCAGGGGGCCGGCCCTGCTGATCGATCCCTGCATTCCCAAGGCCTGGGGCCGGTTCGAGGCGACGGTGAGATATAAAACCGCGTATTACGCGATTTTTGTCGAAAACCCGAATGGCGTCAGTCGCGGCGTCGCCTGGGCACGCATCGACGGGGCCGAGATCGCGGAGCGCCCGTTGCGCGTGCCGCTGCTGGACGACGGGGGCCAACACCGCGTCGATGTCCAACTGGGTTGACCTAATGGAAAGCCGGAGGATGACGGTGGAAGCGAGGATTCCGCGCGGCGCTATCTGAGCGCCGCGTCGAGGGCGACGCTCAGAGCCGCGAGACCTGCATCGACGTCCTGAAGATGGACCCGCAGCGCGCGGCGTCCGCGTTCGACGAGGACCGCCAGATCGCCGCTGGCTTGCGCGGCCTTCACCGCCCCAAAGCTGTAGCCGTGTCCGGGCACATCGATGTCCTGCCGATCGTCGCAGGTGATCTGCAGGAAAACGCCGGAATTCGGTCCGCCCTTGTAGGCTTGACCTGTCGAATGCTGGAAACGCGGTCCGAAGCCGAGACAGGTCGCCGCCAGGGTCTTGTCGCGAATCGTCGAACGCATCGCCGTGAGCAGTCGCGTATGGCTCTCGTTTCGCTCAATATAGGCCAGCAGCGCAACATAGTCGCCAGCCGGCCCGCCGGCGTTGACGCGGCCGAAATGGCTCCTGAGATAGCCGGTCAAGTCCTTGTGCCGCCCCAGTTCGCGCGCGTTGCGCGGGTCGGCATGGAGCGCAAGGCCGTTTTCCCGGAAAATCGGGGTTTCCGGCGGCAGGCTTTGCCTGCTGGAACAGGCTTCCATCATGGCCTGCGTCTTCAACTTGCTCGCTTCGACATCCGGCTGGTTGAACGGGTCGATCGCCAGGATCGAGCCGGCGACGGCGGCGGCGATCTCCCAGCGGAAAAACTCCCCGCCAAGGCTCCAGACGTCCTTGAGGCTGATCCGCGCGACCGGATGCCCCGCGCGCTCGATTGCGGCCAGCGCGGCGACCTGCCCGGCGTCGGCTTTGCCCTCCAGCTGGAGGTGGACGAAAAAGCGGTCGGCGCCGTAACGCTCTGGCGCGGCCAATGGCTCGCCCGCGACGGGGATCAGGCCGCGACCCCATTTTCCGGTGCTCTCCGCCAGCAATTGTTCGAACCAGGCGCCGAGCGGCGCGATTTCGTCCGAGGCGACGATGGTCACCTTGTCGCGTTGAAAGCGGGTGGCCGCAATTCCCAGCGCGACGCCCAGTTGAACGCCCGGGTTTTCGGCTGGCGGCACGTCGGGGCCGCAGGAGCGCTGCATCTCGGTCGCGGCCGCCAGCAGGCGCTCGACGTCGATGCCTATCGCCGCCGAGGGCGCGAGACCGAACCTGGAAAGAACGGAATAGCGGCCGCCAATCGAGGGCTTGCCCAGAAAGATGCGCGAGAAGCGCAAGGTTTTGGCGAGCGCCTCCAGAGGCGAACCAGGATCGGTGACCGCGACGAAAGCCTCGCCCACTTTTTCGGCGCCCAGAGCCGATTCGACGCGGTCCCGGAAGTAGCTCAGGAATAGGTTGGGCTCCAGCGTGCCGCCCGATTTCGAGGACACGAAAAACAGCGTGTTCGCCAGATCTATCGACTGTTCAATCGTCCGAATCTGGGCGGGATCGGTGCTGTCGAGCATATGAAATTTTGGGCGCCCCGGCTGGGGGCCGAAAACTTCTGCCAAAACTTCGGCGCCCAGGCTCGATCCGCCCATTCCCAGCAGCACGATGTCCTTGACGCACCGTTGCTGAACCTCGCGCGCGAAACCTTGCAGGGCGTCGAGATCGCGCGCTTCATTTTCGACGATCCCGAGCCAGCCGATCCACTTGTCTTCGTCGCCTCCCGTCCAGATCGACGCGTCGCCAACCCACAGACGCCGGATTTTTCCGCTGGCGCGCCAGAGTTCCCCCTCGCACGCGAAGGCGGCCGCCATTTCCGGCGAACCGGTGCCGATATCGAGGCTCGATCCCTTCAGGAGCGCGCTGCGGCGGTGCGCGATGGCGCCGAGCAGGGCGTCGAAATCGTCGGCGAATTTCTGCACGCCCTCTGTAACCAGCGTGTCGGCGATCTCCTCCACGCAGACGCCAAGCAGCTTGAGCTCGGCCAGAAGCGCAGGGGCAACCTTCGCATCGGCGAGGATCGCATCGGCTACGGCCGCGCCATGATCGCGGAACGCATCCATCGTCGAGGGCGGCATCGTGTCGACGGTGTCGCGCCCGATCAGCGCCTCGACATATTTGACATCCCTGTAACAGGGCTCCTTTACGCTCGTCGAAGCCCAGAGTAGCCTCTGCGTTCGGGCGCCCGCATCGGCCAGGCGTCGCCAGCGCGGGGTCGCGAACAAGGCTTTGTACCGGGCGTAGGAGATCCTGGCGCTGGCGATTGCCGCCCGGCCGCGAAGCCGTTCCGCTTGCTGGCTCAGGCCGAGCGCCTCAAGTCGCGCATCGACCGCCAGATCGATGCGGCTGATGAAGAAGCTTGCGACGCCGCCGATACGGGCGAGATCGCCGCCCGCGCGGGCAAACGCCTCAAGCCCCGCCAGATAAGCTTCTGCAACTTCCTCGTAGACGGCGACGGAAAAAAGCAGGGTGACGTTGACGTTCAGGCCGCGCCCGACGAGACGCCGGATGGCGACGAGCCCCGCCGGCGTCGCGGGAATCTTGACCATCAGGTTCGGCCGGTCCACGACCGACCAGAGCCGCAGCGCTTCCGCCTCGGTCGCCGCCGCGTCATTGGCCAGATAGGGAGAGCATTCGAGGCTGACGTATCCGTCTCGGCCGCTGGTTTTTTGATAGACGGCGAGAAGCGCGTCGGCGGCCGATTGGATATCGGCGATCACAAGATGTTCGTAGATGGCTCCGACATCGTGGTCGGCCAGTCCTTGAAAGTCCGCCAGCGGCTGCGCGTAGTCGTCGCTTTCGACGACGGCTTTCCTGAAAATCGAAGGGTTCGAGGTGACGCCTTTGAGACCGTCCTGCTCGATCAGCCTTTTCAGGCCGCCGTTCACGATGAGTCCCCGGCTCAGACTGTCCAGCCAGGGAGACTGGCCGCAAGCCTCAAGCTGCCTGAGCGGATTCATGCTTTCGCCTCCCTGTCGCAAGCGAACGGCGGCTTGGCGTTGGTCACGATCTTGCGTCGCACAAACCTTATGACCGCGAACGCGGCTTGCGCAAGGACGAAAACCACGCAAGGCCTTCGATTGAGGCGCGTTAATCGAGGACTTCGGGTCCCCTCGCCCGAGCGATGGCTTCAGGCGAGATCGAAAGGTGCGTCGCGTTCTGCGGCAGCGGCGTCGGCGCGAGCATCGCCGCGAACAAGATTCCCGGAGTCCGCGCCGGGCTGATCCACGACTTGTTCTCTGCGCGCCAAGGCGTCGAGGACGACGACATGAACGTGTTTTGTCTGGGCGGAAGAGTGATCGGCGATGGACTCGCTCTGGCGCTGGTCCAGACGTTTCTGTCCGCTCGCTTCAGTGGCGCCGAGCGGCGCCGGCGCCGGCTGGCGAAAGTCCGGGCGATCGAGACGCCCGAACATTCCTGAGTACATTCCGAGTCTGTCTCCCTCGCGAGCAACAGCGGCAGATCACGTGTCGAAGCACCGAAATCCTGAAGCTTTTCTTCGCCCATCGCCCGGAGCGCGACGCGCATCATCCGAGGTCATTCTTCACGACGCTCCATGCGGGTCAAACCGCAGCGCAGCAGGAGGCACAGGACATTGAACGTTCCCGTTTCAACGCGAAATCTCCCCAGGGACAAGGACGCCGCCGGGCCGGCCAAGGGCGGCACCGCTTTGGACCCGCTGGAATTGCGTCTGCTCGACGCCTATTGGCGCGCCGCCAATTATCTCTCCGTCGGCCAGATCTATCTCTACGACAATGCGATGCTGCGCGAAAAACTCGAACTCGCGCATGTCAAGCCATTGGTGGTCGGACACTGGGGAACGACGCCGGGACAGAATTTCATTTACGTCCATCTGAACCGGACGATCCGGCTGCACGATCTCGACATGATCTACATCGCCGGTCCCGGCCATGGCGGCCCGGCGCTCGTCGCCAATACCTATCTCGAAGGCAGCTACAGCGAAATCTATCCCGACATCGGCGAAGACGAAGCCGGAATGAAGAAGCTGTTCAAGCAATTCTCCTTCCCCGGCGGCATCTCCAGCCATGTCGCCCCGACGACGCCGGGCTCCATCCACGAGGGCGGCGAGCTCGGATATGCGCTGAGCCACGCCTTCGGGGCCGCCTTCGACAACCCCGGACTCATCGTCGCCTGCATCATCGGCGACGGCGAAGCCGAAACCGGCCCACTGGCGACCTCCTGGCAGTCCAACAAGTTTCTGGACCCGATTACCGACGGCGCGGTCCTGCCGATCCTGCACCTCAACGGATACAAGATCAGCAATCCGACGATTTTCGCGCGCATCGAGCCAGAAGCACTCGAGCAATTCTTGCGCGGTTGCGGCTGGGATCCGATGTTCGTCGAGGGCCATGAGCCCGAGAAGATGCACGCGCTGATGGCCGCCGCCGTTGAGGTGGCCATCGAACGGATCCAGGCGATTCAACAGTACGCTCGCGCAAGCAAGGACCCTTCGCGGCCGCGCTGGCCGATGATCGTGTTGCGCTCCCCCAAGGGCTGGACCGGGCCGAAGGTGGTCGATGGCCAGAAAATAGAAGGCACGTTTCGCGCGCATCAGGCGCCCCTTCTCGTCGATGCCGAGCATCCCGACCACGTCCGGCTGCTCGAAAACTGGATGCGGAGCTACAAGGCGGAAGAACTTTTCGACACCAACGGAACCCTCAAGGCGGAACTCGCAGCCCTCGCTCCGAAGGGCGCCCGCCGGATGGGCGCCAATCCCCACGCCAACGGCGGAATTCTGCTGCGCGACCTGCACATGCCGGATTTTCGGGTCCATGCCGTGTCCGTCCCCGCCCCCGGCGCCGTGACCGCGCAGGACACCATGGTGCTCGCCAAATTCCTGCGCGATGTGACGCGCCTTAACGAGGCAACGCGCAACTTTCGCATTTTCGGTCCCGACGAGACGATTTCCAATCTTCTTGGCGCCGTTTTTGAAGTCACCAACCGCCAATGGGACGCCCGCGAAGTCCCCGACGACGAGTTTCTGGCGCCGCAAGGCCGCGTGCTGGATTCAATGCTGAGCGAGCATCAATGCGAGGGCTGGCTCGAAGGCTATCTGCTAACCGGCCGCCACGGCCTGTTCAATTCCTACGAGGCCTTTATCCGCATCGTCGATTCGATGTTCAGCCAACATGCGAAATGGCTGAAGGTGACGCTCGAACTGCCGTGGCGGCGCAAGATTGCGTCGCTCAACTACCTGCTGGCGTCACACGTCTGGCAGCAGGACCATAATGGCTTCACCCATCAGGACCCCGGCTTCCTGGACCATGTCATCAACAAGAAGGCCGACATCATCAGGGTCTATCTGCCGCCGGACGCCAATTGCCTGCTGTCGGTGTTCGACCATTGCCTGCGCACCAGGCACTACGTCAATGTCGTCGTCGCGGGGAAGCACGCCATGCCGCAATGGCTGACCATGGAAGAGGCCGTCCGCCATTGCACCGGGGGCATCGGCGTCTGGCCATGGGCGTCCAACGATCAGGACAGCGAGCCCGACGTCGTCATGGCGGGTTGCGGCGATACGCCCATGCTCGAAGTTCTCGCCGCCGTCTCCATCCTTCGCGAACATCTGCCGGAGCTGAAAATCCGCGTGATCAATGTCGTCGACCTGATGCGGCTCCAGCCGAGCGCGGAACATCCGCACGGGCTCAGCGAAATCGCCTATGACTCGCTGTTTACAACCGACAAGCCGATCGTCTTCGCGTTCCACGGCTATTCGTCGCTCGTCCACGGCCTGACCTACCGCCGCGCCAACCGTAACCTGCATGTGCGCGGCTACAAGGAAGAAGGCACGATCACCACAGCTTTCGACATGCGCGTGCAAAACGATATCGACCGCTTTCATCTTGTGCAGGACGTCGTCGACAAACTGCCCCATCCGGGAAGCAAGGGCGTCTATCTGAAACAGCTGATGCGAGACAAACTGGTCGCGCACAAGAACTATATCGAAGAACATGGCGAGGACTTGCCGGAGATCCGCAACTGGAAATGGGGCGCGAGAAGTTGAGTGAGGGCAGTTGAACATGACAGATATGGCGCGGACCGCCCGGCTGTTGCTCGCCGGCGACAAGGGCCTGCTGGCGATGGACGAGAGCACCGGCACTTGCGACAAAAGATTCGCCAGGGCGGGGATTCTACAGACCGAAGAAGCGCGCCGCCGCTATCGTGAATTGATCCTTACGACGCCCGGCCTCGCGGAATGCATCAGCGGCGTCATCCTCTACGACGAGACAATCCGCCAGGCGCAGGCGGATGGAACGCCTTTCCTCAAGATCATCGAAGCGGCGGGGATTCTCCCCGGCATCAAGGTCGATACCGGCGCCAAGGATCTCGCCGGCCATGCGGGCGAAAAAATCACCGAGGGGCTCGATGGGTTGCGGGAGCGTCTGCACGACTATTTCGCCAAGGGCGCGCGGTTCGCCAAGTGGCGGGCGGTGATCGCTTTGGGAGACGGTCTTCCCACCCACGCCTGCATCGACGCCAACGCGCATGCGCTGGCCCGCTACGCCGCCCTTTGTCAGGAGGCCGGCCTCGTGGCCATTGTCGAGCCGGAAGTGCTGATGGATGGCGATCATACGCTGGCGCGATGCCAGCAGGCGACCGAGCGGGCGCTGCGCGCCGTTTTCGAACAGCTCTCGGCGCAAAACGTCGCGCTCGACGGGGTCATTCTCAAGCCGAACATGATCCTGCCCGGACTGGCCTCTCCCGCTCAGCCGACGGCGGACGAAGTCGCCGACGCGACGGTCGAGACCCTGCGGCGCGCCGTTCCGGTTGAAACCGCCGGGATTGCTTTTCTTTCCGGCGGGCAGAGCGGCGAACGCGCTTCCGCTCGCCTGAACGCGATGAATGCGAAGTTCAAGGCGCCGAGCGCAGCGGCGCCCTGGCCTTTGGGGTTTTCGTTCGCGCGCGCGATCCAGCAGCCCGCGCTGGAGATCTGGGCCGGCAAGGACTCCAACCGGGCGGAGGCGCAACGCGCCTTGCTCCACCGCGCCCAATGCAATAGCGCCGCGCGGCGTGGCGCTTATGCGCCTTCAATGGAAGTTTCGGGAAGTTGACGATGGCCGCGGCGCTCCGTATCTTCTTCTTTCGGCACGGGGAAACCGAGTGGTCTCTGGTGGCCCGGCACACGGGCATAACCGATATTCCCCTGACCGCCCATGGCCAGGAACAGGCGCGCAAGCTCCGTCCGTGGGTCGCCGCACTTGCTTTTTCCCATGTTCTGGCGAGCCCGCTCCTTCGCGCCCGCGCGACCTGCGAACTCTCGGGCGCCAGCCAGCATCCTGAAATTGAACCCGATCTCGCGGAATGGGACTATGGCGACTATGAGGGGCGCGGCTCCAGGGATATCGTCAAGACCCGGCCGGGATGGAACCTGTTTCTCGACGGCTGTCCGAACGGCGAATCGCCCGCCGAAGTCAGCGCTCGCGCCGATCGGCTGATCGGTCGCCTCAAGACGATGAACGGCGATATTGCGTTGTTTTCGCATGGCCAGTTCGGCGCCGTGCTCGGCGTCAGATGGATCGGGCTGGCGCTCGTCGAAGCGCGACATTTTTCGCTCGGCCCGGCGTCGATGAATATTTTGGGCACCGATCCGGATCACCCCGAGGTTCCCGTGATCGCGCACTGGAACGCCGTCGCGGGATCGGGCGGGCAAAGCGTTTTTTGACGCCGGCGGGGCTCCTCGACAGAGTTTGCGACATTGGAGGAACCCATGCCGATCGCGTATGCGCCGCCGCAAAAGCGTATGATCGTGGCGGCATCGATCCTGGCCGCGGATTTCGGACATCTCGCCGACGAAATTCGGGCCGTCGATGCGGCGGGCGCCGACTGGATTCATCTCGATGTCATGGACGGCCGCTTCGTCCCGAATATCACCTTTGGGCCAGCGATCGTCGAAGCGGTGCGGCGCTGTACGCGAAAGCCGCTGAATGTGCATCTGATGATCGTGGAGCCCGAGCGCTATCTCGCGGCCTTCGCCAAGGCCGGCGCCGATCATCTCCTCATCCATGCGGAGCCGTCGACGACCGACCTCTACGCGGCCCTATCTCGGATCCGCGCCCTCGGCAAGAAGGCCGGCGTGGCGCTCGACCCGGCGAGCCCGATCGAGCTGATCGAATACGTCCTGCATCTCTGCGAGATCGTTCTTGTCATGACGGTCAGCCCGGGTTTCGGCGGTCAGAAATTCCTGCCGGAGATGCTTCCGAAAATTCGCGGCTTGCGCCGGCTCTGCCAAAGTCGCGGCCTCGATCCCGTGATCCAGGTCGATGGCGGCGAGGATCGTGACAACGCCGGACAGGCGATTCAAGCGGGCGCAACCGCCATTGTCGCCGGATCCGCGATTTTCGGATCTGGAAATTATCCCGCGGCGATCGTCGCACTGCGCCAAGCCTGGCCTGCGCCGACCACGATAACCATTTCATGATCGATCCGTTCGCAGTCGGGGCGGAATATCCGTAACGCGCTTTCTTCACGCGAACCGGGTCCACTTCGCCTGAAAACGCTCTGGCAAACGCCCTATCCCGTCTTCATCATCGCCCTGCGGAAATACCATGCGCTTGCGGCGAACAGCGTCGCGCCGATGGCCAGCAAGTACAGGAACTCCGGCCAGACGATATCGACTCCGGCGCCACGATAGAGAATTCCCTGCGCGAATTTGACGAAATGGGTGGTCGGCGCGATCAGCATGATCCTTTGTATGACCTCGGGCATGCTGTCTTGCGGGGTGACGCTGCCGGACAGAATTTGCAGCGGCAGCAACACGAGGATCACGATGATCCCGAACTGCTGCATCGAGCGGGCGACCGTGCCGAGAAAAATGCCGAGCGAGGTCACGGCGAAGATATTGAGCGTGGCGCCCGCCAGAAACAGCGGGATCGAGCCGGCAATGGGAACCCCGAGAACGCCCTGGACGACAACGATGAGCGAGAACGCGCAGGCGGCCAGCACGACGGCGCCCATCGACCAGATCTTGGCGGTCATGATTTCGATCGGCGTCACCGGCGTGGCCAGCAGATGCTC
>NZ_CAIUXT010000164.1 GCF_903903185.1 uncultured Rhodoblastus sp.
CGTGGTCATCACGACCAACCTGAGCTTCAGCGAATGGGCTGGCGTCTTCGGCGACGCCAAAATGACAACCGCGCTGCTCGACCGCCTCACGCACCACTGCCATATCGTCGAGACCGGCAACGACAGCTTCCGCTTCAAAGCGAGCGCCGCAGCGACAAAAGGACGAAAGGAGATAGCCAAAAACTTGACGCAAACCTGACCCCAAACCATAGTTTCAGGCGGGTCAGTTCTCAGTGAAAATCCCGGGTCAGTTCCTCGCGGAAATCAACACATTGACTCCCGCATCGAGAATCGCCGACCGGCGGCCATCCGGCAGCATTTTCAAGCCGCAGACGCTGGCGATCAGGCTTTGCGCATCGTCGACGACGGCCCGGCCGCTTTCGAAAATCAGGCGCGGCCGTTTCTGGCCTGCATCGAGCCGGTATTGCGTTTCGCGGGCCAGCGCGCCGCAGATCGCCTCGGCGTAATCATCGAGATCTGGAACGGCCTGTTGCGGCGGCTGATAGACGCCCTGCAAGGCGTTGCGCGACGGCAGGCCGCCGCCGATGTCGATATAGTCGATCAGATGATCCTGCCCGGCTTCAACTTCGCGCATGAATCCGCACATGATTTTCACCTGGGATTCATAAGCGCGCGGATCGAGAATGAAGGTGCCGATATGGCTGTGCAGCCCATGGAGCTGCAGATAGGGATGGGCGGCGATGCGCCGCGCCGCCTCATGCGCCTGTCCGCTTTCGAGATGAAAGCCGAACCGGCTCCAGGCCTCGGTGAAGCCAGTATCGAAGGTCAGGCGCAGGGCGAGGCGGACGTTTTGCCGCCGCTCGCTGGCGATGTCGCCTATCAAAGCCAGTTCATCGAAATGATCGACATGGATCATCGCCCCCTCGTCGATGGCGCGTTCAAGCTGAACGCGTTTCTTGTTCGGGCCATTGAAAATTATGTCGTGACCGGCGACGCCATTATGGCGCGCCTTGTCATATTCGAAGCCGGAGACGACTTCGGCGATCGAGCCTTCCTGATGCAGGATATTGCAGATCGCGGTGGTGTAATTGGTCTTGTAGGACCAGCCATGGACTACGTCGGGCCAGCGGCTGTCGAAGGCCCGCCTGATCTTGCGGATGTTTTCGCGCAGGCGGCGTTCGGAGGTCACGAAGACCGGCGAGCCATAGGCCTCGACCAGTTCATGCACGCTGACGCCGTCGATAGCCTCGATCAGGTCGCGCCGCGCCGTGCGGCGTCCGAATTTGTTGAGGTCGCCGAGGCCGTGCGGCTTGAGCAGCGGGGTTTCCCATTGGGGGGCGGAAGGCAGGTTTTTCATGACGGGCTCGCTTGTTTGTTGACTTGATTGCAAGGGAATGGAGGCGAAGGTCACATGGCCGCACTTAAAAACGCCTTGGCGCGGTCGTTGCGCCCGGTGTCGCCAAACAGGCTGATCGCCTCCATTTGCGCGAGGTTGAGCACCACTTCATCGGCGAAGCGGATGAAGCAGCGACCGGCGACGGCCTGGAGCGGCAAGGCGCAGGCGCGTCCTTCGAGCAAATGCAGAAGCGCTTGCGGCAGGTTGTATTCGGCGCCGGCCGTCAGATAGGCCCAGGCCGGAAAGCGCGGATTGATCTCGATGAGATGCAAGGCCCCTTCCGCATCCCGCAAGGCTTCGACCTCGAAGGGTCCGCGCCAGCCCAGTTCGGCGACAAGGCGGCGCGCCATGTCTTCCAGTTGCGGATCGACGATGCTGACGCCGGCCCAGGCCTTGTTCTTGTCGGTCAGCGCGCGTTTGCGCATCGACACATGGCCAACGAGTTCGCCCGCCGCATCGGCGAGGCCGCAGAGATTGACTTCATAGCCGGCGATGAAGGGCTGCGCCAGAATCGGGTAGCCCCACAAGGCCGCCAGCTTGTGGAAAGCCGCCCGCGCCTCGGCGACGGAATGAACGATGGCGGCGTCATAGAAAGATCCCTTGAGCACATAGGGATAGGCGAGATCCAACTCCTCCGGGCGCTCCAAGGCGGACGGATCGCCAATGCGCCGGCAAGAGGGCGTCAGCACGCCCGCCGCCGCGGCGAGTTCGGGCAGCCGATCCTTGTCGCGGCGACGCAATTGATGGGCGGTCGGCAGCAGCGCCCGCACGCCGCGCTCCCGCAGCCAGGCCTCATTAGCGATGAAATTGGGCAGTTCCGCATCGAGCGATGGAATGATCGCATCGAAGCGCGTTTGCGCGAAAATCTCGTCCAGCCTCTCGCGCAGGGCGGCCGGACCTTCGGAGGGATAAGGCAGCAGAAATCCCCGGTCGATGACGGCTTCGGCATGCAGGCCGGGATCGAGGGCGTCGTAGCCGAGGCCGATCAAACGGCCGGCGAAATTTCTGTCATGCCGGATGCAGCGGGCGACGGCAAAGCCGGGGCCCGGATTGTCCGCGCGGGCGTTCATCCCGGTGAGGCCGATCGTCCATTCCTGCGATGGTTTGGCGGAAAATTGGGCGATCATGGGAAATACCTCGTCAACTGGCGCAGGAAAGCCGCGACGGCGGGACGGACCAGCGCCGGGCGCTGGTCGAATTGCGCGGCGAGACGAGAGGTCGCCGCCTCCTCGTCGGCGCCTGCGCGAAGCAGCGCCAACAAGGCCAGCGCAACGCCATTGGCCGAGAAACTCTGGCCGGATTGCGGATCGAAGACGAAGCCTCTTTCGGACACAGCCAGACCGGCCAGACGGTTTCGTTGCATGGATGTGATCTCAGTCATTGCTGATCGCCCTTTGCGTGTGAAAACTTCCCACTTACAGCGTCGATATACGTGGGAGTAATTCCCACGTCAAGACGGCGGGCTTATCGAAATCAGATTTCTTGGGTCGGGCGCTAATGGGTCGCGCTCATGCTTTGCCGGAGATCGCCAATTGCCGCTTCAAGCGGGGGCAGCATCTTTGCGCCTGGATAGCAGTCTTGCTCACCGCTATGGCGTCGCGCCTCGTGGCGGATGCGCTCGTTCGGGAATGGCGGCTTTTCGTCAAACTTATTGATCGGCGAATGACGACCGCAAAGCCTGCTATTGGCGCAGAGCGGTCCTTTCCCTAATGACCGCAATTCGGGTTATAGTGGACCCTCAGCCGCGAAAACTCCGGCGGTTTGCCGAACCAGGCAATGTTGGCACGAAGGGATGGGTTTGATCGTCAATTCGAGACTGGGGTTATTGCTGGGGTCGTTTTCAGTCGAAAGTTATAACATATTGAAAATAATAATTTTATCGCATAAAAATCGCGGACGCTCCCTCCGCCATTAACGCAATCTATCCCATTGTTTTAATGATGATTTCCGAAACGCGATTGCGAGCGGTATTACAATTGGTCTTACAATTCGACATGGATTAGGGCGAATTTGGGCGGACAGGCGCGGACAGTTTTCTTCTCGAATGCAGCCTACATGGCCGCCATGTGCTCGATAAGCTCCCGGAATCCGCCACGCGACGCCGTGGCGGGATGCGCGCGCTGCTCCGCACGCTGCTCGATCTCCGCGCGCTCAATGCGCGGCATGTATTGCCGGCGCCGCGAACGCGCGAAAGTCGCAGCCTCGCCACCGCACGCTTCGAGCGCGTCGAAGACCATGCGCAGCTTTGCGGGATTAATCGAGCGCATGGATTATTCCTCGATTAGGCGCGCAAAAAGTCGCCAACCCAGCCGGCGGTCACTCCGTTCAAGAAGGCTTTCCGCGCCTCGACCGGGATTCCTTTGGCCGGGTTCGAGTCGTCACGATGACGGCTTTTGACGTATGCGACCGTCCTAACGGCGTCCGACCGCGACAGGTCCGCTTCAAGTTCACGCGGGTTAAAGTCTTTGCTCATGGATTATTCCTCGATTTAGGATTGGGCGATACCAGAGTAAGACCGCCCCGCCACAGTGCGTCCGTGCGGCGGGGCGCTTTACCGTCTTTTTACGACGTGCCGGCTTTGAGGATTTTCGCAGCCTCGTAGTTCACCACCGCGCCGCCTACGCGCTTGGTCGTGTAGAACAAGACGTAGGGCTTCGACGAGAACGGATCACGCAACACGCGGATGCCGATCCTATCAACGATACGATAGAACGATTTCCAGTCCGCGAAGATCACGGAATAGGAATTTGCCGCAAGGTCCGGCATGTCTTCTGCGTCGATGATCTCGTAGCCCGCGAACGTCGCCGGCGCGCCAGCAACGAGGGAGGGTTGCCACAAATATTCGCCGTAGCTGTTTTTGAATTTTCGCAATCTCGCTTGCACGCGGCGATTGAAAGCCCAACGGGCATTTGCTCGATACTGTGGCTTGAGGCCATATATCACGTCAAAAAACACATCGGGGCCAGCGCCGGGCGTTGCCGAAACGGCCGTGAAGTCGCCGCTGGCGCCGGTCGCAAAATAGCCGATGGAACCCCACGCCCAAGAGGCATCCGCGACGATGGAACTGGTCAAGAAGCCCTTGGGCTTCTTCGACCCGTCGCCAGAGATGAACGCCGCGCCTTCCTTCTGAGCAAAGATCGTGGAGGCCTCGCTCGCCACCCATTGTTCGATGTCGATAAACGAATCGTCCAGCATCTGCTGAGTCACGGCCGGCTGCGCGTAAATTTCGCCGGGCACGATCTCGATTTCCGCAAGCTGCGACGCTGCGGTTTGCGCGCGCGGATCGGTCTCGCCAACCCATCCCGCCGTAGTGCCGCGCTTGTTCACGGGCTGCTTATATGAGCCGGTCGAGATCGCCTGCACACCCGCATAAGCGCGGATGGGCGAAATCAGCAGCGCCAAGGAAATCAACTGCCGCTCGACGGCCGGCAGGACAGTGAAGCCGCCGTCCGCTTCGGAGTTGGACGAAAGCGCCTTGAGTTCGGGAACGGTCTCCGCGATCCGTTCCAGCTCCATCTTGTTATTGTCGCCGCCTTTGCGCAAATAGCTGTCGAACTTGCGCGAATAATCGTTGGCCTCGCGTGACTGGCGCGAAAGGTCCTCGCGCGCGGCGGAGAAGATCGCCGAGCGCTTGATATCGAGTATTTCGCTGTCGACGCGACGCTGCATCACGTCAATAGCCGAATTGATGCGATTGGTCTCTTCGGAACTGATCGGGTCGGATCGGCCGCGCTTCAGTTCGGCAAGCTCGCGGCTGTGTTTTTCTTTGAAGGCCTCAAAGCCGCGCCCGACGTCTTCGACGAGGTTTTTGATATCGGAGGATGTGTAGCTCTTTGTTTCGAGCCCATGGCTCGGCTGTAAATGTTGATAATTCATATTGCACGCCCCTGGGATGGGGTTACGTGCGATTAGCCCTCATCCCGAGGGCTGCTCGCGGCGATGCGACCGAAATCACTTCAGCGCGTTTGCCGCCCCTCATCACGAGGGAGGACTTTTAACCTGCCATCACGGCGGGACCTTCGAGGGAAAGAGGGCGGGGACACAAGGACAACCCCGCCCCTACATCGACGAAAGGCAGGTATAGTGTGCCACAAAGCAGGGCTAGAGGCAAGTATCTGCGGCGATCTTCTCACGCAGGCGGCGGCTTAATCACGCCCTTGTCGAGGCTTGTTCCCGCGATGGCGTCGAGATCATCGCCGAGGGCTTCGCCACGCGCGGCGGCTATTTCGACAGACCGACGGCTTTTGTTTGTCGCGTCCGCAGTGGCGCTAGCGAACGCAGAATTTTCGCTTGCTAGACTTCCAGTATGACGGTTTCCCTTAAACGCTTCCGCCTTCGTCTCTGGGTGCAATTCCTCATAGATCGCCTTGCGGCGCGTAATGGCCGACGCCTCTTGCCCGCCTAAACTCGCCCTAATTTATGTCGCATTGTAAGACCAGTTGTAATACCGCCACCAAATCGGATGCAGAAAATCAATCAAAATCAATAAGATATACTGTTTAAATGGCGGATAGGAACTCCGCATAATGGGACAAATGCCGCGATGAGGAGGCCCAAGCCAAAAAGAGGCAGAGGGACCAAAGCGGCCGATTGGTCGCGAATTCCAATCTTGAACACGCTGAAAATGTTTTGATTTGTTTTAAGTTTGCTCGGCCGGATGCATGACAAGCCACGGCATGCCAGGCAGTCTGCGGGCCTCCTCTACCACTCTCAGTTCGAAGGCCGAGGCGCTTTCGCCCGGCTCGCGGGCCCATGACTGGCCGGTCCGCAGGTTCTCGCATCGCACAGGCTCGTCGCCGATTTTTCCCACGACCTGCCAGACGATAGCCGTAGGGCCTCCTGCCTTCGCGGTGGCTGCGCTTTCCAGCCGGCCAAGTCGTAATGCAGTTGTCTGTCTCAATGTCCTATCCTTCCTGTACGTGCAGCAGTGTCGAGGACGCGCGTCCAGAACTGAAAGTGGTCGCGCTTAATCAGGTCGCGCATCGTCCGGCTGTCCATGCCCATCGCGCGGGCAACGGCGCTGGCTTGGCTTTCCGCCCCGGTCCGCCCCGCATGTGCAGCTAGCTCGTCGAGGATCGCTCGCAACTCGGGCGGAATTTTGGGCGGGCCAGACGTAACGCTCTTCGCCGCTTCAAGCGCTTTCAACCGGGATTCAAAAATCCTGTTCATCGTTTTTGCCCTTCCAGGGCCAAAAGCCGTTGCTCAAATTCTTCGCTTTCGAGCGCCCGGCGCCGCAATTCAAAGACGCTGGCGATTGTCATGGCCTCATCCGGCGTCACTTCGCCCGCGCCCATTGCCGCCACAAGCGCCGCCGTCGCAGTCGCAACGTCCGACGCGCTTTCCACCGGAGGAAGGTCAAGCCGGACCGGGCGCCCGCGCCGCAGTGGCGCGATGCGATCAATAATTATTTTTGCCGCCGTCATGTCGCCGGACCGCGCCGCCGCGATAACCGCCTTCACGATTTCCGCCGCGTCGTCTTCCATCATTTTTTCCGCCAACATCGTCGCCTTGTGGCGTGCGCCCTGCGGCCTGCCAGCCGGGTTGCCGGATCGGCCTCTCTGAAAAGGCGCTCCGCGCTGTTTTCGCCCTGTTGTTTCAGCCATGGTCCGGCCCTTCCTCGCATCGCTCGCATCGCCAGACCTCGCGCCCCGCGATGCGCGATGCGCGACCGGCATAGTCGCCGCATCGGCAAAATCGATCGGTCTCGCCACGCCGCGCCGCCTCTAGGTTCTTGGCGTCGGCGATGCGTTGGGCCTTGGCGAAATGCGCGGCAATGTCGATGACGACGCCGCGCCGCATGGTGTCCGAAGTGTCCGGTCTGTCCGAAATGTCCGGTCTGTCCGAAATGTCCGAAGTGTCCGAAGTGTCCTGCCTGTCCGGGTTGTTGGCTCTGTCCGGATCGGACAAAGTGTCCGGATTAGGTGTCCGGGCGCCGGACAGATGCCGGACACCCTCAATCCCTTGTTTCTCTAGGGATAGAGGCCAACTGTCCGGACCGGACACCCCTACGCTGTCCGGCCCGGACACTTTCCGGACAGCGGCCTTTTCGAGATAGGCAAGGGCGAGGGCGCGCAAGCTCATAGGTCAGCCTTTCTTCAATCTGTCAGCAACGGTTGACTTGGCGAGGCCGGTTCGATCCGCGATTTGGCGGAAACTCAGGCCCTGCGATTTGAAGGCCATTATCGCGTCGTCGTCGTCGGCTGGTCTTATCTCGCTGGTCGTCCACTGGCCGCCGACAAGCTGCGCTTCAAACGGTTCCGCGTCGGCGCCATAGAAGCCCCGCGACTTGGTGAAATGCACTTCAAAACGCGCGCCCTGCGAAGCCACGTAATCGACGGGCCGCCGCAGGGATATGACCGTATCAAGCACGTCTTCCTTCCTGCTGGTCCCGCGCTGGGCGCCGCCCTTGCCCGCATGGTGAACCAACAAAACCGACTTTCCAGCCGCCCGCTGACGCAAGCACCATTCTTGAACAGGCCCCCACGAATCGGCGTCGTTCTCTCGCAAGCCCCGGCAGATCGTCGAGAGATTATCGACCACGATCATGTCCGCGTCTTTGATTGCGGCGTCATAGAATTTATGGGCATCCGGGTTTGCCAGATCGGGCAGGCCGTCCGGCTGCAAGTCGGCTGCGACAAAATTTAAATAGTCGTCTGGTGCTTCACGGTCCGCGTTGGCGACAATTGAGGCGAGCCTTTCCTTCAGGGTCAGGCCCGGCATTTCGCCGTCGATATAGACGACGCGCCTTGCGCGTGGCGCTTTAAACCGCATGAACTCTCCGCCGCTGGCAACCGCGTAGGCGGCGCCCATCGCGAAATGCGTCTTACCAATCCCGCGCTCCGCAAAGGCCATAGCGATGCCCTTTTCCGGAAAAAAGGGCGCGATCATCATTTCGCGCGGGGGGAACTCGCGCTTGAGAAGCGCCGCCGCTGATAGAGTAACCAGACCGCTTGTATAAGCAGGCGTGAAGGTCTTGCGGTCCGTCGCAACAACTGGCCGCCCATCGGCGCGGCAGGCGGGTTTGGGCAATTTGAACGCGGGGCTTGCGCCGCCCCGGTTTTGGTCGCGCCACCAAGCGTTGCGCCGCTCCATCGGCCATTCGGCATAATCAACAGGAGGGATGCTCATTGGGCGATTCTCCCCGCTGCTGCGACAATTTCGCGCGCCTCGGAAAGCGCGGCATTGCAGGCTTTCAATCGAGAAAAGGCTTCGCCCATGTCGCCGCGCATCGCCGCGCTTTCGGCCAGCAGTCCGTTGACTGCGATCAGTCGGGAAGCGGTTGCAAGGCCATCGGCTGCAAGCGGCCATGCGACCGTCCAGCGGGCTTCAGGGGCTTGATTTTCGGATGCGGTGGGGATAGAAGGGACGACGTTGTGATTGCCTTCCGCCCGGTCTCCCGCGTTGGCGCGCGGGCCGGGCGTTCGCATTTCTGGGGCGCCGGTCATCAGTTCGTCCCCTCGGTCGAGAGCCGAACCGCTTCCGTATGGGGAACCAGAGTCCGCCCCCCGATGCGGATGACGTGGATTTTTCCCGCCTTCACATATTTCCAGAAGGTTGCTTTGCTGATTCCGATGCGTTTGCAAAAATCGGTAACGCGATGCGCCAGCAGCGTTTCGTTGAGATAGCTCGGAGACATCTTGACCACCATCTATTTGTGTTGCGATGGCCTCAGAGTGTCTTATCCGGTCCGTGCACGCGAATCCGCTAATTCGCCTTGAAACCCCGAATTAACGGCTTCCCGTGATTTTTGGGCGTTTCAGGGTCTAAAAGTCTTCGCAGGCGTAATCGACTGCCATGCGAATCATGCCCCCTTCATTTTCCAGTGAGCCTACAGGCAAAAGTGCTGCAACCTCAGAACAAAACCGCGTGAACGGTTGATCCTTGACGCCAGTGAACGATTCATCGCCAACAGTGGTTATATCAACTCGCGTCTTTACTGGACGCTGTTTCACCCATGTCATCCATACATAGGCGATTGAACGTGCGAGCATGTGTTGCTTCAGATTGGCAGGCGCGCCGCGTCCAGAGACCTCTTTCAACGCAATAGGGGCATTGTCCTGGACAAAGAAATTAATTTTGGAGGCTGTATCCGCCGCACCTCTTACCATTCGGGAAAGAGACAATCCGAGGCCAGGGGACTGCCGCAACCAATTACCGTCGCGTTCGGCAACAATTATTTCAAGTGCGGCCCATAAATTATCATCAATTGAAAGAAGTAAATCTGCGGCTGCATTAAGTTTATTTGCTGCATCAATCATAACCTTGAAACCATCCTTAATTCTTTCCTGACTTAAATCATTATTATTTTCAGATGCATTATGTTGAATTTTTTCATCAATCATAACAGCACTGTTGTTTCCTTCATAATTTAGTATTGATAATTTCAGATGCTCCGTAATATTTCGGATATCCGATTCACTGCAATTCCGTGACTTAAGCATAGAAATAATATCTGAAAAATCTAAATCGCGATCAAGCCACCCCGCTTTGTTATTGATCGTGAGCAAAAACTCATTCGGCTTTTTCATTGCGCGTTTCCGCCAGCATCGCAGGGAACACGGAAACCGGGTGATGCGTCCCGGCTTGTCGGATGGCCGTCCTATCCACGCTATCGGAATTATGCGCTCGGTCGCGTCATCTGCACAACATTGTCGCCCGCCTTTGGCTCGCAATAGCGCGCCCAAGCCGCCATCAATTCGCGCCGTTTTTCCAGCGCATCGCCGCGCCTGTAAGCGGCCTCGGTCTGGTCGCGCACGACATGCGCCAGCGCCGCCTCGGCAACGTCGCGCGGAAAGCTGGTTTTATCGCCGCACCAATCGCGGAAGGTGCTGCGAAAGCCGTGCGCCGTCAGTTCGCCGCGCCCCATCCTGCGAAGCACAGCGGTCAACGTCATATCGGAAAGAGGCTTTTCGGATCGGGCGCCGGGAAAAATCAGACCGCTCCGATTTGCAAGCGGGCGCGCATCCTTTAGAATTTCGACGGCGCGGTCGCTCAACGGGACGCGATGCGGGCGCCCGGCCTTCATTCTTTCGCCCGGAACAACCCACAATTTTGCATCGACGTCGATTTCTTCCCATTTCGCGCCGCGCACTTCGCCAGACCTTGCCGCAGTCAGAATTGCAAATTCCAGCGCCATAGCGCCAACGCCCGGCATGGCGCGCAACTCGGCTGTGAATTGCTCGATTTCAGGATAGGGCAGCGCGGCATGGTGTCCGCGCTTGGCGTTCTTCTGACTCGGCAGCTTTTTGCCGAAAGCCTTACGCTCGGCAGGGTTTGGCCGGATACCGGCATGATCGAAAACCGCTTCAAGCCGCATACGCAAGCGCGATGCGGTTTCTGCCTTTTCAATCCAGATCGGCGCGAGAATTTCGAGCAAATCATCCGTTGTTATCTCGTCAATGATCTTGGCGCGTATCGAGGCGCAATAGGCCGGACCAAGCGTCATTTTCCATTGCCCCAAATGCTTGGCATTTCGCCAGCCCGCCTTTTGCGCATCTATTGTTGCATCCGCGACGGCGCCAAAGGTCGGCTTTCCAGCTTCGGCCTTTTTCGCCTCGCGCCTTTGCGCAATTGGATTTTTCCCGGCTGCGACCGTCTGCCGCGCTTCCGTCGCCCGCTCGCGCGCCGTCGCGAGGCTCAGCACGTCGCCAGCGCCAAGGCCCATTTCCGTGACCTTGCCGCCAAAGGTGAAGCGGAAAACCCATTTCTTCGCGCCGCTAGGGGAAACGACCAGCCAAAGCCCGGCGCCGTCGCCATGCCGCCCAGGCTTTGCCGTCTCAACCTTTCGCGCTGTCAATTTGCTTGCCATCGCACCGCCTCCAAAAAGCTTCCACCAACCGATTTGGTCTTACAATCGGTCTTACAATCTGACGCGGATCATAGCGGATTATGGCGGACAAGGAAAGACGGTTGTGCCCTAAAAGCCTTGATTCTCTAGGGAATTAGCGGACAGGGGAAAACAAGGGAAAACGGTAATTCTACGGACGCTCCCTCCGCCATAATAACCGCCGACCGCATTGTTTTTAATGAATTATCTCAATCAGCGAAATATCCGGCCCCAATTTGGGTCCCACTTAGGGCGTTGGATTGCAGTGGCCGTTGATGGACGAAGGCTTTGGTGCGTGACGTAATCGAGTCTGTATAAAAAGTTGGATCATATGCCCCTCGCTTATTTCCGGGCTTGGCTTTGACCTTAGAGCAGTCCCCGCTTGGCGTGAATCGGAATGATTTGGGGGATTCCCTTGGGCGTGGAAATGGGCGAATCTTGGTTTCCCTCTGAATCGGGAGGCGCAGGATGTCGCGAGGCTATTCC
>NZ_CAIUXT010000165.1 GCF_903903185.1 uncultured Rhodoblastus sp.
CCGATATCAACGCGATTTTGCGGATTTGAGGCGGGTTACGGCGTAAACCCGACCGTCGCGATGTCGGACCTGAGGTCGTAATGGCAAGATAGGCCGACGCGCATTTTTCCGCCGTTGGCGTTCGGAAATATGGCGCCATCCTCAAGAAGTGTGGCGCCTCCGGCATTCCTGAAGGTATCCCCCTTCCAAAAGTCTTTGAAGGGGAAGAACGGTATTTCAGGCTCTCCGTATTTGGATAAGGCCTTGGCTGCGGATTTACACTCTGTTTGCAAGTGCGCGTGCTGCCGAGATTTGTGATTACGAACAATATCTTCATTGTCCCTACACTTTTTATAATCCGAAATACAGGTTGGGTGCTTAGCCTCTTCCTCCATAATTTGCCCTCCATAGTAGATCATCCATGAACCCGCGAGTGCGGCAAAAGCCAGTATAGACAAGCACCCGGCTCCGGCCTTTTTAGCGGCCTTCGCGCGCTCAACCTCCCGCAATGGGTGGCCGCATTGGGGGCAGGATATGGCGGATGCGCTGACATTATGGCCGCAGGATGCGCATGGAATGAGAGACATCAAAACCTCGAATGAATAGGTCGGGATAACGCGTGCAATTTTGCACGGAACCTGCCGGACCCCAAGCCCAAGGATCGATTATGACTGCCATCGCACCCACTTTCATTGACACATTCCCGCCGCGCCCCCGCGCCCGCGTCGCAGCGCTCGAATGGCCGCTGTCGTTTGGCGGCAAGGAATATCGCGAAGTTCATGTCGTGAGGCTGACGGTGAAAGAGGTCGCCGATTTTATCGAGGGCCTCTCCGATGATGCTGGCGCCACCATGGCGCGGCTTCCGATGTTCCGCGACGCCGCTGGCGATCTCATCCCCGACGTCGTGCTTTCCGCGCTCGACGACGACGACAAGTTCGCGCTGGAAGAGGCCGCCCGCGATTTTTTGCCCCGCCGGTTCCGGGCCGCACCGGAGGAAACTTCGGCCCCGGCGGCTGGCGAACCTACCGCGCCTTCGTCAAGCGCATAATCGGCTGGTCCATGGCTGAAATCATGGACATGGCGTGGGATGAGCTTCTGGCGGAAATGCGGGAAGCAATGCGTATTGAAGGGCTGGTTTGATGGCGAGTCTGACGTCGACACTGTCGATCGTGCTCAAGGACGATGTGACGAAGCCGGCCCGCTCCGTCGCACAAGCCCTGAAGGACACCGAGTCCGAAATCAAGTCTATATCCAAGGCGATGGCCGGCACGGGCGCGACCGATAAGTTTGTCGCGTCGCTCTCGAAGCTTCGCCTCGCCAAAAGCGACATCGAAATGGTCGCGTCAGCATGGAAGAATTACGCGGCCTCGGCAGGATTGGCGGGTAACGCGTCGTCCTGGACGAAATCGCAGATTGCGGGCGTAAGGTCCTGGGAAACGCAGACCATTGCATCGCTGCGCGCCGTGAAGCGCGAACAGGCGACATTTTCGGCGCAGCAGCGAAAATTTGCAGCTTCAGGCGACAATCAGAAGAGCGGCGCAAAAGATTCCCGGCTCAACCTGCTGCCG
>NZ_CAIUXT010000166.1 GCF_903903185.1 uncultured Rhodoblastus sp.
GGTCCAGGAACTGGCTTTCACGTTGGCCGACGGGCTGGAATATGTCCGCGCTGCGCTCTCCCAGGGCTTGAAGATCGATGCTTTCGCGCCGCGCCTCAGCTTCTTCTTCGCCATCGGCATGAATTTCTTCATGGAGGTCGCAAAGCTGCGCGCCGCCCGCCTGATCTGGGCAAAACTCGTCAAGGACTTTGGGCCGAAGTCGGAAAAGAGCCTGCCCCTGCGCACCCACAGCCAGACCTCGGGCTGGTCGCTGACCGCGCAGGACGTGTTCAACAACGTCATCCGCACCCAGATCGAGGCGATGGCGGCGACGCAAGGCCATACCCAGTCGCTGCACACCAATGCGCTCGACGAGGCGCTGGCGCTGCCGACCGACTTTTCCGCCCGCATCGCCCGCAACACCCAATTGTTCCTGCAACAGGAATCCGGCACCACCCGGATCATCGATCCGTGGGGCGGCTCCTATTATGTCGAAAAGCTCACCGCCGAACTGACGCAAAAGGCCTGGGCCCATATTGGTGAAGTCGAGGCGCTCGGCGGCATGTCCAAGGCCATCGAAGCCGGAATACCCAAGCTGCGCATCGAGGAGGCGGCCGCCAAGACCCAGGCGCGCATCGATTCCGGCAAACAGGCGGTGATCGGCGTCAACAAGCTGCGCCCGACCGACGAAAAGCCGATCGACGTGCGCAAGGTGCAAAACACCACGGTGCGCACGCAGCAACTCGAAAAGCTCCGGCGCCTGCGCGCGGAGCGCAACGAGGCCGAGACGCAGGCCAAGCTCGACGCCTTGACCGAGGGCGCGAAAAGCGGCGCCAATCTGCTGGCGCTGGCCATCGAGGCGGCTCGGGCCAAGGCCACGGTCGGCGAAATTTCTTATGCGCTGGAGAAGGTTTTCGGACGCCATCGCGCGGAAATCAAGAGCATCTCCGGCGTCTACAAGCGGGAGGCCGGGGTGAATTCGACCGCAATCGCCAAGGTTTTGGGGCAGGTTTCGGCTTTCGAGGAACATGACGGGCGCCGTCCGCGCATCCTCGTCGCCAAGGTCGGCCAGGACGGCCATGATCGCGGCCAGAAGGTGATTGCCTCGGCTTTCTCGGATCTCGGTTTCGACGTCGATATCGGCCCGCTGTTCGCCACACCCGAAGAGGCGGCGCGCCAGGCGGTGGAAAACGACGTGCATATCGTCGGCATTTCCTCGCTGGCGGCGGGCCATCTGACGCTGGTGCCGGCTCTGCGCGAGGCGTTGGAAAAGGAAGGCCGGCCCGACATCATGATCGTCGTCGGCGGCGTCATTCCGCCGCAGGATTTCGACGCGCTCTATCAGGCGGGCGCCTCGGCGATCTTTCCGCCCGGCACGGTTATTTCCGAAGCGGCGGGCAAGCTGATCGACGAATTGAGCGCGCGGCTGGGCTATTCCAAAGCCGCCGCCGAATGACGCTGGCGGAAGCGTTGGCCGGGCCGGAGCGTGACGAACTTGTTGTCACGCTCGAGAGCCACCCCGACGAGACGACGCAGATCGTGCTTCTGAGCGGCCTCGCCGCCTATAATGAATCGCGTGTCGGCCCGGATCCGGTGCGCCAGCCGCAAAACCATCTCTGCATCGCCGCCCGCGACGGCGACGGCCGGGTCCGGGGCGGCCTGCAGGGCGTGACCATCGGCGCCTGGCTGGCGATTGATCTCGTCTGGGTCGAAGAGGCGTTTCGCGGGCAGGGCGCTGGCTCGCGGCTGTTGGCTAAGGCCGAGGCGGTCGCGGTTGAGCGCGGCTGCAAATGGTCGATTCTGGCGACCTTCGAGTTTCAGGCCCCGGAATTCTATCTCGCCCGCGACTATGTCGAATATGCCCGGATGGAGGATTTTCCGGCGGGGCATACGCGGTTTCAGTTGCGGAAGGCGTTGGCGTGAGGCCGGGCGTCCAAGGAATTAAAACTGGAGCCTCGGCGCGCTCGTTATCGCGGCGCCAATGGAGACGATGGGCAGGACAGGGAACAATACTTCCGCGCGAATGATGAAATCGGCTTCGTCGCAGCCCGCAAAACGAAAAATTGGGGCCGCCCAAAACCCTCGGGCGGCCCGGCCTCAAAAAAACTCAGCCAATCGCTTTTTCAAGCTGGGCTTCGACATATTCCCAGTTCACCAGATTGCTGATCACCGCCTTGATGAAATCGGGGCGGCGGTTGCGATAGTCGATGTAATAGGCGTGTTCCCAGACGTCGATGGTCAAAATCGGGGTCGCGCCATGGACCAGCGGGTTTTCGGCGTTCGGGGTCTTCGACACCGACACCTTGCCGTCCTTGACCGCCAGCCAGGCCCAGCCCGAGCCAAATTGCGTCAGGCCGGCCTGCGCCAGATCCTCAAGCGCCTTTTCGACCGAGCCAATGCCCTCGATCAAGGCTTTTTCGACCTTGCCGGGGACTTTGCCGCCGCCGTTCGGCTTCAGATATTTCCAGAATTCGGCATGGTTCCAGACCTGGGCGGCATTGTTGAACACCGGGGCGTTCTTGCCAAAGGAGCCGGTGATGACCTGCTCGATCGGCAGGCCTTCCCATTCCGTCCCCTTGATCAGGTTGTTGCCGTTGGTGACATAGGCGGCATGGTGCTTGTCGTGGTGGAATTCGAGGGTTTCCGCCGAGGTATAGGGCTGGAGCGCGTCATAGGCGTAGGGAAGGGGATCGAGAACGAAGGTCATGGTATCTCCTGTGAAGGATCGCGCCCGGAAAGGCCGCGCGAAGGGGAAGGTAAAGACCGTGCGCGATGGAAGCAAGAACGCAGCCGCCGCCATTTGGCGCCCTTGCGGTATCGAAATTAACCCTTTACCCCTAATGTTACATTTTGATGGCCTTTTGGGCCGAGAAATTTCCCGCGAAAGGCGGCAAAGTGAGAGCGGACCGAACCGTCATTGTCATTGGCGCCTTTCTTTTCGCGGTCGGACTGGCGGTGGCCTGGAACGGCTATGGCTATGTTCAGCTCGAACGCGGCTGGACGCAGGTGATCTCCGGAACTTTTGCCGCCTGCACAGGCCTCGTGCTCGTCGCCCTCGGTCTGGTGCTGCGCGAGTTGGAGAAAATCGCCTCCTCCGCCGAAAGGGCGACGCTGCTGCTCGCAAGGGGTCGATCCGGCTTTGCCAGCGAAGCGGCGTCCACGCCGCCGCCCGCGCCAACTTACGCGCCGCCGTTGGAGGAAGACGAGGCGCCCGCACCGGAGATCGCAGAGTCGGCGCCGGCTCCTGCGGAGACCGTCAATCCGCGACCGAACAGCCCGCTCTCGTGGATGGTGCGCGGCAATCGTCCGGCGCCGGAGCCGGAAACGCCGCAAGCGGCAGCCGGCGACGCGTGGCCGCGCCAACCGCTCGCCCAGCCATTCGAGGATCGGGTCGAACAACCCGTCGTTCCAGAGCCGGAGTTTGCGCGCGAGACTTTTGTCCCCGCGCCCGAACCGGAGCCTTTGGAGCCGCAGGCGCCCGAGCCTTGGCCCGAACAGCATGAAGAACATTTGGGCGACAGCCCGCCTGAGCCGGAGCCTGAAATCGCTCATGCGCAGGAGATCGAGCCGGAACCCGAACCCGAGCCGCAACCGGAACCCGTTCACGAACCCGCACCCGAAATCCATCCGGACCATGCGCACGAAGTCCATCCGGACCATGCGCACGACGTCCGCCGCGAGACCGAGCGCGACGAAAGCCACGTGCTTCAACACGAGTTTGGCCACGCGTTTCCGCAGGAAGTCGGTGACCCGCTTCCGGACGAAGCGGTTCATGAAACTTTCGCCGAAGCCGTTCATGAGCCGGTCGCCGAAACGGTCCATGAGCCGGTCGCCGAAAACCCCCACGACCCGTTCGCCGAAACCGGCCATGCCGCGCCGCATGCGCCCGATACCGCCGAACCGGCGGGCGATTCAGCGACCAAGCCGGCGGTCATCGGCGAATATGATGCGCAAGGCGCGCATTACATCCTCTATGCCGACGGCTCGATCGAGGCCGAGACCTCGCATGGCGTCTATCGCTTCGCCTCGATGGCCGAACTGAAGCGCTTCATCGAGGGCGAGGGGTAGTCTCCCGCCGTCACTCCCCGCCGCCGATCGCCTCGATGGCGAAGGCCTGCCGCAAGGCGATTTCGTCGAGTTCGTCGTAGCGTCCCGAGGCGCCGCCATGGCCGGCCGCCATATTGGTCTTGAGCAGAATTGGGCCGCCGCCGGTCATGCGCGCGCGAAGCTGCTGCGCCCATTTGGCGGGCTCCCAATAGGTCACGCGCGGATCGGTCAGGCCGGCTTCGATCAGCATCGGCGGATATTCCTGCGCCGTGACGTTTTCATAGGGCGAATAGGACAAGAGCCGGCGAAATACCTCGGCGCTCTCAATTGGATTGCCCCATTCGCGCCATTCCGGCGGCGTCAGCGGCAGCGAGGCGTCGCAGATCGTGTTGAGCACATCGACGAAGGGCACTTCGGCGATCAGGCCGGCGAAAAGTTCGGGGGCGAGATTGGCCACCGCCCCGATCAGCAATCCGCCGGCGCTGCCGCCTTCCGCGACGATTTTTCCGGGCGCGGCGATTTTTTCAGCATAGAGATGGCGGGCGCAGGCGATAAAATCGTCGAACGTATTATGCTTGTGCTCCAGCTTGCCATTGTCGTACCAGCGCGAGCCCTTTTCGGTTCCGCCGCGCACATGGGCGATGGCGTAGACAAAGCCGCGGTCGATCAGGCTGAACAGGTTTTCGTCGAACGCGTCTGGCAAGGCGACGCCATACGCGCCATAGCCATAGAGCAGCACGGGGCGGGGTCCGGGCGCAAAATCCCGCCGCCAGACCAGCGACAGCGGCACCGTCTCGCCATCGGGCGCCGGCGCGAAATCCATCCGCGACCGATAGGCCGAAGCGTCATGGCCCGAGGGGATTTTCTGCCGTTTCAGCAGGGTGCGGCTCTGTGTCGCCAGATCGATGTCGTAGATTTCCTGCGGCTCGGTGAGCGAGGAATAGGACAGGCGCAAAATTGGCTGTTCGAAGGCGAAATTGCGCTCAAATCGCAGATGATGGCAGGGCGAATCGAAGGAGATCGCCTCTTCTTGCGCGTCGTTTGCGCGGAAAACCAGCATTGGCCGGCAGTTCTCGCGCTCGAGCCAGACCAGAAAGCCGGCGAAGACCGTGGCGTTGAAGATCATCCGGCCGGGGCGATGGGGAACTTCTTCGCGCCATTCGCTGGTTTCGGGACTGTCGAGATGTTCGAGCGCAATGCTGAGCAGCTTGTAGTCGAAGGCGCCGTCGGCGTTGGTGCGCATGTAAAGCCTGTCCGCGCCCGGCTCGACGTCGTAGCGCAAGCCGGGGCGTCGTGGCAGGATTTTGCGCGCCGGAGCCAAAGAATCGGTCAGATTGGCGACAGTGAGATCGATCAGCCAGCATTCCGAGCAATCGTGGTCGCTGACCGTGACAATGGCGTAGCGGCGCGAACGGGAGGCGCGCAGGTGAACGAACCACGCCGGGTCTTTTTCCTCGAACACCAGAACGTCGCCGGCGGGGTCGGAGCCGATGCGATGCAGGAATACCTGGGCGGTGCGGAAGTCCTCGTCCATCCGGGTGTAGAGAAAGCCCCGCGAATCGCTCGTCCAGACGATGGTTCCGTCGCTGTGCCCGACCACATCGGCGCCGTCTTCGCCACTCGCCAGATCGCGCCAGGATATGTCGTGCAATTCATTGCCGTTGTCGTCGCGGCTCCAGGCCAGAAGCCGGTGATCGGGCGAGTGCAGGGCCTCGTCGAGGCTGAAGAAAGCCTTGCCCTCGGCCTGCCTGTCGCCGTCGAGAAGAACCCGTTCGGCGCCGCCATCGGCGGGACGCCGGCAGACCAGCTCATGCTGGCCTTCCTCGCGATAGCGCCGGTAGTATAGAAAGGCGCCGTCGCGCGCCGGCGGGTCGCAATCGGTCTCGTCAATTCGGCCAATCAATTCTTCCAGAAGCATCGAAGCGCGTTGTTCGACCTCTTCCAGCGCCTTGTCGGCATAGTCGTTTTCCGCTTCCAGCAAAGCGCGAATCGGTTGCGGCAATTTTTCGGGATTTTCGAGCGCCTCCCGCCAGTTGTCGGCGCGAATCCAAGCGTAATCGTCACAGGTTTCAAGGTCATGGCGGCGTTGCAGCAAGGGGCGGCGGGCGGCGTGCGGTGGCGTCAGCCGATGGGCTTTGGCGAAAGGCGGCATGGCGGTCTCGTTGTTTGCGGCGCCCGAACGGGCGGTTTCTGGTAACATGAAAAGCGCCTGTTCGCCTCCCCGCAATTGGCGTCAAGGCCATGAAATCCGGGCGACTGACGGGATCGGGCCGGTCGGCGGGCGGGGCTTTTCCACCAGCAGCGCTTCGCGCAAAGAGGCATGATTTATTTGCGGCGCCGGCTCCAATTCTTTTCCAAGTTGCAGCGCACAAACAAACATCCGAAGAAAATCGTCGATTACCGTTAGAGAGATATTGCAAAGCCCGTTGAACTGGCCTATTTAGAAGTCTATGGGCTCTATACCACTGCTCCCTGCAACGTATTAGCCGCCTATGCCGTCTGCGCAGGTTGCAGCTGAAAAAAAATGCAATCCGCCCCAAGGAAAGACTCGAAGCTATGACCGACGCAATCTCCCAAAATTACATTGAACTGGCCGCTGACATCGTTTCCGCCTATGTCAGCAATAATTCCGTCCCGACCGCTGATCTTCCGACCTTGATCGGTGAAGTTCACGCCGCTTTGGTGCGCGTGACGAGCGGCGCCGTTCCAGTTGTAACCGAAGCGCCTAAGCCTGCCGTTCCGGTCAAAAAATCCATCACCAACGACTTCATCATCTGTCTGGAGGATGGTAAACAATTCAAATCGCTCAAGCGGCATCTGCGCACCCAGTATAATATGTCGCCCGAAGACTATCGCGAAAAATGGGGCCTCGGCGCCGATTATCCGATGGTCGCGCCCAATTACGCCAAGGCGCGCTCGCATCTGGCCAAACAAATGGGTCTCGGCCAGCAACGCCGCCGCGTGCGCGTAGGCGCCAAATAATCCATTCCGGCCGGTTCGCTCCGGCGCGGCCCAGCACAAAGCCCGGGTTTCGCGATTGCGACGCCCGGGCTTTTTTTTGCGCGACCTGTCGTTTCGCGGCCCTGTTCTTGGGGGTCTCCGGTCACTCATGTCTGCCGGCGTCGGCGGCGACGCCGGGGCGCAGCCGCCAGGCCGGCGCCCGGTCGCCGGGACCAAGCGTGTCGCGGCTCGCCGTCGGGTTCGGGTTCGCCCCCTGCGGCGCGAGCCGAGCTGCGCGGGCGACAAGAGCCAGGCATTTTTCGGGTTCGGCGCGGCATTGCCGGCTCGCCGCCTCCAGCGGGAGGGCGCCGAGGCCGGCGGCGCTTTCCTTTTGAATGCTGCCGGCGCTTTCTTTGGCAATTCTGGCGGCGACCGCCGCGCGCCCGTCGAGCAGCGCGGCGGGGTCGAAACCTTGCTGTTCGGCGATATGGCTGAAGACCAGGCCAAGCCAGAACAGGCAACGCAACAGGAAGAACATTTTGACGCCTTTCACACCGATGGCGGGAAAGCTAGCAGCGACGCGTCGAGATTAAATCAAAATTATCCGTCAAATGCCGGCATGGATGTTAAAGCAATTTTTACTTGCCGCTTTTCCGGGCCGAATCCGTCGAATCGGGCGCCAGGGTCGTCCGTGCGCGCCGCGGGCCCGCCGGCTGTCCTGCCTGAAAAGCGGCGGGCATTGCGGTCTGGCAAGAAAGCCGAAACCATGTTGCGACATTGGCGGCGCCTATGACGCTTAGTCGTCACGTCTGTTTAGAATTCACTTAACAGCCGGAGCGCATTGTCAACGCGTTGAGACGCCGCCTGCGCCGCGTCGCCCGCAAGGTTAAAGCCCCTTCGATGTCGCGTATGGTCCCTCACATGGTTGCGCCTGCCGGCCCGGCCTCATCGCCCGGCGAAGCGGAGCGCTGGCGCCACGCGCATTTCATTACGCTGCGCCTCGCCCTGACCCTGCCTTTCATGGCGCTGGCGCCGATCTACCTTCTGCTGCGTGGCGCGCCGAGCAATTGGGACGCGCTCGCCTTCGCCTTTCTGCTCGCGCCTCTGGCCGGCGTTTATGCCTTGCAGCGTTTCGGGCGTTTCGACATCGCCCAGACCATCTGCCTCGCCGCCATGGTCTCGCTTGGCGTGACGCTCTGCTGCGCCCATGGCGCCCTGACGGTCGCGGCTTTCGCCTGTTTCCTGCTGGCGCCGATCGAGGCGGCGATGGGCGGCGATTCGCGCCTCGCCGCCGGCGGCGCCGCCTTGTCGCTCACCGCCGTCGCAGTTGTCGCGGCTTTGGGCGCCTTCGGTCTTTTGCATCCCCGGGGGGAGCCGGGAGAAAATTTCGACTCCGCCATCGTCGCGGCGGCGACGCTTTACGCGGCGCTGCTCGCGGTGTGGAGCGCCCGCGCCTTCGAGAAGCGCGACGCCTGCGCGAGCGACAGCTTTAGATCCTACCGCGAACTGACCGAGACGGTCGGCGACATGGTGCTGCAACTCGATCGGTCCGGCGCGGTCCTGCGCGTGGTGACCGAACCGGTAAAGGCCCTGCGCTGCGTCGCCGCCGATTTTCTGGCGCGCGGCCTGTTCGAGCGCATACTTGTTTCCGACCGGCCGAAATTCCTCAAGGCGATCTGGGACGCGACGCTGTCCCGGCAGGCGGGAAACGTCGAATTCCGGCTTCGCGCGGGGCCGGAACCCGCGCAAGGCGCGCAAGCTTCGCCGCCGCAATTCGTCTGGGTCGAGATGCGCGTCCATTGCCCCGCCACCTCCGAAGGCATGCTGATGGCGATCTTGCGCGACATGACGCCAATGCGGGAGGCGCGCGAGGCGCTGGAGGCGGCGCGCGAGGCCAGTGAGCGGTCCAATCTGTGGAAGGACCGTTTTCTCGCCAATGTCAGCCATGAGTTGCGCACGCCGCTCAACGCCATCATCGGCTTTTCGGAAATGCTCGGCCATCCCGACCTCGCCCCGAAAGACCCGCGCCGCCAGCGCGAATATGCCGACATCATCCATGTTTCCGGCCAGCATCTGCTTAGCCTCGTCAACATGATTCTCGACATGTCGAAGATCGAGGCCGGCCGTTTCGAAATCGAGCCTGAGCCCTTCGATCTCCCGGAATTGCTGGCTTTCTGCTGCGATGTCGTAAAACTCAAGGCCGACGCCAAGAGCATCGCACTGACCCGCGCCTGCCCGGCTTTGTTCGACGAAATCGTCGCCGACAAGCGCGCCTGCAAGCAGATTTTGCTCAACATCCTGTCCAACGCCGTCAAATTCACTCCCGAGGGCGGCAAGGTCGCCCTCACCGCGCGCCCTGACGGCGGGTTTGTCGAAATCACCGTCTCCGATACCGGAATCGGCGTTACCCAGAACGATCTGTCGCGTCTCGGCGATCCGTTCTTTCAGGCGCGCGCCACCCATGACCGGCCTTACGAGGGCGCCGGGCTCGGCCTGTCGATCGTGCGCGGCCTGGTCGGCCTGCACGGCGGCGCGATTTGCTTCGAGAGCGCGCCTAACGAGGGCGCATGCGTCACGGTGCGGCTGCCGCTCGATTGCCGCGTCGGCGCCAAAAACGCCGCCACGCCCTTGAAGATCGAGACTTTGGCGCGGCGCGGCCGCGTCGTCGGGCTGGAGCCCGTTCGACAAATTCCCGCTTGTCGAACCGGCTTCGGTTAAGTGTTCAACCGCATAATTTTGGCCAAAAAGTCTCCAGCTTTTTGGGAATATGCACTGGCGCAAGCGCTCAGTTCCCCTTTGCGCTCCAACTTGCAGGTGAAGAAAATTGCGTGAGATCGCCGCCGCCTCCGATTTCGATTTCGTCTCCGTCGAGCCGCGCCGCCCCGCCAGGGGCTCTGCGCGACCGGGCAAGGGCCGCGCCAAAAAGGCCAGAGCCGGGACGTCCTGGTTCAGCGCGATCTGGCGCTACCGCACGCCGGCGCTTGGCGTCGCCGCGCTTGGCGCGCTGCTGGCGGCGGTGGTGGTCAATGCCGTCTACATGCAGCAAACCCGCCATCCCGCGCCGCTGTTTGGCGCGACCTTCAAGGTCGAGGCGCCGAAGCCGCCGCCGCGCCCGGCGCATCTCGACGCGCTGCTGGCCGAGAAAATGCCCGGCGCCGCGCTGTCGAAGGTCGCGGCGCCCGCCGCCGCGCTGGCGCCCCCGCCGGCAGCCGCAAGTTCTCAGGCGTCCGGCGCCGAATCGGGCGCCGCGCCACTGAGGCATAAAGCCGACGCCATCGGCGCGCTGCTGGCCGAGAAAAACGTCGAGAAGAAAAGCGCGGCTGCGCCGGTCGCGGCGAAAACCATCCTGTCGGCGCAGCGCGCCCTGCAAAAACTCGGCGCGCCGGTAAAGCCCGACGGCGCTTTCGGCGCGACGACGAAAAAGGCGCTGGAGACGTTCCAGCGCGACAATCATCTGCCGGTCACCGGCGAATTGACTTTGAGGACCCGTAACTTGCTGGCGGCGCGCTCCGGCCTGCCACAGGAATGAACCGGCTCCGCTCCGACATCTGGGTCGCCGCGTTTCTGCGCCGCTGTTCGTCGGAGGGGGTTGTCGCGGTATTGCGGCGGCGAGGTTCGCCCGAGGCGGGCGCCATCGCCGTGCGGATTGACCGGCTCGACGGTTTCTCGGCTTTGTTTTCACCGGCGCCGCAAAGCGAGGAGCGCGAAGGCTACGACCGCCTGTTCGCCCGCGCCCATGGCGAGGAATGGCTGGAGAACGAAAAGATCGAGGGAAAAATCGCGCGCGAGATCGCCTTCGATTCCGACCTGTGGATCGTCGAGGTCGAAGACCGCAAGGGGCGGAATTTTCTGGATTTGGCTTAAGGCGCGCCCATTTTGGTAAATGAAATCTGCCGCTTGACGGACCATACCGATAGCAGGAACCCGCTCATTGCTGACGATGCCGATAACGCCCGAGAGCTTGTCAACGCTAACCGTTCCGGTCGTTGCCCCAAATTGCGGAGGCGCGGCCGACATTGTCTTGCGCGGGCAATCCTCGCCTGATTTGGAGCGCTGGCTTCAGTGTGCCGCAGCAAGCGGCGTGAGAGATGAGGGTAGGTCCCTCGCCATCGGCTTGCAGGAGCGGGTGGCAAACCACCGTAAGCGGCGTGGATCAAAAGTCCGGGTCGTGAGCGTTACGGAAAAGGCGCTTCAAAGCGTCA
>NZ_CAIUXT010000167.1 GCF_903903185.1 uncultured Rhodoblastus sp.
AATCGAGCGCTGCCGAACGGCGGCGCTCGGCGGCCACGTCGCACGCTGCGACAACGCGGCGTGCGGCCATACCCACATCGCTTTCAACTCCTGCCGCAACAGGCATTGCCCGAAGTGCCAGGCCGCAGCGTCGCGCCGATGGCTGGCCGACCGCGAAGCGGAGCTTTTGCCCGTCCCGTATTTTCACGTCGTGTACACGCTGCCGAGCAAGCTGCGCGACATCGCCTACCAGAACAAGCGCGTGGTCTACGACCTGCTGATGAAGGCGGCGGCCGAGACAACGCTCGTCATCGCCGCCAATCCCAGGCGACTCGGCGCCAGGATCGGCATCACCGCCGTGCTGCACACCTGGGGCTCGACGCTCACCCATCATCCGCACGTGCATATGATCGTGCCCGGTGGCGGGCTCTCGCTCGACCGATCGCGATGGGTCGCCTCCCGCTCCAACTTCCTTGTGCACGTCCACCTGCTGGCGCGTCTGTTCAGCGGCAAGATGCTGGCCATGCTCACCGCCGCCCACGACGCCGGCCAGTTGAAGTTCTTCAACGCCCATGCCGGGCTCGCCGACAAAGCTGCGTTCAAGCGTTTCATCGCCCCGCTGCGGCGCACCAGGTGGATCGTCTATTGCAAGGCGCCGTTCGCGGGACCCAGGCAGGTGCTGCGCTATCTTTCCCGTTACACCCACCGGGTCGCCATATCGAACCGCCGCCTCATCGCAGCCGACGCCGCCGGCGTCGCTTTCCGCTGGAAGAACTATCGCATCGAAGGTCCGGATCGCTGGATGACGATGCGTCTTCACCCGCACGAGTTCATCCGGCGCTTTCTCATGCACGTGCTGCCCAGGGGTTTCCACCGCATCCGGCACTACGGGCTCTTCGCCAACGCCAACCGCGCCGACAACATCGCAACAGCCCGCGCGCTGCTCGGCGCCGACCCGCCTGCCGCCAACCCGAAACAGCAGCCGGATGTCACACCGGACGGGCCGCGCGTGCTGCGCTCCCCATGCCCGCGCTGCGGCGCCCGCATGATCGTCATCGAGGTCTTCGCGCGCGGATGCCAGCCAAGGTGGCGGCCTACCCCAAGCACGATCGACACATCATGAGCCAGACCGCCTGTCAGCGCCGCCGCTTTCCCGTTCCATTGCGCTGGCTCCACGCTGGCGGTGATCTCTCTCGCCAAAATCACGCCGATCAACCCGCCTATCGCCGGTTGATAAGCTCCAGGCCAGCCCCGCTATCCCTGTCGCGCACCGCCAAGCCCCTCAAAACCCTGTCTGGGTCGCTGGGCACGGCCTTCGGGTCCACCACCGTAACCGGCGTGAAAATCAAATCCCCATAGCGCTGGCTGCCTGCACAGCGCTAACCGTCCCGCGACTTCGTGCCTTGGCGCTTTTTGGACGCCGGTCGCCGGAGCAAGCGGCGCGTTTCGTGACGCCGGCGTCCAAAAACCTGCACAGGTCCGGACATTCGATCCCTTCTGGTCGAGCCTGAGTCGCAGAACAAAAGCGGACCTTCCCGAGATCGAAAACGCGGCCGGCGGTAAGTTCACTAGCCGGAACTCAGGCGACCGCCGAAACTTCAACAGATCCGATGATTTTCATTTGCTCGTCAAGCCGCGCCCGGATGCGAGTCCGAATCTGCCGGAGCCCTTTCGCGCGGGCATAAGCGAGAGTCCATAGAGTTCAATGCAACGCCGACTGTTCAGGTGACATAGAATGTCTCTGTATCTTTGAGATAGCGCAAGATAATCTCGGCGGCGTCTTCCGGACGTAGGGATTCCGCGCCAATGACGATTTCCGCAACCTCCGGACGTTCATAGGCCTGATCCACCCCGGTGAAATTCTTGATCTGTCCGGCCAGCGCCTTCTTGTAGAGACCCTTGGGGTCGCGCTCGATACAGACCTCCAACGCCGTATCGACGAAGATCTCGATGAATTCGTCTGGTTCGACCAAATCGCGCACCATCCGCCTTTCAGCCCCGAAAGGCGAAATGAACGCACACAGCACGATCAGGCCGGCGTCGATCATCAGTTTGGCGACTTCCCCGATGCGGCGGATGTTTTCGACGCGATCGGCCTCGGTAAAGCCCAGATCCTTGTTGAGCCCGTGACGGATATTATCGCCGTCGAGCAGGACGGAATGGGCCTGTCGTTCAAGTAGCCTTGCTTCGACAAGATTGGCGATCGTCGACTTGCCTGAACCGGAGAGGCCGGTGAACCAGAGGATTTTCGGCTTCTGACGTTTCAGTCGCGACCGCGCCGCCTTGCCGACGGCAAGGGGCTGTGGATGCACATTGCTGGCGCGGCGCAACGCGAAGGCGATGGTTCCCGCCGCCGCGACGCCATTGTCGGCGCGGTCGATCAGGATGAAAGCGCCCGTGACGCGATTGGCCTCGTAAGGGTCAATGGCGATCGGCGCCGATGTGACGAGATTGCAGAAGCCAATTTCATTGAGCCGGAGCGTCTTGGCCGCGATTTTCGCCTGGCTGTCAATATCCAGCCGGTATTTTATCTCCATCACGCTCGCCGGAAAGCTCCGGCCGCCGATTTTCATCAGATAGGAGCGGCCCGGCAGAAGTTCCTGCTCGCTCATCCAGATCAGATGGGCGGCGAATTGATCGACCACCTCCGGCCGGTCCAACGGATCGCACAGCAGGTCGCCGCGCGAGGCGTCGATTTCGTCGGCGAAGACCAGGGTGACCGAATCCGGCGCCTCGGCCTGTTCCAGATCGCCGTCCATCGTGACGATGCGCGCGATCCGCGTTTTCTGTCCCGAGCCGGCGACGACGACTTCGTCGCCCCGGCGGACGCGGCCCGCGGCGATGGTCCCGGCGTAACCGCGAAAATCGCCATGCGGCCGGTTGACCCATTGGATCGGGAAACGCAAGGGCCGCTCGGCCCGCGCGTCCTCGACGTCCGCCGCCTCCAGGCAGGAAATGACGGTCGGGCCCTCATGCCAGGGCATGTGTCGCGACGGTGAAGACACGTTGTCGCCGAGGCGCGCCGAAATCGGTATCGGGGTCACGACGCGAAAATTCAAACGCGCGCTGGCCTCGGCGAACTCCCGGACGATCCGTTCGAAGACAGCGGGGTCGTAGTCGACCAGATCCATCTTGTTGACCGCCAGCACGATGTGGCGGACGCCCAGCAGCGCGACGATGGCGGCGTGACGGCGCGTCTGGGTCAACAGGCCCTTGCGCGCATCGACCAGCAGGATCGCCAGATCGGCGTTCGAGGCGCCGGTCGCCATATTGCGGGTATATTGCTCGTGACCGGGACAATCGGCGACGATGAAGGCGCGCGCCGGCGTCGAGAAGTAACGATAGGCGACATCGATGGTGATGCCTTGTTCGCGCTCGGCCTCCAGCCCGTCGACCAGCAGGGCGAAATCCACTTCATCGCCAACCGTGCCGAATTTGCACGAGTCGCGCGCCAAAGCCGCCAGCTGGTCATCGAAGATCAGGCCGCGCTCATAAAGCAGGCGACCGATCAGCGTCGATTTACCGTCATCGACTGATCCGCAGGTGAGAAAACGCAGCGTCGGAAGCTGGACGGCGCGCGCTTCAGCGCCGGCCGGAGACTTTTGCGGGGCGTCGAACTTCATCAGAAATAGCCCTCGCGCTTCTTTTTCTCCATCGAGTCGGATTCATCGTAATCGATCACCCGGCCCTGGCGCTCGGAGGTCGTCGCGGCGCGCATTTCGGTAATGATTTCCTCCAGCGTCTCGGCCCCGGATTCGATCGCCCCGGTCAGCGGATAGCATCCGAGCGTGCGGAAACGGACGCGCCGCATTTCCGCGACCTCGCCCTCCAGCAAGGGCAGCCGGTCGTCGTCGACCATGATCAGCGCGCCGTCGCGCCGCACCACCGGCCGAGGCCTGGCGAAATAAAGCGACGCGACCGGAATTTTCTCTGCGGCGATATAGTCCCAGACATCGAGTTCGGTCCAGTTGGACAATGGAAAGACCCGCATCGACTCGCCCGGGTTGAGGCGCGTATTAAAAATCGTCCACAGTTCGGGGCGCTGGTCGCGGGGGTTCCAGGCCTGGGCTGCGTTGCGGTGGGAAAAGACCCTTTCCTTGGCGCGGCTTTTTTCCTCGTCGCGGCGGGCGCCCCCGAAAGCCGCGTCGAATTTCCACTTGTCGAGCGCCTGACGCAGCCCCTCGATCTTCATTACCCTTGTATGGATGGCAGAGCCGGAGGCGACCGGCGAAACCCCTTAGGAAATGCCCTCCTCATTGACATGGACCAGCAGATTCATACCGACCCTCGCCGCCGTTCGATCGCGAAAAGCGATCATTTCCTGGAACTTCCAGGTCGTATCGACGTGGAGCAATGGAAAGGGCGGCTTGGCCGGAAAAAATGCCTTCAGCGCGAGATGCAGTATCACGCTGGAATCTTTTCCGATGGAATAGAGCATCACCGGGTTATGGAATTCGGCCACGGTTTCGCGAAGGATAAAGATCGACTCTGCTTCAAGGCGTCGCAAATGCGGTGAAAAAGCTTTCATGGGTCGCGCCTTGGCCTGAGTTGTTCCCCGTCAATGAAATTTCCGCCCGCCCGAAGTTTGGAGTTACAACACATCATCCACTTGACCCACAGGCCCGGTAGCGCGTCATTCTTTCAGCAACGCGTCAAACGCCGGGCGGTAACCTTTGAAGGACAAGGGCACGACGATGTCATGTCCGCCGGCATCCTTGAAAGTCAATTTCCCGATTCCCTCTCCGGAGCGAGCCTTTTTCTGGTAATCGTCCTTGAATTCAAATTCAACAAAACAGCCGGCCGGCACGCAGCGCTCAATCGTCGTGGAAATACCCGGATCGGAGTCGTCGAGGCGAAGGCTGACGGGCGCCCGCACCGACACATTGACCGGCAGTTGCGCCACGAAAATCACCGGTTTGCCGCTCGCCGGCTTTTCGACAAGGACGCGAGAAAACGGCGTATTATTTTCCCTGATCCGACTGACCTGCGAAATCTGGCACAATTTGCGCGGCGCCGGAGTGGTTTCGTTCTGGCATTGCAAAATCCAGTCGTCGTAGGTCGCCGAGGTGTTCTGCTGCGCTTGCGCGAGAGAGCAGCAGGCGCCGAGCGCTGTCGCGAGGGCCGCCAGATGGAGTAAACGGATGCGGGAATGACACATGTTCTCAATTCGCCTTGTTTGCGCTGGTGTTTCGGAGGCATCCGCGACACCACGGACTCCACTTGAAAGCGCCTTGCGGTGCGGACAATGATGCGCAGAACGGACCAAATCTCCGCAAAGTTATTAATTGCTTTTGCCTGTTGCGCCAAGGCGACCGGGCTAAAACGGGGTCGTCCTGCGGCGACAGACTTCCATTGGGTCGTTTCAGATCACCACGTCTTCCGGATTTGGCCCGTCGCCGAATAAATGTTGGTTGTGCTGGAATATTCGCCATCGAATTTCGCGAGCATCGACCAGCCGTCGCCAAGCCTGTATTCGATGCCCAGCGTCAAAAGTGCGCCGTCGGGCGCAGGCTTCGCGGAATTGATGAAGAAACTGCTCCCCGAAATCGACTGGAACGACGCCACCGTCAAACTCTGGTTGTTGAAATCATGCGCCCAGGCCGCACGGGCATAAATTTTCAACGCGCCTCCGTAGCCTGGAGCGACATAATCGAGCCAGCCGCCAAGTTCGGTGCGGTCGGTGGCGAAATTGCGGCTGGCGTAATTGAGCGAGGCCGCCGAGCCGATCCCGCCCAGCGCCGTCTCGGTGAAGGACGGCAGGAACAGCGCCTGAACCTGGTTCGCGCCATAGGGCGTCAACGTCAGGCCAGCCGAGACCGGCAAACTATATCCGCCCTCCAGCCGCTGCGACAAGACATGGGCGGTGAAGGAGCCATCCTGGTTGCCAATGCCCGCCATGGCGCCGGTTCGAGTCGTTGTCACATCGTGCAGCGAATAGCCGAGCGCGCTCGCCAGATACGCCGGACCGAAATGCAAGGAGCCGTAAACGCCGGCCTGAAACATGTCGGAGCGTCCGCTTCCCATGCCCTGGCCTAGGCCCCAGCCGGTTCCGCCGCCGCCCAAAGCCATGCCGACGACCGCGTTGGGCTCGATATGATAATCGACGCCGCCCGCAAAACCGTAGACAGAACCGGAGGTTCGAGCGGCGCCAGAGGTCGCATTGCCCGAGACGGTTTCGCTGCCGCCATAGGCGGCGCCCCAGAATACCGGCGCAGGCCCCGGACCGGCTTTTCCCGACGGCGCGAGGGCGGTAAAGGCCCGGCTGGCGCCGGCGGCGACGGGATCGGCCCCGTAGGACAAAAAGGCCGGCGCCGTCGAGGCGCCGAAATCGCCGCGTCCGGCGATATGCGGGTTCAGCATGAGGTTCAGAAACATATTGCCGGCTTCGAAACCGATGAGCCCGAAACTGCCCTGCTGCTGGCCGGCCAGTTGATTGACGGCCGCGGCTAGCCCGGCGCCGGAAAGATCGGCGAGGTTTTGCAGGCCGCTCGGCAAAATCGCGCCGGACAGGATCGCATTATTGAGGACGCGCGCCGTGTTTTGCGCGTTATACGGGGCGTTCGACGGCAGATCGAGCAGACTATAATAGGCGCCGATGGTCAGATAGACGTTATTGGCGTCATAGCTGAGCGTCGGGTTCTTGATCAATCCGCTCGCCGTCACGCTGACCGTCGGACTGAAGACATTGCCCGCCCCGAGCGCAGAAGTCGCGCTGAGAATTTGATAGGTGTGCGCCGCATATTTCCCGAGCTGCGGCGCAACGGAAACGGTCGCGCCGCCGAGCGTCGCCGCGCCATTGACCTGCGTTTTCGAGGCCGCCGAGGGCGTAATCGCCACGACATAGGACGAGTTCGACGCAAAACTGAGATTGCCGTTGACGGTCAGCGTGCCGATCGAGCCGCCCGGCGACAAGCTCGCGCCGGGTTCGATGATCACGCCGCCGAACAAGGCGCCATGGCCAGCCAGCGCGCCGTAGACCGCGACCGGGTTGGCGCTGGTCAGCGTGGCGCCGGGGTTTTGCGCGTCGCCAATTTCCAGTTCGGCGCCCGCGCCAACGGTGACGTGGTTCGAGCTATTGACGCCATTGAGAATCACCTGGCCGGAATTGACGTTGACCTGATTGACGCCCGAAAATCCGAAGCCGCTGGCGTAAGTGAACGTCTGGCCCGCGCCCGGTGCGAAATTGACCGTGTCGGCCTTTCCCTTGCCGAGAATATTGCCGGCGACGGTTCCGCCGGAAATGTTGAGCACATCCGCGTTGGCCGAGAGTTTTATGGCGCCGGAGATGAGGCCGCCGGTCTGGTTGATGACGACCGGGCTGGTCGCGGCGCTGACGTCGATCGCGGCGGTCGAACCGAAGATCGTGCCGCTGTTGACGATGGCCGAGCCGGAAACGAAATTCACACCTGCGCCAATCGCAATGCCGGTCTTCGCGGCGATCGTGCCGGAATTCGAAATATTGCCTGCGAAAGTCGAGACGCCGACGAACTGGGAAGTCAAAGACCCACAGCCGCGAACACCGCAGAGTTTCGTTAATAAGGCGCTGCCGACTCCGACGCCGACGCCGATGCCGGCCGATGAGATCGCGCCGCTGTTGCCGATCCCGCCGGAGAAACTGCTCACGCCGAGAACCACAACGCCGGCGCCTGTGCCGGAAGCCGCCGAGATCGTGCCGCTATTGCCGATCCCGCCAGAAAAGGCGCTTACAAAGCCGACACCGATGCCAACGCCGAAACCGCCGACGGCGCCGACCGCCGTGATCGCGCCGCTATTGCTGATTCCGCCGGAGAATGCGCTAACAAGGCCGACACCGATGCCAACGCCGAAACCGCTGCCGGCGGCGCCGACCGCCGTGATGACGCCACTATTGGTTACGCCGCCCGAAAACGTGCTCACATCACCAACGGTGATGCCGATGCCGATGCCGCTGCCGGCGGCGACGATAGCCGAGATCGCGCCGCTATTGCCGATCCCGCCAGAGAACGTGTTTGCTTTGCTGACAATGATTCCGGCGCCGCCGCCCGAGATCGTGCCGGAGTTTCTGATCCCGCCGGAGAATGTGCTCAAACCGTAGACTTCGATGCCGGTGCCGGCGCCGCCAGCCGCGATCGTCCCGCTATTGCTGATCCCGCCAGAAAAGGTGTCGACCCCGTTAACAATAATCCCTTCGTCGTTTGCCGAGATTGTTCCACTATTGTTGATCCCGCCCGAGAAGCTCGGCGTGTCTCCACTAAAGCTGTACACGGCAATGCCTTCGGCTTTGGTCGATATCGTTCCGCTATTTTTGATCCCTCCGGAGAAAGTCTCGAATCCACTGACAAAAATGCCGCTTATAAAGCCTGAAATCGTGCCCGAGTTACTGACTCCGCCGGAGAAACTCGTCACGAGTTTGTTTTCGGCGAAAGCGCCGACCTGAATGCCAAAGCCCGCCAAACCGCCGGAATCCGAAATGGCGCCGGCATTGGTAATGCCGCCTGAAAAACTCGGGCCGGTGATCGCGATGGCGGTTTTTGTCGCGACAATCTTGCTGGCAGCGTCGATGAATATGCCGGCGCCCGTCGCCTGAATCACGCCGCTGTCGATGATCGCGCCATTGATTGTGGCGCCGACGAGGCTGATGCCCGTCGGGGCGGAAATTGTTCCGGCGTTGGAAATGTTTCCGGACATCGAGACTGAACTGACCAGAATGCCGACGCCCGAAGGAGAGCCGGGGCTTACCACGCCGCTGGCCGCGTTGACGATGTTGCCGGCAAACGAGGTGTTGCGGGCCTGGATGCAGGGAACGGAGGCGGAATTGGTCGACGGGAACGGTCCCGCATAGCAGCCCCCCGCCCCCGTGAAGGTGAGGTACACGTCGTCGCCGTTGGCGCTATAGGTCAGTTTTCCGGTGTAGCCGCCGTAACTGACCATCGGATTGAAAATATTGCCGCCGACGCCGAGCCCGCCCTGTGTATCGGTCAGGATCAGATATTGCACGCCGGGCGTCACGCCGACGCCGACCCCGATCGCGGCGACGCTGGCGCCGCCGAGCGTCGCCGCTCCGTTGATATTGGTCAGGCCGGCATTGGCGCCGTTGAACGTGTCTTGATAGGTCGCGCCCGAGGCGAACACCACGTTGCCGTTGATCGTCAGCGTGCCGACCGAACCGGGGACGCCCGGCGACAGGGTCGCGCCGCTGTTGACGGCCAGCGTGGCGCTGGCGGTG
>NZ_CAIUXT010000168.1 GCF_903903185.1 uncultured Rhodoblastus sp.
CCTTTGTCGCGAGGCTTCCGCCCGTCCGATTGCTCGTCCAAGCCGCTCGCCAGCTACCAGATCAATCGACAACTCTCTGGGTGAAATCTTCCTCCACTGGTGATACGCGCCGTCGGGGCGCACTGAATAAGATGGGCTAGCATCGATCCGCCTGATGGTGCGAAAACTCTGTTTAGAAAAATGAACTGTGGATTCCGACGATGTCGCCCGTCTAAAACGGGATAATGCCGCCCAGGGATTCCTGGATGATGTCGCCCACCGTAACGGAATGATGCCGCCCGGGTCGCGAGCCTCGCTGGCCGATGGATTTGTGTCATCGGCGACGGTATTTGGTCAAGCCTTGATGGTCTGCTTTGTTCGTGTCCGTCGCAGGCTCTCGCCAGTGAGTTCGACGCGGTGGGCGTTGTGGACGAGCCGGTCCAGGATGGCGTCTGCGTAAGTCGGATCGCCGATGATTTCGTGCCAGCGGTCGACAGGAAGCTGCGAAGTGATGACGGTGGATTTGCGTCCGTAGCGCTCTTCGAGGATTTCCAGCAGATCGTGCCTCGCGGCGGCGTTGAGCGGCTCCAGGCCCCAATAGTCCAAAATCAAAAGGTCGGCGCGGCCGATGGCGCGCATCAGGCGCGGGTGGCGACCGTCACCGCGCGCCAGCGCGAGTTCCTCGAACAGGCGGGGCACGCGTTGATAGAGGACCGACCGGTTGTCCCGGCAGGCCTTGTTTCCAAGCGCCGAGGCCAGCCAGCTTTTGCCGACGCCGGTGGGACCGATCAAGGCCAGATTGTCGTGGGCGTCGATCCAATCGCCCTCGATGAGCTTTTGGAACAGGGCGCGGTCGAGGCCGCGCGGGCTGCGATAGTCGACGTCCTCGACGCAGGCCTGCTGGCGCAGTTTTGCGAGGCGCAGCCGCGCCGCGAAGCGCTTGTCCTGCCGCAAGGACGCCTCGCGATCGAGCAGGAGGCCCAGCCATTCCGGATGGCCGAGCCCGTCGGCCTCGGCGCCGGCGGCGATTTCGGCGAAGGCTTTGGCCATCCCATGAAGGCCAAGGGCGTGAAGCTGGTCCAGGGTCGGATGTTTGAGCAAGTCGTCTCTCCTAATTGTAGTAGCGCGGGCCACGGATGTTGGGGTGGAGGATCGGCGCCGCGTCCGGGCTCCGCTTTTGCGCGGGACGCCGATCGAGGTTGTTGTCGAGGATGGATTTGACCGAGCCATAGGTGCGCGCGCCGATGTCGATGGCGCGGTCGGCGGCGGCCTCCAGGCGTTCGGCGCCGAAGGGGCGCGCCAGCCGGACAATGCCCAGACAGGCGCGAAAACCCTGTTCGGGATGCGAGCGCGCTTCGAGGATCAGCTCGCACAAGGCCGCGGTCGCCGGGCCGATCTGGCGGGCGTCGGCGCGGATGCGCTCGATCGTCCAGCCGGCGTAACGCCGGTGGCTCGACGGCATGTGCTCGGCGACGGTGGTGTGTCCGTGATTGCCGCTGGCGCGCCTATGCGCGGCGATCCGCTCGCCCTTCAGGAAGATTTCGACCGTCCGCACGGTCAGCCGCGCTTCGACTTCGGCGCGAGCGAAGCGATGGGGCACGGAGTAATAATGCGCGGCGGCTTCGACATGATAATCAATGCCGACGCGGCACGTTCGCCATTCCGAGAACTCGTAAGGCTCGCCCGGCAAAGGCTTGAGCGCCGGGCGATCGACCTCCTCCAGCAATTGCCGGCGCGTCACGCCCAGCCGGCGGATCGGGCGCTGTTCGTTGAGCTGGACAAGAAGTTCGCCGATCGCCGCGTTGACCTCGGCAAGGCTGTAAAAGGTTCGGTGGCGCAGCCGCCCAAGCAGCCAACGCTCGACGATCAGCACCGCCTGCTCGACTTTCGCTTTGTCCCTCGGCTTTCTCGGCCTTGCCGGCAAAATGGCGGCGCCGTAATGCGCCGCCTTTTCGGCATAGGTGCGGTTGACCTGCGGATCGTAGAGGCAGGCCTTGATGACGGCGGTCTTGGTGTTGTCCGGCACGAGAAGCTGCGGAACGCCGCCGATCGCCGCCAGCGTGCGCACATGGGCGTCGATCCAGTCGGGGAGCGCCTGCGTCCAGTCCGCATGGGCGAAAGTGAAGCTCGATGCGCCAAGCACGGCGACGAAGATTTGCGCCTTGCGCATTTCCCCGGTCAGCCGGTCGATGACCACCGGCACGCCGTCGCCGGCGTAATCGACGAACAGCCGCTCGCCGGCTGCATGGGTTTGCCGCATCGTCGGCGACAGCTTCGATTCAAAGCCGCGATAGAGTTCGCAAAACCGCGAATAGCTGTAACCGTCGGGATTGGAGGCGATATATTCGTCCCAGACGATCATCAGGGTGACGTGCTTGCGCTTCAGCTCCCAGTGGACCGCCGGCCAATCCGGCTCGGCGTGGCGGCGATGTCCCCGCTTGCTGCGGCGATTGGCGTAAAGCGCCGCCTCCAGGTCGCCGTCGCTCATGCCTTCCGGCAACGGCCAAACCAGCCCGGCGCCATCCAGGCGCTTCAACGTCTCGCGAACTGTCGAAGGCGCGAGGCCAAGACGCCGCGCGATCTCCCGCGTCGGCACCTCGGCTGAAAACTTCAAACGTATGATCTCGCGCGCCTGGCGCATCGCAACTCTTTCCGCTGGCATCGTCGCTCCTTGGGGTCGCCAAAGGAGCAAACTTAACTGGCCAGCGGAGGCGCTCGTCGCCGTTCAGACCCGGGCGGGATTATCCCGTTCCGGTGGGCGGCATCATCTCGTAATCGGTGGGCGACATCATTCCGTTACGACGGGCGACATCATCTCGTTATGGTGGGCGGCTTCGTCAGGAATCAGCAAAATGAACTTCCCGGACAGACTCTAAGTTCCCTTAGGTCGCCTCGTCGCGTTTGACGACGTCTCCGACGAAGAAGTCGTAGCGCTGGGCTAGTTGGCGGGCTTCCACCCACGCGCCATGCGCCGCGCCGCGGCGATCTGTTCGGGGCTCATCCCCTGGACCAAATTGTCGCGGTTTTTGGCTGCGACTTCGCGCGTTTCGTCGTCTTGCGCGCGCGATGCCGCCAGATCGGCCCACATATAAGCCAGGACATAGTCCTTCGGCACGCCTTCGCCCCTGGTGTAGATGGATCCAAGATTGATTTGGGCAAATACATTGCCTTTGTCAGCGGCTTTGCGATACCAAACCGCGGCTTGTGCGAAGTCCTGCGGCACGCCGTCGCCCTTATCGTAAGCTAGGCCGAGATTGAACAGAGCGACGGGTTCCCCCTGATTGGCGGCCTTGCGGAACCAGATCATAGCAAGGGCATCGTCCTTCGGCACGCCCTCGCCCTGACCGTACATCAAGCCAAGGTTGCTTTGCGCGAACGCGTACCCCTGGTCGGCGGCTTTGCGATACCAAGCGGTCGATTGCGCAGCGTCCTTGGGAAGGCCTTCGCCGTTGCGGTACATCGAACCGATATCGAATTGCGCAAGGGCGTTCCCCTGGTCCGCTGACTTGCGATACCAGGCTAAGGCCTGTGGCTTGTCCTGCGGCACGCCGTTGCCGTCGCGATACAACACTCCCAAAAAGTATTGCGCAAGCGCGTCTCCCTGGCCGGCGGCTTTGCGAAACCAGATCAAAGCCTGGGCGAAGTCTTGCTGCACTCCCTGACCCTGCCCATACATGAGCCCGATATCCCTTTGGGCATCGGCGCTGCCGTTGGCGGCGGGCAAACGCAGCAATCGCATCGCCGCCGCATAGTCGCCGCGCCCATAGGCCGCCTCGCCGTCATCGAGCGGCCCCGCCGTTGCCGCGCCAAACAGCTTGAACGCGAGAAGGCTACAGGCGAGAAAGAAGGTGATGCGTGGTTTCATGTTTGAGACGCTTTCGGACACGAAACGACTGCCTCGCCTCTCGGCGTCACCACAGGTTTCGAACGCCGCCCCCGCGTGATTAAAAGATTTGTGTTTTCGCTATTCATTCAAGAGGTGTGGGCGCCACGCTGGGGACGCCCCATTCCAGCTTACGGAAGGGCGAACTTGTAGGACGCCTGCACGAACACCGCCGCCTGTTCGGCCGAAAAGGTCTGCGCGCCAACGCCGCCTGTGCCGCCATTGGAAAAGTTCGCAGTCTCGCCCTTCGGGATCCAGAAGGCCCAGTAGCGGCCACCCACGCCGACGTTGAAACTGTCGATGAGGTCGTAGGACAAGATCGCCTCGAGCTGGGCGCCGTCGCCGTTTCCCCACTGCGGGGATAACGCGCCCGGCCCGTGATCGTCCTGGCCGCGATAGCCAACAAAAGGCAGGTAAGCCGCTTCCGCGTTCAGATGCATACGCGGCGCCAGCATGATGTCGGCGGCGGCCCCCACGCGCAGTGCGCGCCAGAAATTATCCTGCCCAAGGCCTACCGCTCCGGACAAAGACGCCGGTGCGTACATGACATAGGTCATGGTCTTCGGGGTCACCATGCGTTGTTCGAGAAAGCTGTAGCCAATGAACGAGGTAAACCTGTACGCGGGATTCCTGAACCAGTCGTAACCAGCATCGACTGTGAAATACCTGGTGCTGCTCGATGCATCGCTATACGAGTTCTGGTAAGGAAACACGCTTTCGGGGACGCCGGTAACGCCGGTAAACGGTTGCCGGAGGCCCCAGTCCTCGTCATTCATGTGTCCGTGATTCCCGCTTCCGCCTCCCACCAGCCCTTTCACGACGAAATTTTGCGGCGTGTCGACCCGCGCGAAGAATTCAGCGCCGTCGGTCTGCAAGTCGGTCCATGTCAGCCGCGAGTTGTTCACGGGCGGGGGCGAATTTCCACCCAGATCCTGCTTGTAGCGCCCCCAACCGTGCACGTATCGCGCGCCGAATTCGAACTCGACGGCGCTGGCGAGCGGCGACGTCGACACGGGGTAGGCCGTTGCAGGCGCGGTCCGGTCGCCGAAGCGGTAATTCATGCCGAGCTTCAGCGCCTGAATCGCCTGGCTGATGCCGGCGGTTCTGCCATCGGGGGCCGAAGAACCGACGACGCCGGGGAAACCGGACGTGATGACGCCGGGCAAACCGGCATTGGGCGTCTCAAGACCCTGGCGGCCGAAGGCGAGATAGTCGTATTCGAGCATGACCGACCAGTTGCCGCTCAGCGCGTATTCGAGACCGACGCCTGCGGTCCAGCCCCACCGGCTGAATGTGGAACTGGTCTGGACGTTCCCCGGGCCGTCTATCCCCGCCCGTATATTGTTGGTCGCGATATCGACGCTGCCTTGCATCCATGCCGGTCCCCCCCTGGCATAAAGCAGCATGTTGCCGTTCGGTCCGGTCGCGAGACCGACGCGGCCCGTAAAGGCGCCAAACCAGCGGGGCTGGACCTGACAGGTCGCACCATAGGCCCCGCCCATGAAGCCCGGGATTTCATCCGGCGGCAGCGGCCCAAGGCTTCGGGCAGGCTGCAGGCAGGTGAAGGCGCCGTCGAGGTTTGCCCACGTGATGTCGGCTTGACCGCCGAACACCCAGGGCCCGGTCTGCCAGTCGTAGCCAATCTGCCCGCCGAGCAGCGGACCCGGAGAGCGGATGTTGTCACCGAACAGCGCCGGACCGTAGGGATTGGAGACGTTGCTCAGGTCCAGCGCGCCACCCGTATGCGCACCGAGGTAAAAGCCCGTCCAGTTCCACAGAGCGGGCGGCGGCGGGGCTGGCGGCGCGTTCACGAGAAGGTCGGCTGCGCTTGCGGCCGTCCCTATCGACAGCAAGGCGACGGTGCGCATGAGCAGGTTTCCAAGAACGGCAAGCGCTCTGAAACTTTTGACGTGCACACAAGCTGCGACGTCCATGGGCTGCCTCCACCAAAAAGGCTTCTGACCCCCATTTGCTTATAACCTGCTTAAACTAACTTGGCCAGCCCTGATCCCTTTCCGTTTGGCGCCGCTGGTCACTGCCTCGATGTTCGCCGCCGCTCAGGGGCAAAACTCCCCGGTCGGGCCGGTCTTTCGACGACCGCTGTCCTTAAGAAAGCAGCCGGGATGATCGGTTTCGATCGATTTGCGGCGCCGGTCCTCGCGGCGCTGAAGCTCCAAACCGCAGATAGCGGCCGCTCGAATTGACGGTTGGCCGCCAGCTTCGCGCCAGCTGCGGACTTTCAGTGTTGCTCGAACTGACTGGCGCCTTCGGTGAAAAGCGGTCATCCGCCTTCACCGACGGAAGCAATCGCAAGCGGCCATTTCTCTTGAATTTCGCCGGAATGTATTTGACGGCGCCTTGGAACAATTCGACCTTGAGATGAAAAGAGGCGGCGCCATGTCGCATGCTCCTCAACATCTCCGAGTCAGATCCTGGCAGCTTCGGGAAATGGAGAGGACGAGTCAGATTTTTTCCTGATATCGTATAAGGATAGAGAATTCCATGGTGCGGGAGTTTCCAGTTGTCAGACAACCTGCCCGGCCGCGAGTTGTGGATAGATGCCGTTCGCGGCTTGGCAATCTGCGTAATGGCGCCAGCGAACATGGCTCCGATGTTGATCGAGCCTCACCCGTGGGTTTTCCGGTTCATCTGGAGTATGGCTGCGCCAACTTTTGTCATTATCGCCGGAATGATGGTCGCTCTGACCGCATCACGTAATTCGCTCGGCCACTACATTCTTCATGGTATGGTGCTGGTGCTGTGCGGCGCGCTCGTAGATATTGTTGCGTATCGATTCCTGCCGTTTACAACCTGCGACGTCCTTTATTTGATTGGAATTTCGCTGCCCTTCGTTTATCTCGCGAACCGGCTGTCCTGGAAATGGATTGCTGGAATCAGCGTGGTCATTTTTTCGCTAACGCCTGCGCTGCAGCAGTGGCTCGGCTATACGCGCATGCCCCCGATTTACGGACTATCCGGCCACATGATCACCGATAGAGATCTCGTGACCACCGGCATTCTCAATCACTATGTCGTCGACGGCTATTTTCCTATTTTCCCTTGGACCGGGCTGATGTTGCTCGGGACGCTCCTCCAGCGGCTGCATTGGGGCGAAGCGGCGAGCGCGGAGCGTTGGAAGAACCAGCAGGCCTTGCCCACGGCCGTCGCGCTGGTCGTCGTCGGCGGTATTGTGTGGCGGATTTGGCCTGGCCGCTTGTTGGAACGCGCGGGCTATGCCGAGATGTTTTATAACCCGACGATAGGCTTCATCCTGACGGCGGTCGGCTGCTTTCTGATCGTTTATCGGGTGGCCTTTTATTCGCAGTTCTCCCACTTTTGGTCGCCATTGCGCGTGTTGGGCGAGTCGTCGCTGTTCATGTACATGTTCCACCTCGTCGTGATCGGCGAAGTTTTCGAAAATTGGTACCCTGATCCGATTGGCCCATGGCAATTCGGCTTGATGTGGCCGTTGCTGCTCGTCGCCATGGTCCTCTTGGGCTGCGCGTTGAGGCACGTGAAGGCGCGTTGCAAAGAGATGCCCTATGTGCTGCGGTTTGTTTTGGGCGCGTGAGCCAAGAGGCTAAGCCGTCGCGATCTGACTCCCTGTACTCCTCATTCCAGATTCTCCGGCGTGTAAATCTCGAACGGCAGCAGCTATTGGACGAAGTCGCGGAGTATCAGAGCTGGCCCCGGGTGTCTGAACAGTTTCCAGCGACGATAGGTGGCGTTCTGCCGGGTTTGGTTTGTAGCGGGTTGCCGCGTGTTTGTCGCGATGGTGTGAAGCGGCGTGGGGTCTGGACGCCGATCGGCGTTGTAAGGCGTTGATCTGTTTGGGATCGGAGGGGTAGTGCTGCCGCGCTGATTAACACAATCGCCAGCACGAAGTGGAACAGACCCGATCTCAACGTGAGCTTGCGCCAGCCATCGGCAAGGTCGAATTGGGCTTGCTCGGGATCGACTACCGTCCGTTTCTCATTCTCCAGCTCGTCGCCGTGGTGCTTTTCACCGCCTTCATCCACGTGTCCGGCTTTCTCGCCGACCGCTTCGGACGACGCTGGTTCCTGATCGCGGTGACGAGCGCGATCATCCTGTTCGGTCTGAGCTTTGGCTGGTTTTTTGTCGCGGGCGCACATGGTCTCAGGAGAATCGGCGAATCTTGGCCTGATGCTGGCGTTCCTGAGCCTCGGCATGAGCCTCATGGGCCTCACCTTCGGCCCCATGTCGGCGCTCCTGCCCGAACTCTTCCCGACCAACACCAGAAACCGGACGGATGAATCGCCGCCCTCCGTCCCGGCGACGATCGTGGAATCGGCTATGGCCTCGTTTCCGTTGGCGTGGCATTTTGTCAGCCCCTTGCCGGCCGGAGCCGTTTCGATGCCTTGTTTCGTGTGGCCGCGATGACCGGCGCCGCCACCCGGTCCGTCGGAGCAAGGGTGGTCTTCTGCTTGTGCGCGGCGGAAGTGCTGACCATGGTCGGCGTCTTTTCCTTTCCCGCCTTGCTTCCCGGCTTCATCGCCGAATGGGGCCTGAGCAACACAGAGGCGGGCTGGATTTCAGGCTCGATCTTCGCGGGCTACACCGTTGCCGTGCCCATTCTCGGCGCGTTGACAGACCGCATCGACGCCAAACGGATCTATCTGGCCGGCGCCTTGCTCGCCGCCGTTTCGGCGCTGGGCTTCACCCTGAGCGCCAACTGGTTCTGGACGGCCATCGCCTGGAGGACGCTGGGCGGCGTCGGGTTGGCGGGAACCTATATGCCGGGGTTGAAAGCTTTGGTGGATCGCACATCCGGCGCGAGGCAGGCGCGCTGGATCAGTTTTTACACCGCCAGTTTCTCGCTGGGAACTTCGGGGTCGTTCCTCGTCACCGGCGCCATCGCCGGCGCTTTTGGCTGGCGCGCCGCGTTTGGACTGGCGGCGGCGGCAGCTTTGGCGGCTTTTCTGCTGGCGGCCTTCGGCCTGCCGCCTGTCAAACCATTTCCTCCCAGGGCACAACAGCCATCCCTTCGATTTCGGCGAGGTGCTGCGCAATCACGCCGTTATGGGCTATGTTCTCGGCTATTCCACCCACACCTGGGAACTATTCGGCGCCCGGTCATGGATGGTCGCCTATCTCTACTGGGCGCTGGCCTCGCAGCCGGGAGCCGGCGGTCCCTCGCCCACGGGCGTCGCAACCATCGGCGCCCTGATCGCCATGGTCTCCAGCGTTGTCGGAGCCGATATGGCGGTGCGCATTGGCCGTCGCCGGCTCTGCGTCGTCGCCATGCTGGGTTCGGGCGCGCTGGCGATGGCGATCGGATTTTGCAACGGCTTGCCCTATGGCGCGCTGGCGGCGCTGATGCTGCTCTACAATGCGCTGATCCAGGCCGATTCCGCCGCCTTGACAACCGGCGCCGTGCTGGCGGCGGACCCGGATCGGCGTGGCGCGACGCTCTCCGTTCATTCGGTATTGGGTTTCTCCGCCGGTTTCGTCGGACCGCTGGCTTTCGGCATGGTGCTGGATGCGGCGGGCGGGGCCAATACCGGAATGGCCTGGGGACTGGCTTTCGCCTCGCTCGGCGCGGTGGCCGCGCTGGGCCCGCTGGCGCTAAGAATTCGTTAGCGGCCGCTCGAAATGACGTCTGGCCGCCGGCTTCGCGCCGGGTCCGGACATTGAATGACGGCCAAGCGCTCCCCGGACTTCGGCCGAAAACAGACGTTCCCGAACCGAAACGCATGATCGTCAATTCTATGTCCATGCGGACCGGCGATGCGATGGCGACGAAAATCGCGGCCAAGGCCGGCTCCGCGGCGGGGCGTGCTGGCGACGTAAAACGCTGGACCCTCTCTCATGGGCTCTGAGGCTGTCGGTCTGGCCTCAAATCAAATGCCAGACCTTCTGACACGGATGGCCGCCTCACCATTTGACCCTTACGCCCAGAGCCGCCTCGCTGGAGGTCGCATTGGTGCGAAACTGGCCCTCGTACTTGGCGAACAGGGCCACGTTCTCGGTTTGCCAGGCCGCGAGGTTGACCGCCACCACCGCGGCGGCGCGGCCCGGATTGGCGGCGGCGATGGTGAAGGGCTGGTCAAGCAGCGCCGCTTGCGTGGTGAGCGCCTGGGCGCCGAAGTCCTCCGTCCAGGAGCCGTTCAACTGCACCATATAGGTGGTGAGGCCGTTATGAAATAATTTGGTCGCCCAAAGCCCGACTTCGCTGGTCAGCCTGTTGAAGGACTGCGAGGGAAAACTCAGGCCGAAATCCGTGGTTTCGGTGAAGGCCCTGCGGTTGAAGGTCTGGCCGGTCAGCCCGACGAACGGCTTGAGGGTCGTTCCCTCGACATCGAAGCGGTAACCGGCGTCGCCGGCGATCAGCCCTCCCCACCCATTGATCGATCCCGAGGCCGAGGCGAACTGGCCCGGGAACGAAATGGTTCGCGAAGCGCCTCCCGAAGAAGGACCAGCCGCCAAACGTCCGTCGAAGACGAGCGGGCCGGGCGTCCAGGTGGCGTATAGCGCCCCCGCATAGGTATTTCCGGTCGCTTTCGTAAAGTCGCTGGCGGTGGAAGTGTAGGTATAACCCAGCGCGCCGCCCGCGATCAAATCAGGCCCCACCAGGCCGTCGCCGCCGATCGCGAAGCCGCCGCTGGAGGTGTTCGCGCCGGGGAGGCCGTCGGCCGCGCCCACCCGCGACCAGCGGCCGTAGCCCTGGCCCCATGTGGTCCATTGGGATTTGGCGATCGGAGTCGCGGGCGCGGCTTCCGCCGGGAACGGGCCGCCCTGGCCTGCGAGCGCCTGGAAGATCGGACCGGTCGTGCTCGAATAGGAGAAGGCCATGCTCGGAGTCAGCGCCGCCTGCACATCTCCGAGTCCGGCCAGCAGCATGGCCTGACGGTCGGCGATCACTCCGGAGAAGGCGGAAAAGGCATCCAGCACCGCCCCGGCCGTAGCCGCCTGGCCTTGACCCGAAAGGGCCCCCAATGCGGCGGCGTTGCCGCTGGCGTCCAGCACATAGAGGGAGTTGTAGATGGTCCGAACGCTTCCCGACAGGTCGGGTCCCGCCGGCGGACGGGCGCGATCGAGCATGCCGGCCACCGCGCGCTGGTTGGCGTTGAGGGAAAGCGTCGCGGCGAGGGTGGCGAATGAAGCCGGCGTCACATCCAGCGTGACGCTATAGGGGGCGTAGACGACGTCGAACCGGGAGTTTGGCGCGAGACCGGCGGTCGGCTGGATCAAGCCGGTGAAGGAGCCGGTGACGGAGGCGCCGTCATAGGCTGTCAGGAATGGAAAGGCCGCGCCGATCGTCGGGACGAAATTGTTGGAGCCGCCCGGGATGCCTCGGAGAACCGGCGTCAGCACGCCATTCGCCACGAATGTGTGGCCGGCGCCCTCGACGACGATCTTGTCATAGGTCCCGGGTCCGCCGGGGACGTCCAGGGCGCCGTCGACATTGACCCGCATGCTGGCGGTCGCGCCCAGCGCCACATTGCCATTGAACGTCAGCGTGCCCGGCGACGTGCCCGTCAGCGGAATCGCCGCCGGCAAGACGCCGCCATAATAGGCGAGGAGATCGCCATAATTGGGCAATTGCCCGGCGCTGAGAACGCCATTGACGACGGTGTCGCCGTCGATCCAGCCAAAGCCCGCCAGTGTGGCGCCCTGCTCGATGGTCAACTTCGTGGCGAGGGCCAGGGTTCCGTCGACGCCAAGCGCGCCGCCGCTCACCGTGACGTCGCAGGCGGCCGAGGTCCGTCCAGCGACGATCAGATAGCCGCCGCCGGTCTTGGCGAATCCGCCGGCCGTCGTGAGCGGCTGGCTCCAATAAGTCATTTGCTGATAGGCGACATAGCGCGAGACGCCGGCGGCAAGCGTCGTCGGGCCGGCGACCGCCCGATCGAGGCGGATCATGCCATAGCCGTAGATGGCGTTGACCCCCGCCTGCCCGCCGACATTCTCGGCGGTCGCGAACAGAACATGCGCAAGGTCTTGCGAATTATAGTTCGGATAGGCTCCGCTCAACAACGCGAGCGCTCCGGAAACCATGGGCGACGCCATCGAGGTGCCGGACAAATAGCCATAGCCCGGATCGACCTGTCGCGCGTCGCCAAGCGGCAATGTCGAGTAAATATCGACCCCCGGAGCGGCGACGCACCAGCTCGCCGTGACGCCGCACATATTGGCATCGATCGCAAGGTTCCTGTCCGGTCCGACCGACGTCACGGCGACGATCAAGCCACTCTGGTTCAACAGATTCGAGAAATTGTAATTCACGCCCTTGGTGTCATAGACACCCGCGTTGGCGTTAACGCCCGGACGAATGAACGGATAGAGGGCGAGGCCGCTCGGGTTTGCGGCAGACACGGGATTGTTCTGCCGATCGTTGCCCGCCGCGGCGACGACGATTTTGCCTTTCGAGACCGCGTTCAGCGCCGCCGCCGCCCAATTTGCATCGATGGAGCCAACCGACCAGGTTTTCAGACCTTTGAATTCATCGAAATCCGGTCCCCAGCTTCCGTTGTAAATGCGCACATTGCTGCGATTCGCGAAATAATTTAGCGAGGCGCCCAAAGGGTCGGGGATGCCGGTGGCGCTGCAATTCTGGTTGTTGCAAGCGGGGTTCTCGACCAGAGCCCTGAGCGTCACGACATTGGCGTTGTAGGCGACGCCAGGCGCGTTGCTGCTCCCGGAAGCCAGCGCGATGCCGGACACATGTGTCCCGTGTCCGGGAACAGACACGTCGAGGATCTGGTTCGGATCATACGGCGCCCCGGGGTATGGCAGCACGAAATTCATGCTGCGGGGATCGATCTTGCCGATGCCGGAAAACCCCGGGGGAATTTGATTGGTGGCGATGCCAGAATCGCCGACCGCTATGGTGACGCCGGTTCCTGTGTAGCCGAGGTTCCAGGCGGTCGGCGCCGCGATGAGCGCCAAACCGTATTGGAATTTTGGATCGTAGTTCGGAGGCGTCTGGGCGCTCGCGGGCGGCGCGGCAGCGAGCAAGGCTGCTATTGCGGTCGATGACAGCAGCAAGACCATTGACCTGCCCGCAGGCCCATAGAACGTTTCGCCCCGCCCGGTTCCGGACATTGAATGAAATTGTGGCTTCATGTCGCGCCAATCCCCGCGAAATGATTACGCTGAGCCGGCCAGACAGCATCTCATTCCGCTATGTTGTTATAAAAAAAGCGGAGCCGACAACTCCAAATTCGATTCGCATATCGAAAACTATTGCAAATTGAGCGACTTAGAAACAATAATTTCGTAGAAAAAATCGCAGTCGGATCGACTTTTTATGACGGTTTTTCCGTATATTAGGTATATAATTCCGTCCGCTCGGTTACACCGCCTTATGCCGCGCTCGGCATAAGCACGTGATAATGAGGCTGTACATCGCTGCGGCGCGCTCGCCCCCGCGATCCGAACCGCAGAACAGCCACGATTTTCTTCCCAGAGCGATCCCTCTCAGGCCCCGTTCGGCGGCATTGTTCGACATGCAAACACGGCCGTCTTCCACAAAGAGCGTGAAGGCGGTCCAACGCTTGAGAATGTATTTGATCGCCTTGGCAAGATCGTGCCCGCGCGACAGTCTGGCGGCTTGCTCTCGCATATAGACCTGGAGATCATCGACCAGCGGCCGGCTCAGTTTTTGTCGAACCGCCAGACGCTCCGCCGCGCTCGGCACCAGATATTACCGTCATTCGTCCCATGCTCCGCAGCTAACCTCGCTCTTAAAGCCAATTTAGCTGCGCAGAATCGCTCGGGGACCCTAAATCCTGCAAGGCGCCTCACGCCGGAGGGATACTTTCTTTCTGACCGTCGATCCTGATCTCGGCCGCCGGCCGATTGATGCGCTGCGGGCCGGAGACGTTGCCGGCGCCGTACTGGCAGCTCGGCGCGCGTATCGGTTCGGCGACGATTCCTAGGCGGCGGCAGCTCCAAACCGAGCAGAGCGGCCGCTCAAATCGACGGCTGGTCGCCGGCTTCGCGCCGATACTGTTGAAAAACTCTGCTTTTTGGGCACCTTAAAAATCCCGCCAAAACGGATGGCGAGCGACTTTTCTCCTTCCATACGGTCCAGAATTGGTTGCGGTGGCTTTCGGCGGATTTTTCAGGAAACCCGCTGGTCCCCCTCATCTTTTTTATTTTACCGCGCCCAAGAGGCTGCAAAATTTTGAACAAGCGTCAAAAAAGAGTTTTTCAACAGTATCCGCCATAAGGGGTAATTCGGGGGTGAACCAAACCATCCGCGCGCCCTCCGAAATGCGGACCTTCGATCAAGCTTGCCATTTAGCGCTTAGCCCGCCTCGACGAAAGCGCGCAACAGCGGCCGCCGTATTTCGCTCTCTCATGCCACAAACCGGCATTCCGACTGCGGCGTGCGAGTATCCATGTTCCGTCCGCGATTGAGGTGGTCGTCGATTTCAGCAGCGGCGCCGATCATCCGGCCATAGAGGAAGACATTGAAGGCCGCCGTTTCGAGATCGTCGACGGAAACCCTGCCCGACCGGTAATCCTTCCAAAAGATGGAGAGCAGCAAGGCGGCGATGACCGCGTCGACATTGACGCAAAAAACGTTGCGCGAGACTCCGCCTTCGAACATCGCACGCACGAGCGCGTGATAGAACTCGTGAAAGACGTTGTAGTCTCCGCATTTCTCCAGGAATTCTGCGACGAAGCGTTCGCGGGGATCGAAATTGACGGGCTTGTTGCGAAAAATCGGATGATTGATTCCCGGCAGGGCGGACGGACCATCTTCTCCGGTTTCCTTCGCCTGACGACGCGTCTCCGAATACGCCTCGACGAACTCCTGGGCAATGCGGCCAAGGTCAAGGCCGTGATCGCGTTTGAATGGATCTTCGAGATCGAGGTTCCCGAACCGGTCGATGAGGAATTTGATGCCTTCGAACCCGTTGCCGCCGTGACTGAAGCCGCAATGGGTCAGAAAGCCGACCATCGCCTTGTTGATCTGGACGCGTCGCGGCGTTTGCGGACCATCGGCCGAAACGGCGCCTTTTGCGCCCTGGGCGGAAATGGTCCCCGGGCCATTCGAGATGAGCAGGCCGATCAGGATCTGAAGCGTCCGCGCTTCCGCCTCGGTCGGCTTCTTGCCGATCAGCGCCAGGAACAGGAAATCTGAAAGCGACCAATGGCTGAAGCGCTCATTGAACGAGACGCCCCGCAAACTGCCGTGGCGGTGATGCTCGGCCGGGATCGAAGCGCCGATCATCACGCCGTAGAGGCGAAGATACCAGGGGGCCGTCTCGGCGGTGAGGCGCGAGATTTTCTTGCGGCGCAGCGCGTCCCAGATAATGGTGGTGGAAATGGCGGCGAGAATCGCATCGGTGGAAGGCTGTCCGCCAAGATTCCCGACGAAATCCACAAAGACGGATTTCGCGCCGCGATCCCTTATGGCGCGAAGCATGGCGGCCGGCCGAAGATCGCCGGCCTCTTCGGGCGAGGCGAGAAAGCAGGCGGTCATCGCCGGTTCGGCGCGGATGAGGCGGAAGTCGAACGATTCGTTGGCGGCGTCTATCAGTCCGGAGGGCGCGAACAGATCGATCAGGGTCTTCGCGCATTGCAGCGCGCGCGCGACGCGCTTGGGACCGATGATCGAAGACGCGGCGGCCATGATCGTGTTCGGCGAATTCCCGGCGGCGCGCGCGGCGTTCGCCGCCACCAGCGCGTCGTCCCCGACCAGATTCATTTCGGCGCCGATTGCGATGTTCAGTAATTTTCGGGCGTTCTCCGGAATGATTCCATGGGCCAGCGGCAAAGCGAAATGGGTTTCCAGCGGCGACAACGCGAGGTCGAGGACGGTCCGTCCGTGAACGCTGGTCACCTGGGTCTC
>NZ_CAIUXT010000169.1 GCF_903903185.1 uncultured Rhodoblastus sp.
ACGACCACGATTTCTATGTGCTCGAAGACAATGTCCGCACCCCCTCCGGCGTCTCCTACATGCTGGAAAACCGCGAAATGATGATCCGGCTCGCGCCCGATCTGTTCGCCGAACATAGCGTCCTGCCGGTGGAAAACTACCCCGACGCGCTGCTCGCCTCGCTGCGCTCGGTCGCGCCGCCCGGCTGCCCGGGCGAGCCCAACATCGCCATCCTCACGCCGGGCCAGTTCAATTCGGCCTATTACGAACATTCGTTTCTGGCCGACAAGCTGGGCGTCGAACTGGTCGAGGGCCGCGACCTGATGGTCAAGGACGATGTGGTCTACATGCGCACCACCGAGGGTCCGAAGCGCGTGGACGTAATCTATCGCCGCGTCGATGACGATTTCCTCGATCCGCTGGTGTTTCGCCCGGATTCGACGCTCGGCGCCGCCGGGCTGATGGGCGCCTATATCGCCGGCAACGTGACTCTGGCCAATGCGGTCGGCGGCGGCGTCGCCGACGACAAGGCGATCTATACTTATACGCCCGAGGTCATCCGCTTCTATCTTGGCGAGGAGCCCCTGCTCAAGAACGTCGCCACCTGGCGCTGCCGCGAAGAAAAGTCGCTCGCCTATGTGCTCGATCACCTTTCGGAACTGGTGGTCAAGGAGGTCAATGGCTCCGGCGGCTATGGCATGCTGGTCGGCCCGCACGCCAGCAAGGCGGAGATCGAGACGTTTCGCCACAAACTTCTCGCCAGCCCGGATAATTTCATCGCCCAGCCCACCCTGTCGCTTTCCACCTGCCCCACGTCTTTCCCCGGCGGGGTCGCGCCGCGCCATGTCGACCTGCGGCCCTTCGTGCTGTCGGGCTCGGACGGCGTGCGGGTCGTGCCCGGCGGCCTGACCCGGGTGGCGCTCAAGGAAGGCTCGCTCGTGGTCAATTCAAGCCAGGGCGGCGGCACCAAGGACACCTGGGTTCTGGAGACCGACGCCAATATCGCCTGAGACTTAAAGGGACTGCGCCGCGGCGCGGTCCCGGAATCGAAACGCGTTCAGGATTCAGCTCAAAGGTCAGACAGGGTCGCCCCACATGCTTTCGCGCACCGCCGACAATCTCTACTGGGTCTCGCGCTACCTCGAACGCGCCGATTTCCTCGCCCGCCTGATCGAGGCCTCCAGCCGCATCTCGGCCCTGCCCAAGGCCTATTCGGCCAAGCAGGACGAATGGGAAAGCGTGCTGATCGCCTCGGGCGCGGATGAGACGTTCTACGACCATCTCGAAACCGCGGACGAGGCCAATGTCATCGCCTATCTCGCCTTCGACGAACGCAATTCGTCGAGCATCCGCAATTGCATCGAATTCGCTCGCACCAACGCCCGCGCCGTACGCACCGCGCTGACCGTGGAAATGTGGGAAAGCATCAACAGCGCCTGGCTGGAGCTCAAGAAATTCGATGCGACCTATCTGGCGCTCGGTCGCATCGACCGCGAGGAACTGATCCGGTTCCTGGATTTCGTCAAGACCACGTCGAGCCTTTACGACGGCTATGCCTATCGCACCATGCTGCGCAACGACGCCTATTATTTCTCTCGCCTCGGCGTCTATGTCGAGCGCGCCGACAATACCGCGCGGGTGCTCGACGTGAAATATCACGTGCTGCTGCCGGAGCAGGAAGCCGTCGGCGGCTCCGTCGATTATTTCCAATGGACCGCGATTTTGCGCTCGGTTTCGGCGCTGACCGCCTATCATTGGGTGTTTCGCGAAAGCATCAAACCGTGGAACGTCGCCGATCTCTTGATCCTGCGCCCGCAAATGCCGCGTTCGCTGATCTCCTGCTATGACAATATCGTGCGCTTCCTCGACGCCATCGGCAATGAATATGGCCGCCACGGCCCGTCGCAGCGCCACGCGCGCAATGTCAAGCGACGGCTTGAAGACGCCTCGATCCGGGAAGTCTTCCAGAACGGCCTGCATGAATTTGTCGATTCTTTCGTCACCGACAATAATCAGCTCGGTTCGGAAATCGCCGAGCAATATTTGATCGGCTAGAGCAATGTGCGAAAAAGTGGACGCCGGTTTTTCGCAAAAACATTGCGAAAACAAAGGAATCTAGAGTCGAGTGGGGTTTAAAACAA
>NZ_CAIUXT010000170.1 GCF_903903185.1 uncultured Rhodoblastus sp.
CTCGTCGGCGCTTCTATTCGCCCACGAAGCATTTGACTTTAGGTCAGGCGTCGTCACAAATCAGCTTCATGACCATGCAGGCTGGAACTTCCGTGACCAAAGTCCCCAACCCCATCGACCGGCCTGTCGGCGCGCGGGTGCGCATGCGCCGGATGCTGATCGGCATGAGTCAGGAAAAGCTTGGCGAAGCCCTGGGGCTGACTTTCCAGCAGGTTCAGAAATATGAGAAGGGCGCCAACCGGATCAGCGCCAGCCGCCTGCAGCAGATTTCGGAGGCGCTCAACATTCCGCTGGCCTATTTTTTCAAGGGTGCGCCTGTATCCGACGGCGTGGTATCCGGCGGATTTGCCGAGAGCGGTTCGGAAGACAATTTCGCCAGTGATTTCGTCATGACGGCGGAAGGCCTGAGCCTCAACCGCGCTTTTGCGCGAATCGCCGACCCGAAGGTCCGCAAGAAAATCGTCGATCTGGTGACGACGCTCGCTGAGGGCTCCAAGGGCTGAAAACAAGCGGAAAGCGCCAAGTTGTTCGGTTTATCGAACGATTGGCGCCTAAAAGCTTGACGAAACGAACGACCTTCCATTAAACCAACCGGGTTTTGTCATGCCCCATTGGCGTGGCGACGGTTTTGGCACCAGGAGGCATTTCGTGGCCCGCAGCGATTTTCTGTTCACAAGCGAATCGGTATCCGAAGGTCATCCCGACAAGGTCGCCGATCGGATTTCCGATGAAATCGTCGATCTTTTCTTTCGCGAAGGCGCGAAGGCCGGCGTCGATCCGTCCCAGATTCGCGTCGCCGCCGAGACCCTCGTGACCACCAATCGCGTGGTCATCGCCGGTGAAGTGCGCGGCCCCGAAATCTCCCATGACAAGATCAGGCAAGTCACGCGCGCGGCGATCAAGGACATCGGCTACGAGCAGAGCGGCTTCCATTGGGATACGGCCGAAATCGAGATTTTGCTCCATCCCCAGTCCGTCGATATCGCGCAGGGCGTGGACGCCGCCGGCAACAAGGACGAAGGGGCGGGCGACCAAGGCATCATGTTTGGCTACGCCGCCAATGAAACCGCAGATCTCATGCCCGCGCCGCTCCATTATGCGCACAAGATTCTCGAAGTCCTCGCCAAGGCGCGCAAGACCGGCGACGGCGGCGCCATCAAGCTCGGTCCGGACGCCAAGAGCCAGGTCACGGTCCAATATGTCGGCGGCAAGCCGGTCGGCGTGACCCAGATCGTGCTTTCGACCCAGCATGTCGACGAAGACCTGACTTCCGAGGACGTGCGGAAGATCGTCGAACCGTATATCGTAAAGACCCTGCCGGCGGGCTGGATTTCAGAACAGACGGTCTGGCACGTCAATCCGACCGGCAAATTCGTCATCGGCGGACCCGATGGCGACACCGGCCTCACCGGACGCAAGATCATCGTCGACACTTACGGCGGCGCCGCGCCGCACGGCGGCGGCGCTTTTTCCGGCAAGGATCCGACCAAGGTGGACCGCTCCGCCGCCTATGCCGCGCGCTATCTCGCCAAGAACGTCGTCGCCGCCGGCCTTGCCGACCGCGTCACCATTCAGCTCTCCTATGCGATCGGCGTCGCCGAGCCCTTGTCGATCTATGTCGATACCCATGGCACGGGCAAGGTGGACGAAGCGGCGCTGGAGGACGTGCTGTTCACGATCGTCCGACTGTCGCCGCGCGGCATTCGCGAACATCTCCGCCTTAGCCGTCCGATCTACGCGCGCACTTCCGCTTACGGCCATTTCGGCCGCGAGCCGGATGCGGATGGCGGGTTCACCTGGGAAAAGACCGATCTCGTCGACAAGCTCAAGGCGCATTTCGCCTGAGAAGCCGGGAGGGCGCGAACGGCGACCAGCCTGAAGAACCACGTCGCGCGCGACGCGAAGCGGGACTTTATGGCAGGCGCAAGGGCAAGACCCTGCGCTCCTATCAGGCGGGCCTGATGGAGAACCTGCTGCCTGAGGTCCTTGTCGATCTCGCCGGCGCCCTCGACGATCCTTCAGGGCTTTTTGCAGTCCGACCCGACGATCTTCGCCTCGAAATCGGCTTTGGCGGCGGCGAACATCTCGCCGCCGACGCCCAGGCCCATCCTGAGCGCGGCTATTTCGGCTGCGAGCCTTTCGTCAATGGCGTGGCCAAGCTGCTGGTCGAGATCGAGACGCGCGGCCTCGCCAATATTCGCGTCCATCCCGGCGACGCCAACGACTTGATCGGCGCCCTCCCCGCGGCGACCCTGTCCGGCGTCTGCCTGCTCTATCCCGATCCCTGGCCGAAAAGGCGCCATCGCGAACGCCGATTCGTCTCCGACTCGCTGTTGGCGCGGCTGGCGAGGGCGATGCGGCCCGGCGCGGAGCTGCGATTCGCGACCGACATCGACGATTACGCCGGCTGGACGCTGGCTCGGATCCTGCGCTCGCCGGATTTCGCATGGCCAGCGCAAACAGCCGTGGAATGGCTGACGCCCTGGCGGGACTGGCCGGGCACGCGCTATGAAGCCAAGGCTTTGCGCGAAGGGCGGCAGCCGGTCTATCTGACCTTCATCCGGCGCTGATCTCGCGCTCCCTCGCCGCCTCCGGCCGGCGGCCATAGCGATGCAATCGGGCGCCATGCGCCTTGAGCCAGGCCTCAGCCTGTTCCATCCGGGGGCACAGGCTTTTCGTCAACGACCAGAACGGCGCGGAATGGTCGTGATGACGCAGATGCGCGGTTTCATGGGCCGCGAGATAATCGAGAACATAGGGTGGCGCCATGATCAGCCGCCAGGAAAAATTCAACGCGCCTTTCGCCGAACAGGAGCCCCAGCGGCTCGATGTGTCGCGCAGCGATAACGCGACGGGCGCGCGTCCCACCGCGCTGGCGTGACGGCGCACGGCCTTTTCGAGATCGCGTCGGGCCTCGCGGCGCAGGAAGTCGGCTACTCGGCGCTCGAAATGGGCGGGATCGCCGCCGACGCAAAGGGCCGGACCACTTTCGCGCTGCTCCAGCCAGACCGCGCCACGCCTTTCGCTCGCGTCGGGGCAGTGAAGCAGCAGATGTTCGACATCGCGCAGGAAAATCCGGGCGCCGGGCTCGAAGGGCAGGCGCCGCGGCAGCCGCGCCAGACGCTGGGCGATCCATTCGGCGTGGTTTTGTGCGAATTCCTTCGCCTGACGCAATCCGGCCCGGGGCGGCATGGTCAGGACGATGTCCCGCGTCGCCGCGCGAACGCGCAGGGTCAGTCTTCGCGCCGTCGCGACGCGTTTGAGCGCGATGCGAAAAGTCGCGCCCCGATGCGCGACCTCGATTTCGCTGACGGTTTTTTTCGGCGCCCGGCCAAAAAAGTTCAGCACGCTTTCAAAACCCATCGCCGGTTTTGCCAATGGCGCTCTCCTGAAGCGTTCTCGTCGAGGCGAATCTTTGGTTCGAGCGAAGCGGAGTTCGATTCGCCTTAAGAATACGCTTAAAAACCGCAGCCGAGAGTCTCACCTCTGGCATTTCGGGCAAAAAAAACTCGATCGGCCATTTTGCGTCTGTCTCAGAATTGTCCCTCCACAACAGGGCGTCGCGCAAGCTTCGCCGGTGCGGCCGTAAACCTGAAATCGGTGCTGGAAATAGCCGAGCGAACCGTCGGCCCGGCGGTGATCGCGCAACGACGAGCCCCCCGCCTCGACCGCCTCCCCGAGCACGTCGCGGATCGCCCTTGCGAGCCTTTGAGCCGACCGGGCGGGCGCGCCATTGGCCTTGACCAGATCGCCCGCCGCGCGAAAGGGCGAAAGGCCGGAGCGGTGGAGCGCCTCGCAGACATAGATGTTTCCTAGGCCCGCGATCAGTTTCTGGTCGAGCAGAGCTGACTTGAGAAGAGTTTTCCTCCCTGCAAACAGCCGCGCCAGCACGCGGGCGTCGAAGCCCTGGGACAGAGGCTCGACGCCGAGATGGGTGAAAAACGGATGCGCCTCCAGTTCAGCCTCAAGCGCGAGAGTCATGAAGCCGAAGCGGCGCGGATCGTTGTAGATCACCCGGGCGCCGCCTTCGAGATGCAGGATGACATGATCGTGTGTCGGATCTTTCGACCGCGCCATGGCGAAGGCCCCAAGAGGCGCGGCGCCGGCGTCTTGCAGGGTTTCGATGCGAAAGGCGCCGCTCATGCCGAGATGGGCGATCAGCGCCGCGCCATCGTCGAGGCGCGCGACCAGATATTTCGCCCGGCGGTCGAGGCCGGTGACAAGCCGGCCTTGCAGGTTCTTGGCGAAATCCGGCGGAAAAGGGAAACGCAGATCGGACCGCCGCAATTCCGCGCGGCGAATGCGCGCGCCGACCAGAACCGGCGCCAGGCCGCGTCGCACTGTCTCGACTTCCGGCAATTCCGGCATTTCGGCCCTTCATTTCTTGCTTAGGCCGCGACAAAGTGACGCGGAAAGACAGGTTGGTGGATAGACGCCGGCATACAGGCGACGATAGATAGGGGCCTACAGATAGTCTTGGACGAGCGTTCGCGCTATGGTCCGCCCGTTTCGGGGAGAGGATAAGATGCAAGACGCCCAATCGCCAGGCTTCACGCAGGATGCGGTCGAGAACCAGCGCTCCGACGCCAGCACCCATTTCGGCTATTCGGAAGTTCGGCTCGACGACAAGCAGCGGCTCGTCGACGACGTGTTCCACAAGGTTGCGCGTCGTTATGACATGATGAATGACCTCATGTCCGGCGGATTGCATCGTGTCTGGAAGGACTTGCTGGTCGGCAAGGTTCATCCCTCCAGCCGCCGGTCGTTCAACCATCTCGATGTGGCCGGCGGCACCGGCGACGTGGCCTTCCGCGTGGCGCGGTCCGGCGGCCCGAATACCAGCGTCACCGTGCTCGATATCAATGGCGACATGCTGGCGGTCGGGCGCGAAAGGGCGGAGAAGAATGGTCTTGCCGAACAATTGACTTTTGTCGAGGCCAATGCCGAGGACCTGCCTTTTCCCGACAATGAATTCGACGCCTATACGATCGCCTTCGGCATCCGCAACGTGCCGCGCATAGACAAGGCCCTGACGGAAGCCTATCGCACGCTGAAGCGCGGCGGGCGCTTCCTCTGCCTCGAGTTTTCCCAGGTCGAGGCGCCCCTGCTCGCCAAAATCTACGAATCCTATTCCTTCTCGATGATTCCGCTGATCGGCCGGGTCGTCGCCGGCGAGGCCGAGCCCTATCGCTATCTGGTCGAATCGATCCGGCAGTTTCCCGCCGCCGAGGACTTCGCCGCGATGATCGAACAAGCTGGATTTCAGCGTGTCGGTTTCACGCGCCTGACCGGCGGGATCGTCGCCATTCATTCCGGCTGGAAATTGTAACAGATCGGGCGCAGAACGTGTTGGCATCCCTCGGCCATGTCCTGCGGCTCGGCCGCGCTGGTTTCATTCTGGCGCGCGAAGGCGTGTTTTCCGGCGTCGACGCCGCCGAAATGCCGGGCGTGGCGCGGCTGGGTCTGTTCCTCGCGGGGCTGGTCGCCCGGCGCGACGGAGGCATGACGCGGCTGGCGCCGGCCATAGCCCGGCTTGGCCCTTCCTATGTCAAACTCGGCCAGACGCTGGCGACCCGGCCCGACGTGGTCGGCGTCGAAGTGGCGCGGCAATTGGAGGCGCTGCAGGACCGCATGGCGCCTTTTCCCCGCGACATCGCGGTCGCAGTCATCGAAAAGGCGTTCGCGCGGCCGATTTCGGAATTGTTCGGCGAATTCGGCGAGCCGGTGGCGGCCGCCTCGGTGGCGCAGGTGCATCGGGCGACGATCGTCGAGGACGGCGTTTCGCGTCCCGTCGCGGTAAAAGTCCTGCGGCCCGGCATAGAAAGGCGGTTTCGCCGCGATCTCGGCGACATGTTTTTCGCCGCCCGCATCGCGGAAAAGCTTTCGCCCGAAGCGGAGAGGCTCAACGCGATCGGCGTCGTCGATACGCTTGCCCGCTCGGTCAAGATCGAAATGGATTTCCGGCTCGAGGCCGCCGCGGCCTCGGAATTCGCCGAAAACACCGAAGGCGACGACGATTTTCTGGTGCCCAGGGTCGATTGGGACCATTGCGCCCGCGAAGTCATGACGCTCGAATGGATCGACGGCATTGCGCTTTCCGATGTCGAGGCGTTGCGCCGCAGCGGCGTCGATCCGGCCCGGCTTGGCCGCACCCTGATTCAGTCCTTTCTGCGCCACGCGGTGCGTGACGGCTTTTTTCATGCCGACATGCATCCGGGCAATCTGTTCCTGACCAACGCAGGCCGATTGGCGGCGGTGGATTTCGGCATCATGGGTAGGCTCGGGACCAAGGAACGGCGTTTTCTCGCGGAAATCCTCTATGGCTTCATCACCCGGGATTATCGGCGGGTGGCGGAAGTGCATTTCGAGGCGGGCTACGTGCCGGCGCATTACCGGGTCGAAGATTTCGCCCAGGCCATCCGAGCAGTCGGTGAACCGATCCATTCGCGCCGCGCCGATGAAATTTCTATGGCCAAGGTATTGACGTTGCTGTTCGAGATCACCGCGCTGTTCGACATGCGCACGCGGATCGAACTGGTCATGCTGCAAAAGACCATGGTGGTGGTCGAGGGCGTGGCGCGGTCGCTCGATCCGCGCATCGACATGTGGTCCACTGCCGAACCGGTGGTCAGAACCTGGATGGAGAATAATCTCGGTCCGCGCGGCAAAATCGCCGACGCGGGCCAGGGTCTTGCCGCGCTGGCCCAGCTGGCCGGGCAGACCCCGGAAATGCTGGCGCGCGCCGCCCGGATCGCAGAAAAGCTCGAAACCTTGACCGAGCGCGGGCTGGTCCTGGCGCCCCATACGGTCGCGGCTCTCGGCGCGGCCCAGGCGGCGGGCCAACGTTTCTGGCGTTATGTCATTGTTTTCATCCTGCTGCTGATCGTCTTTCTGATCCGGCGTTGAGGAGCGCCCGCCATGGCGACGCCCATCGAAAAGCCTTCCATCCTGCTGATCGTCGGCGGCGGCGTCGCCGCCTATAAGAGCCTTGAACTGATCCGGCTGTTGCGGAAGGCGGAAATGGAAGTCCGCGTCGTCCTCACTGGGGCCGGCGCGCAATTCGTCACGCCGCTCTCGCTGGCGAGCCTTTCCGGCGCCAAGGTCTACGAGGATCTGTTTTCGCTGACCGACGAAACCGAAATGGGCCATATCCAGTTGAGCCGGCAGGCCGATCTCGTGGTCATCGCGCCGGCCACCGCCGACCTTCTGGCCAAGGCGGCGCAGGGCCTCGCCAATGATCTCGCCTCGACGCTGCTGCTCGCCTCCGACAAGGCGGCGCTGGCCGCGCCGGCGATGAACTGGCGCATGTGGACCCATCCGGCGACCCGCCGCAATCTGGCGGTGTTGCGCGAGGACGGCATGATTTTCGTCGGACCGGACGACGGGCCGATGGCCTGCGGCGAACAGGGTCCCGGCCGGATGGCCGAGCCGGAGGCAATTTTCGCCGCCATCAACGCCGCGCTGAACAGGGCCCAAAATCCGGTCGATCTTCTCACGGGCAAAAAAATCGTCGTCACCGCCGGGCCGACCCATGAGCCGATCGATCCGGTGCGCTATATCGCCAACCGCTCCTCCGGCAAGCAGGGCTTCGCCATCGCCCGGGCGGCGCGCGAGGCGGGAGCCGAGGTCATCTTGATTTCCGGGCCGGTCGCGCTCGAAGCGCCGGAGGGCGTGTCTCTCGTGCGCGTGGAGACGGCGCGCCAAATGGCGGCGGCGGCGGAGGCCGCGCTGCCCTGCGATCTATTCATCGCCGCCGCCGCCGTCGCCGACTGGCGCGTCGAAAGCGACGCCGGCCAGAAGATCAAGAAGACCGGCGGCGGTCTGCCGACGCTCCATCTCGTCGAAAATCCCGATATTCTTGCCGAGGTGGCGCAGCGCGCGGCGGGCCGGCCGCCGCTCGTCGTCGGCTTCGCCGCCGAAACCGAACATCTGCTCGATCACGCGCGCAAGAAACGCCTGCGCAAGGGCTGCGATCTGATCGTCGCCAATGACGTCAGCGAGAACGCCGGCGTCATGGGCGGCGACGAAAACACTCTTGTGCTGGTGAGCGCCGAGGGCGAGACGACCTGGCCGAGGCTTGGCAAGGACGAGGCGGCGCGCCGGCTCATCGGCCATCTGGCGCAAATTCTGGCGTGGCGGGAGGCTCCTTAATTGGAAATCAAGATCAGGCGCCTGCCCCATGCCGAAGGCCTGCCTCTCCCGGCCTACCAAAGCGCCGGCGCGGCGGGCCTCGATCTCGTCGCCGCAGTCCCGGCCGACGCGCCGCTGCTGCTGGCGCCGGGCGGCCGCGCCCTCGTGCCGACCGGACTGGCGATCGAGCTTTCGCCCGGCTACGAGGCGCAGGCGCGACCGCGTTCGGGCCTCGCTCTCCATCATGGCGTCACCGTGCTGAATTCGCCGGGCACGATCGACAGCGATTATCGCGGCGAAATCAGCGTAATTCTGATCAACCACGGCGAAAAGCCGTTCGAAATCGCGCGCGGCGCGCGCATCGCCCAGCTTGTCATCGCCCCCGTTACACAGGCGCGTCTGACGCTGGCGGAGGAGATTGCGGCGACCGAGCGTGGCGACGGCGGCTTCGGCTCGACGGGCGGTTTGGGCTCGAAAGGCAAGGGCGCGGGCGCCGTCTGAGGGCGCCGGCCGTGCTCAAGCGCGTCGGAAAGCCGCAGCTTCAGAATAAGACTTTATTCGACAGATTTTATCAACTTTGCTAGACTTTCCGGGATATCTTCCGAGCAAGGCGCAGAGCGCCGAATGGAGCAGAGCGATGAACGAGGCGACCAGGATTGAAACCGCAGAGAAAAAGCCGGGACGCGGAAAAATCTATAATTCGATCACCGACACCATCGGCGATACGCCGCTGGTGCGTTTGAAGCGGATTGCCGCCGAGCGCGGGGTCAAGGCCAACCTGATCGCCAAGCTGGAGTTCTTCAATCCGATCGCCTCGGTCAAGGACCGAATTGGCGTCGCTATGATCGACGCGCTGGAGGCGCAGGGCAAGATCGAGCCCGGCAAGACCGTGCTGATCGAGCCGACCTCCGGCAATACCGGCATCGCGCTGGCCTTTGTCGCCGCGGCGCGCGGCTACAAGCTGCAATTGGTGATGCCGGAATCCATGTCGATCGAACGGCGCAAGATGCTGGCTCTGCTCGGCGCGGAACTGATTCTCACGCCTGCCGCGCAAGGCATGAAGGGCGCGATCGCCAAGGCCGCCGAACTGGTCGCCTCGACGCCCGGCGCCATCACGCCGGCGCAATTCGACAATCCCGCCAATCCCGAAATTCACCGCCGCACCACGGCGGAAGAAATCTGGAACGACACCGACGGCTCCGTCGATATCATTATTTCCGGCGTCGGCACCGGCGGCACCATCACCGGCGTCGGCGAAGTGCTCAAGGCGCGCAAGCCCGGCATCAAAATCATCGCGGTCGAACCAGTCGAATCGCCTGTTCTGTCGGGCGGCCAGCCCGGTCCGCACAAGATTCAGGGCATTGGCGCGGGTTTCGTGCCCTCGGTGCTCGATCGCGCCGTGATCGACGAGGTCGTCACCATCGACAGCGCCACGGCGCTTGAGACGGCGCGGCATGTCGCCCGTCTTGAAGGCGTGCCGGTCGGCATTTCTTCGGGCGCGGCCGTGGCGGCGGCGCTGCAGGTCGCGGCGCGGCCGAGTTCGGAAGGCAAGAATATCGTCATCATCATTCCTTCCTTCGCCGAGCGTTATCTGTCTACGGCGCTGTTCGACGGTCTTTGAGAGCCTATTCGCCGCGCATATCGACAGGCGTTTGTGACGAATAAGCCTAAAAATCAAGCAACCCGCTTTGCGATCCGATTGATTCGGATCGCAGATCGGGAGCAACCCTTCCAAATTCTTTCCGGCTCCGTTAACGATTTGGCGACGGGGCCGGAAAGGGTTGCGCATGAAATTTGAAAATATCATTGTCGAAGTTCACGATACGGTGGGGCTTATCCGCCTCAACCGGCCCAAGGCGCTCAACGCGCTCAATTCGGCGCTGATTTCCGAACTCAATGTGGCCCTCGACGGATTCGAGAAGGACCGCGCTATTGGCGCGCTGGTTCTCACCGGTTCGGACAAGGCTTTCGCCGCCGGCGCCGACATCAAGGAATTGCAGGCGCTGACCTATATGGACGCCTATCTGAGCGACACCATCGCAAGTTGGGAAAGGCTTTCCTATTTCCGCAAGCCGGCGATCGCCGCCGTGGCAGGATTTGCGCTGGGCGGCGGCTGCGAACTGGCGATGATGTGCGACTATATTCTTGCGGCGGAAAACGCCCAGTTCGGGCAGCCGGAGATCAAGCTCGGCATCATGCCCGGCGCCGGCGGCACGCAGCGGCTGGCAAGGGCGGTGGGCAAGGCCAAGGCCATGGAAATGTGCCTCACGGGACGGCTTATGGACGCGCGCGAAGCGGAAAAAGCCGGCCTCGTCGCGCGCATCGTGCCCGCCGAAAAGCTGGTCGAAGAGGCGATGGCGGCGGGGAAAGCCATTGCCGACAAGTCATTGCCGATCGCCATGCAGATCAAGGATTGCATCAATTCGTCGCAGGAAATGACCTTGACGCAAGGAGTCAAGTTCGAGCGGCGGAATTTCCACGCCGCTTTCGCCACCCAGGACCAGAAGGAAGGCATGGCGGCCTTCATCGAAAAGCGGACGCCGCGATTCAGCGACCGCTGAACAGGAAATCGGGCCGGCCGCGAATCCCGCTCGGCTTAAATCATGCACAAATCGCGCGTTGACGGATCGCCGGTTTCGCGCCTATAAGCCCTTTGTTCGCGGCGCCTGCAAAAGGCGCCGTCATCGTTTTTCGACTGCGCCGCCCAGGAAATTTCCGCCGGCGCTTCGTCCGGGGATAAATATGGCCAATACCAAATCGGCTAAGAAAGCCGTCCGTCAGATCGCGCGCCGCACCGCGGTGAACCGCCAGCGCCGCAGCAAGCTGCGCACTTTCGTCCGCAAGGTCGAGGAAGCCATCCTTTCCGGCGACCAGACCGCCGCGCGCAACGCCCTTTCGGTCGCCGAGCCGATCCTGATGCGCGCCGCGCAAAAGGGCATCGTTCACAAGAACACCGCCTCGCGCAAGGTTTCGCGCCTGACCGCCAGCGTCGCCGCGCTCGCCAAACAGGCCTGAACTTTTCCTTATCGCCGAAATGGTTCGCCCTGCCGCGTCTTCCGGCGGGGAGTTTGGCTTAGCCGCCAAGCCTGAGCCCTGCTGCAAGCCGCTTGCGGAAAAATGCGCGACGCGCGAAAGTCGCTGCATGGCGTCCAATCCTGAATTTCCGACCTCCAGCGTCGGCGCGCTCTCGCGGCTCAACGAGCGGTCGCGCGAAATTTTCAGGAATATTGTCGAATCCTATCTCGCCCATGGCGAACCGGTCGGCTCGCGCCACCTGTCGCGCATCCTGCCCATGCCGCTGTCCGCCGCTTCAGTGCGCAATGTAATGCAGGATCTGGAAGAACTGGGGCTGGTGTTTTCGCCCCATACCAGCGCCGGACGCCTGCCGACCGAACTGGGCCTGCGCTTCTTCGTCGATTCCCTGTTGCAGATGGGAGATTTGACCGACGACGAGCGCAGCCGGATCGAGACGCAGATCGCCGCCGCCTCGCGCGACAAGACCATGGACGAAGCCCTTGCCGAGGCAGGAATCCTGCTTTCCGGTCTTTCGCGCGGCGCCGGGGTGGTTTTGACCACCAAGGACAATAATCGCCTCAAACAGATCGATTTCGTCCGGCTGGAGCCGGAAAGGGCTCTGGCGATTCTGGTGTCGGAAGATGGCTCGGTGGAAAATCGCATCCTGCCGGTTCCCGCCGACCTGCCGCCCTCCTCGCTGATCGAGGCCAGCAACTATCTCAATTCGCGGCTGCGCGGCCGCACGCTGGCGCAAGTGCGCGACGAGATCGAGACTTCACGCGCCGCCGCCAAGGACGAGCTCGATGTGCTGACCGCCAGACTGGTGTCGGCGGGGTTGGCCGGTTGGGCCGGACCGGCGGGAGCGGCGCAAAATCTTATCGTGCGCGGCCAGGCCAACCTGCTGGAGGACGTGACCGCGATGGCGGACGTCGAGCGCATCCGCCTGCTGTTCGACGATCTCGAAACCAAGCACGATGTCATCGACCTCTTGGCGCGCGCCGAGGATGGCGAGGGCGTACGCATTTTCATCGGCTCGGAGAACAAGCTGTTTTCGCTCTCCGGTTCGTCGATGATCGCCGCGCCGTTTCACGATTCGCAGCGGCGCATCGTTGGCGTGCTCGGCGTGATCGGTCCAACGCGGCTCAATTATGCGCGCGTCGTTCCAATGGTCGATTATACCGCGCGGGTGATGGCGCGGTTGTTCGGTGGCGTTTAACGGCGCCGGAGCGCAACCCATTGCTCCTTTTCAAGGGCCGATGGCGTAAACGGGCGGAAGGGTCGACAGCAAGGGAACGATCGGGTGAGCCTCAGTTCGGAAATCGTCGGCTTTGCGGCCGGAACCCTGACGACCTTGTGCTGGACGCCGCAGGCGATCAAAATCCTGCGCAGCCGCGACGCCCGCTCGATCTCGCTGATAACCCAGATCACTTTCGTCGCCGGCTGTTCGCTTTGGCTGCTGTACGGCGTGCTGATCGGCTCCGCCTCGATCGTCCTGTTCAATACGCTGACGGTCGCGCTGAACCTGCTGATCATCGCGCTCAAGCTGCGTTACGATGCCGGCCTGCGGGATCGTTTGCGTTAGGCTGGATTTCCGAAAAAGTCCTCAATTTTCGGGAATAAGCTTAGTGCAAGACGTAGCCGAACACGCGCGTCGGAAAATCGCCGCGGCGTTCTGGCGCATAAGACAAGGCGGTAGCCCGATGGCCATGACCCGAGCGCGCATAATGCTTGTGATGCGCCAGGGCGTAATGGCGACGATGGCGGCTTTCGCTGGCGAAAGGGTGGCTCGGAGGCGGCGAACCGACGATCTCGATCGTCGCGCCCTCGGCCCGCACCAGCGAAAACAGCATTGCGGCGTTGGCCGGGGAAATGCGGACGCAGCCATGCGAGGCCGGGCGGCCGAGCGAAGCGGTTTCGTAGGTTCCGTGAATGGCGTAGCCGCCGTGGAAGAAAATCGAATGCGGCATCGGCGAATTATGGTATTTTTTCGAACGATGCATGGTTTGCAGGCTGACCGCCGAATAGACGCCGCGCGGCGTGACGTAGCCTGAACGGGCCGAGGAAATCGGCCAGGAGTAGGATGAACCGCTGTCCGACAGAACGTCCATCTGCTGCGAGGAGAGGTCGACGGTGATGCGCACTTTCGCGCGCGCTGCGAGCGGGGCGGAAAACAAGGCAAGAACAACAACCAGAAACTGGACCAACTTACGCATGACAAGCCCCGGATAAACGACGAAACACGAACCCGACAACAGGATTCCAGTTCACGGTTTCGCCGTAAAGTTCAAATTGAAATAAAGGTTTACAAGATGCCATTGGGAGCCAGCCGTGACCGTCTGACTGTCCGCCTGCTCGCTGCGGCGGCGCTGACGGCGCCCCTTTGTTTGGCTGCGCTGGCGCAGGAAAAAGGCTCGGTTGATCCCAGGCCACTGCCGCCCTTGGCCCACCCCGACGCGCCGACGACACCGGCCAAGGAATTGTTCGGTCGCGCCGCCGGGCCGGCCGACCTGGCCGCGCGTTCGATCGGCTTTTATTCGCGCGGCTGTCTTGCCGGGGCGAAGGCCTTGCCGGTCAGCGGCGAAACCTGGCAGGTGATGCGCCTGTCGCGGGATCGCTACTGGGGGCATCCCAATCTCGTCCGTTTTCTGGAAAATCTGTCGAGCCACGCGCCCCGGGAGGCGGGCTGGCCGGGCATTCTCGTCGGCGACATGTCCCAGCCGCGCGGCGGCCCGATGATCACCGGCCACGCCTCGCATCAGATCGGCCTCGACGCCGACATCTGGCTCACGCCCATGCCCGGTCGTCAGCTGAGCCGGCGCGAGCGCGAGGAAATGTCGGCGGTCAACATGGTGCGCGAGGACGGGCTCGACATTGACCGTTCGGCATGGACGCCGGGCCAGATGGCGATCATCCACGCTGCGGCGCTCGACCCCGGCGTCGAGCGCATTTTCGTCAATGCCGCGATCAAGAAGGCGCTTTGCCGCGAGGCGACCGGCGACCGCTCCTGGCTGCACAAGGTGCGCCCCTATTATGGGCATAATTATCATTTTCATGTGCGCATCGCCTGCCCCGACGGCGCCGATCTGTGCCAGGAGCAAGATCCGGTCCCGCCGGGCGAGGGCTGCGACGCCGCCGCGCTCGACTGGTGGTTCAAGCCCTCGATCCTGCATCCCCGGCTCAATCCCAACGCCAAGCCGAAGCCGCCGCTGACTCTGTCCAGCCTGCCGCCCGAATGCCGGAGGGTTCTCCTCGCCAAATGACGCATTGCGGCCCTTTCGGACTCATGCATTAATTTGGCCGGCTTTTTGCTGAAATCCGACGCGGAGCGACAAAGGGAGCGCGCGACATGAGCAACGCCTTCTTCAGCGACCTCCTGACCAGCATCGCCGAAGGCGGGCGCAATCTGCTCGACCGCAAGGGCTGGTCGGCAACCGACATGCCGACTGCCGCGGTAGACGTGCTGACGCTTTGCGAGGCGGTGCTGTCGGGGCGCGGCGAAGCCTCAGGCGCAGCAATCGCCCGCGAGGCCCTTAACGCCTACGCGCGGCTGCCGGATCTGGAAAAAGTCGAGTTTTTTGAAAGCCTGGCGCGCGATTTCGGTCCCAATCGCGAGAGGCTCGCGAAAGCGGTCTCGGCCTATAGCCAAAGTCCCGACGCCGCCGCCGCCTCGAACCTGCATTATTGCACCGAGCCGCGCCGTCAGGAATTGTTCCGCCGGCTCAATCGCGCGCCGGGCGGCACCAAGGGTCTTGTCGCCATGCGGGCCGATTTCCGCAAATTTTCCGGAGTTAATCCGGAACTGGCGCTGGTGGACGCCGATTTCACCCATTTGTTCGCTTCCTGGTTCAATCCCGGCTTTCTCGTTTTGCGCCATATCGATTGGGGGACGCCGGCCAATATTCTCGAAAAGATCATCCGCTACGAGGCGGTGCATCAAATCCGGGATTGGGATGATTTGCGTCGCCGCATCGATCCCAAGGATCGCCGCTGCTACGCCTTTTTCCACCCGGCAATGGTCGATGAGCCGTTGATCTTCGTCGAAGTGGCGCTGACGACGCCGATGCCGGACAATGTGCAGGCGCTGCTAGCGGCGGATCGCGCGCATGAAGACGCCGAAAAGGCCCGCACGGCGGTCTTCTATTCGATCTCCAATTGCCAGGAAGGGCTGGCGGGGGTCTCCTTCGGCAATTTCCTGATCAAACAGGTCGTGGTCGAGTTGCGCCGCGAACTGCCGAAGCTCGATCAATTCGTCACTTTGTCGCCGGTCCCGGGCTTCATGAAATGGCTTTCGGCCGGCACGGATCCGGCCCTCGCCGGATTGGATCCGGCGATCTGCGCCCAGCTGACGTCGCCGGAATGGATGGACGCGCCCGAAAAGATCGAGAGCCTGCGGCGGACGCTGGAGCCTCTGGCGGCGCACTATTTCCTCAAGGCCAAGACTCCCGACGGACGACCGGTCGATCCGGTGGCGCGGTTCCACCTCGGCAATGGCGCCCGGCTGGAGCGCATCAACTGGCTCGGCGACCGTTCGGCCAAAGGCCTGCGCGAATCGGCGTCGATCATGGTCAATTACCTTTACGATCTCGACGAAATCGATCGCAATCACGAGGAATTCGCCAACAGGGGCGAGATCGCCGCCTCCAGCGCCGTGCGGAAGATGGCGCCGCGAGGCGAGTCGCGATCACTATTCTCGCGGCAGGGCGTCGCCGATTCCCGCGCGCGCCTCGAAAAGCTCGCCCGAGAATTGTGACTCCGATGGACGGGAAAGCGGTCCGAGTTGGGCCGGTCTGTTCGAAGGTATGGGTCGAGGGCGTGGTGCAGGGGGTCGGCTACCGCGAATTCGCGCGTCGCAGCGCCACGCGACTCGGCATTTCGGGCTGGGTGCGCAACCGGAACAATGGCGCCGTCGAGGCGCTTGTTCAGGGCGCCGCCGCCAATATAGAAGCGCTGCTGGCGGAAATGCGCCGGGGGCCTCCAGGAAGCGAGGTCGCCCATCTTCGGCTTGCCGAATGCGAGGGAAACGAAGCTGAAATTATCGGCGGATTCGTCGTTCGCCCGACCAGATGAACGTGTGGCAGTTGCCACGACCGTTTTCTCCACGCTTCCAAACACTTACGTCTGGAATGGCGACACCATTGTTGGCCACCGTTGTGCGACAATGTGGCGTGACTGGGGAAGATTCTGTAGCAGAATCAAGGGTTTGGATAGACTGGTGGAGCCAGACGGAATCGAACCGACGACCTCTTCAATGCCATTGAAGCGCTCTCCCAACTGAGCTATGGCCCCACGTTTTCAACCTCCGGCCCTTGGGCAGGCCAACCGCTGGGCGGCGAGGCAGTGGGCGGGTGTATAGCCGCAAGGCGAGGATGCGACAAGCCCCTTGAACGGTGCGAGGGGAAAAATCTGAAAATTGCAAAAAACCGTCGCCGTACTTTGCAAAAAGTATCTATTCAATTGCGATGCAGCCTAAAATTCTCGGCGGCCCGCACGAGAAACTCCCCGATCCGTTCGATCGGATCGGGGATCGCCACTCGAAACCGGACGACGCGTTTTCGAACTGCTGGCTTCAGGCTTCCTCGTCGGTTTCGATTTCACCGTCGATAAGAGCGGACACATCGTCGCTATCTTCTTCTTCCTCTTCGAGGAAAGTGTCGTCCGCGGCGTCGTCGCCGAGATCGACATCGTCGTCCACTACGGCCGCGACCTTTTCCTCGCCCGCGTCGGCGTCCTCAAGCGAGATGATTTCCGCGCCGGCTTCGGGCAATTCGGCTTCCTCGTCCTCTGCGGCGGCGGCTCGGGCGGCGGCGCGCGATAGCGCCGGCGGCTGGAAGGTCGCGCCGCATTTGGGGCAGAGGATGGGGTCTCTGTTCAGGTCAAAAAATTTCGCGCCGCAATTCTGGCACTGACGCTTGCTGCCGAGCTCCGGTTTAGCCAATGGTGCAAATCCCCTCTCGTCAAACTGCGCCAAGGTCCTGGACGGTCAATGGCTATCGGACGGTGGGGTTATTCGCGCCGCGCGCCGCTGTCAATGCGCATTGATCGGGAATCGCCGCCATTATGGCGTTTTCGAGCGTTTTCGAGCGAAAGGGGATTCCGGATCGCGCTCGCCCCTCAGCTCCAAAAGTTCGAACTGCGGAAAAAGCGAGCCCATATTCCAGGAAAAGACCGGCCTTTGCGCCTGTCGGCGGCTTGGACGCGACGACTGGGATCCGGCCACGCCTCAGCGCTCCAGTTCGGCGTCCCAGTAAAGAAAATCGTTCCAGGTCTTGTGGAGTTCGTTATTGGCCTGGGGGATGCGGCGGGCGATCATGTCGAGCTGGAAGGGCGTGGGCTCGAAGGGTTGGCGGCGCAATTTCAATCCCGCCTGTTTGGGGGTCAGGTCGGCCTTCAACAGATTGTCACGCTGGCAGCAGGCGACGATATTCGACCAGACGGTCTGGCCGCCTTTCGAGCGCGGCGTGACATGATCGAAGGTCAGGTCCTTGGCCAGGGCTTTATGGCCGCAATATTGGCAGGTGAATTCATCGCGCAGGAAAACGTGATAGCGGGTGAAGGCGAGGGTCTTGCGGCGGTGATAGGCCTTGAGCGCCACGACGGACGGAACTTCGAAAGACCGGTTGGCGGAGCGCACGACGATGTCGTCATAGGAGGCCACCGGATAGACGCGGCCCTTGAGCAGGGCGACCAGGGCGTCTTGCCAGCTCCAGATCGACAAGGGCGCCCAAGAGACGGGCTGCATGTCGGCGTTCAATACAAGCGTGCGCAGGTTGGCCGCGGAAGCGCTCATGCCGCCCTCCGCCAGAAAGGTTCGCCGGAGGGCCGACTTCGTTCGAACCACAGTCGCGGGTAGGGATCGAGGAGCGCAGGATCGACGAGGGCGGCGCCGTCCGTGGACGATATTTCGAGCGCAAATTCCAAGCGCATCGTTTCCGCATCCGGCGCCCAACGGCCCCGGGGCAGAGACGAAGCGGCCATCACGCCTCGCCTCCCGTCCGGCGTTGCTGCGCCGGACAGGGCTTCCGCATCGGACAACCTATTTCTATCTGCTGGACAGAATTCAGGGACAAACCGATTAGCGCCAGGCGAAGCGCCAGCAAAAATGTCGGCTTGACATGTTGATTCATGGCCTGCCTCGTCCAAAACAGCCCGCTATTAAACCGAATCTCCAGCTACCATAGTCTACAGGGCCGATGACGGCTTTGTGAAGGCGTTTGTTGACAATGCGTCGATTTGGCGCGCTTTCAAGCGATGCGGAAAACGCTCCGCTTGCAGATCGGCAGGGCGACAATAGAGTGTTTTCAAGCGCGCCGAATTCCTGTTCGCATATACCGCAGGTCCGCTTCGGCGAATAAAATTAATAAAAAAACTGGAAATCCCGCTCAACGCGTCGGGACAGGCGCGCCGCTTCGATAATCGTAAAATCCGCGTTGCGCCTTGCGGCCGAGCCACCCGGCCTCGACATATTTCACCAGCAGCGGGCAGGGACGATATTTGGAATCGGCGAGACCTTCGTGGAGCACCTGCATGACTGACAGGCAGGTGTCGAGACCGATGAAATCGGCGAGTTGCAACGGACCCATCGGATGATTGGCGCCAAGCCGCATGGCGGTGTCGATCGCATCGACCGAGCCGACGCCTTCGTAAAGCGTATAGATCGCTTCATTAATCATCGGCAGGAGGATGCGGTTGACGATGAAGGCCGGGAAATCCTCGGAGACCGTGACCGTCTTGTGAAGCTTTTCGATATAGGCCCGCGCCGCCTGAAAAGTTTCGTCATCGGTCGCTATGCCGCGAATCAGTTCAACCAGTTGCATGCGCGGCACGGGATTCATGAAATGAATGCCGATGAAGCGACCCGGCCGGTCGGTGATTGAGGCCAGGCGCGTGATGGATATGGACGAAGTATTGGTCGCGATGATCGCGTCCTTTTTGAGAAAAGCGCAGAGAGTGCTGAAGATCTTGCGCTTGATCTCCTCGTTTTCCGCCGCCGCCTCCATCGCCAGATCGGCGTCGGACAGGGCCGCAAAATCGGTCGAGGCCTTGATGCGCGCCAAAGCGGCGCTTTTCTCCGCCGCGGTCAGGGCGTCCCGCTCGATCAGGCGGGCGAGATTGGCGTCGATCCGGGCTATCGCCGCTTCGATCCGATCTTCCGACAGATCGTTCAGGACGACGTCGAATCCGGCGAGCGCGCTGACCTGGGCGATGCCTCCGCCCATCTGTCCCGCGCCGATGACGCCGATCTTGCGAATTTCAAAAGCCATGACCATTCCCGAGCGGTTCTTTAAAGTTGGCGGGATCATAGGTCACAATCGCCGCCGACGCATCTAGTCTAACGTCCGACCTTCGCCAGTTCGGCGTCGAGTTCGGGGAGGGCGGCATAGAGATCGGCGACGAGGCCATAGTCGGCGACCTGGAAGATCGGGGCGTCCTCGTCCTTGTTGATCGCCACGATCAC
>NZ_CAIUXT010000171.1 GCF_903903185.1 uncultured Rhodoblastus sp.
CCCCGACGTGGTCGTTCCCGGCCTGATGGCGCTCGGGGAGGCGGCCTGCGTCTCGGTCCATGGCGCCAATCGCCTCGGCTCCAATTCGCTGATCGATCTGGTGGTGTTCGGCCGCGCCGCCGGCCTGCGCGCCGCCGAAATCGTCAAGCCCGGCGCGACCCAGGACAATCTGCCGGAAAATTCCGCCGATCTCGCCTTGTCGCGCCTCGACCATTACCGCCGCGCCAAGGGCGGCACGCCGACCGCCGAGCTGCGGCTGCGGATGCAGAAGGTGATGCAGAACAATTGCGCGGTCTATCGCACCGGCGACGTGCTCGAAGAAGGCTCGAAGTTGATCCACGACGTCTGGAAGGCCCGCGACGACGTGCGCGTCACCGACCGGTCGCTGATCTGGAATTCCGACCTCGTCGAGACGCTGGAATTCGACAATCTGATCGTCCAGGCGGTGGTGACGATGGATGGCGCCAACAACCGCAAGGAATCGCTCGGCGCCCACGCCCGCGAGGATTTTGCCGACCGCGACGACGCCAACTGGATGAAACACACGTTGGCGACCATCGACGACGCCGCCAAGTCGGTGACGATCGATTACCGACCGGTGCATAATTACACCATGACCGACGAAGTCAGCTACATCGAGCCGAAAGCGCGCGTGTACTGAGTTTTTTCCCGGCAGGGGTTTTTTAAAATGCCCCTTTGAAGCGTTCTTTCGCCCGGCAAGGGTGAAAAGTGAGAGAGCAAGCCCAATGGTCGAACTCGCACTGCCAAAAAATTCCGTGGTCGGCAAGGGCAAGATCTGGCCCAAACCCGCCGGCGCCAACAACGTGACGGAATTCCAGATCTACCGCTGGAACCCGGACGACGGTCGCAACCCGTCGATCGATACCTATTATGTCGATCGCGACGATTGCGGACCGATGGTGCTCGACGCCCTGCTCTATATCAAGAACAGCATCGATCCGACCCTGACCCTGCGCCGCTCGTGCCGCGAAGGCATTTGCGGCTCCTGCGCGATGAACATCGACGGAACCAACACGCTCGCCTGCACCCTGGCGATCGACGAGGCCAAGGCGCCGGTCAAGGTCTATCCGCTGCCGCATATGTCGGTGGTCAAGGATCTGGTGCCCGATCTGACCAATTTCTACGCCCAGCACGCGGCGATCGAGCCCTGGCTCAAGACGCAGACCCCGGCGCCGGAAAAGGAATGGCTGCAATCGCCTCAGGATCGCTCGAAACTCGACGGACTCTATGAGTGCATCCTCTGCGCCTGCTGCTCGACCTCCTGCCCGAGCTACTGGTGGAACGGCGACCGCTATCTCGGCCCCTCCGCGCTGCTGCAGGCCTATCGCTGGCTCATCGATTCGCGCGACGAATCGACGGGCGAGCGGCTCGACAATCTCGAAGACCCGTTCCGGCTCTATCGCTGCCACACCATCATGAATTGCGCCCGCGCCTGCCCGAAAAACCTCAACCCGGCCAAGGCGATCACCGAAATCAAGAACATGATGATTTCGCGCCAGATCTGAAGCGCCGGCCCCATTGTCAAAAAAACCAGCGCGCCGGACCAAACCGGCGCGTTGTTTCGCTTCGCCCGCAATAACGCCCTGTTGGAAAATGACGCAATTCATTAAAAAAAGCGCGCCTTTCTCGCGGCGCGCTTTTCTAAACTGCGAGTCCCGTCGCCGAAGCGAACGGAGAATTGTTACGCACGGGGCTGGAGCGAGAACACCCGGGTCTGCAAGTCCAGCATGGCCGTGGCGAAACTCGTCGCATTATCGGCGAATTCGCCCCAGACCGTGGCGGCGGAGGGTCCGCGCGCCACCATCCTGCCGGTCAGATCGTCGGTTTCGAAACGCAGGTCGGCCTCGAACTTGCGCGCCAGCGCCTGCATTGCGACATTGCGCGCAAGGCACGACATGTAGAGCGCGTCGGCGCGACGGTTGCGGGCCGCGCGCACGATGCGCGACATCAATTCGGTGCCGACGCCGCGACGCCGCCACGCCTCTTCGACGCTGAACGCCGCTTCGACCGAACCGCCGATGATGTTATTGCCCACCGCCCGCAATTCGCCGGCGCCGCGCATCGTCCCATCGACATAATACCCATAGATGACGTCGTCGATACCGAAACACCGCTCGGCATAGCGAACCAGAAACGCATCATTGACCGCCATCGCAAAGCGGTCGAACCTGCTTTGAGTGTCGAGTCGCAGAAGGTGCTCCCGAAAGGCGGGAAGATCGGCAGGCCATAACCTGCGTATGACGCCGCCATGGATCATCGAATGTTCCATGTGGTTGTTCCTTGTCTTTCCGCGGCGTAGAGCCGCTGTTGCACCCTGCCTCCCGAACGTTTCCCTTACCCGAATTATGCTGCAATGCAGCAAAAAGATCAAGCCCCAAGTTTGGGTAAATTATCGATCTCTTTTTTTGTCCCGATCTTGTCACAAATGCTAACACCGTCATTTCCCGCAAAAAAGGCAAGTAGAACAAAAGCGCAATCTTCAATGCTGCGTTGCAAAATATGAATTAATCCTTGCGACCTGAACGGTTTATGAACCGCCATGGCGCCCAGATCCGGGCAACAGGTCGATCAGCGAGGGAATCAGCGGCGCGTCGGCCGGCGGCATGGGAATATCGCGCAATTGCCTCGCGTGGAGCCATTTGAGCGCCTGGCCCTCGCGCGGCGCCGCCAGTCCCTGCCAGCGGCGACAGACGTAAAGCGGCATCAAAAGATGAAAATCCTCGTAGGCATGACTGGCGAAAGTCAGCGGCGCGAGGCAGGCTTCCTTCACCTCGATGCCGAGTTCCTCGCGCAATTCGCGAATCAGCGCGGCCTCGGGCCGCTCGCCCACATCGACCTTGCCGCCGGGAAATTCCCAAAGACCGGCCAGTTGCTTGCCCGGCGGGCGCTGGGCGACGAGAATCCGGTCGTCGGCGTCGATCAGGGCGACGGCGACAACGAGCAGCAGTTTCATTCGCGCCGCCCCGCCTTCAAGACCGGTAATCGCCGTTGATGGCGATATATTCCTTGGTCAGGTCACAGGTCCAGACTTTCGCCTTGCCCTTGTCGAGGCCGAGATTGACCCGGATCACGATCTTGTCCTGTTTCATCAGCGCCGACACCGCCGCCTCGTCGTAATTGGGATCGCGCAGGCCTTGATGGGCGACGCGGATGTCGCCGAACCAGATCGACAACAGGTCGCGCTCGGCCTTTTCGCCCGCCTTGCCGACCGCCATGACGACGCGGCCCCAATTGGCGTCCTCGCCGGCCACCGCCGTCTTGACCAGCGGCGAATTGGCGATGGAAAAGGCGATTTTTTTGGCCGCCTTGTCGCTTTGCGCCCCGAAAACCTGCACTTCGACGAATTTGCGCGCGCCTTCGCCGTCGCGCGCCACCTGTTGCGCCAGATCGAGCAGCAGCGCGTCGAGCTTGTCGGCAAAATCGCGCAAAAGCTTGTCGTCGGCCTTCCTGATCCTTTTGGCGCCGCGCTTTTCCGCGGCGCCGGTGGCGAAAAGCAGCAAGGTGTCGGAGGTGGACGTGTCGCTGTCCACCGTCACCGAATTGAACGAGCCCTTCACGCCGCTCGTCAGCAGCTTTTGCAGCGCTTCCGGCGAAATGGCGGCGTCGGTGAAGACATAGGCCAGCATCGTCGCCATGTCCGGGGCGATCATGCCCGCGCCCTTGGCGAAGCCGTTGATCGTCACCTCGACCGCGCCGATTCTGGCGCGCGCCGTGGCGACTTTGGGAAAAGTGTCGGTGGTCATGATCGCCTTTGCCGCGTCGAGCCACCCTTCGGGACGCGCCCGCGCCGCAAGCTCGTCGAGCACGCCTTCGAATTTCGTCGCGTCGAGCGGTTCGCCGATCACCCCGGTGCTGCTGAGGAAAATCTCGTCCTCGTCGGCGCCGACCGCCCTGGCGGCCAATTTCGCGGTCAATTCCGTCGCTTCCCGCCCGAGTTTGCCGGTGAAGGCGTTGGCGTTGCCCGAATTGACCACCAAAGCGCGCGCCATGCCATGGTGAAGGTTCTTCCGGCACCAGTCCACCGGCGCCGAGGGGCATTTGGAGGTGGTGAACACCCCGGCGACCGAGGCGCCCCTTTCGAAAACCGCCAGCATCACGTCGGTGCGACCCTGGTAGCGAATGCCCGCCGCGCCGGTCGCCAGCCGCACGCCGTCGATGGCCGGCAGTTCGGCGAAATTTTTCGGCGCAAGCGGAGAGACGTGAGCGGCGGCGGCCATGGCTTTGTCCTGACGTTTCGATCACGCGGGATTTGCGTCGGTCCATGCCGCGGCGTCAAGACGCTTTGACGACGCGGAGACGAAAATCGCGCGGCGCTCGCGCAGGCCATGCTCGAACGCATGTTGGCGCCGCAACATCCGGGGGCGATCCCGGCACGCAAAGCAAAGCCCCGCCGAAGCGGGGCTTCCCTTGAAATTTATAGTCGCGGGGCGAAAAACTTACTTCTTCGGGACGACGGTAGGCTTGGCGGGCTCAGCCGGCGCCGGTTCGTCGGCGCGCGTGATCTTCGCGCCTTCGCGCAACTTGACGATGGCCTCGCTCTGCGCCTTCTGCGCGACGAAATGTTCGAGCTGGTCCTTGACCTGATCCATCGGCGGGAAGCCGCGCTCGCGGACTTCGAGCACCTTGATCACATGCCAGCCGAACTGGGTCTTGACCGGGTCCGACACTTCGCCCGCCTTGAGCTTGAAGGCGGCGTCGGCGAATTCCGGCACCATGCGATCCCGGGTGAAGAAGCCGAGATCGCCGCCCTTCGAGCCGGGATCCTTGGACAATTGGTCGGCCAGCTTGCCGAAATCCTCGCCGGCCTTGAGGCGCTTTTCGACGGTCTTGGCCTCTTCCTCGGTGGGAACCAGAATATGCAGGGCGTGAACTTCGACTTCCGGCTTCTGCGCCTTGGCGGCCTCGTCATAGGTCGCCTTCATCGCCGCCTCGGTCACGCTGCTCTTGGCGATGACGCCAAGAAAGCTCTCCATCAGCAGTTTTTCGCGGAAATAGGCGAGCTTCTTCTGGAAATCGGGGGTCGCGTCGAGCTTGTCGGCGATGGCTTTCTGGGTGACCAGTTTCACGTCGATCAGATAATCGAGCAAGGCCTTGTCGCGCGCCGCGTCGTTCATCTGCTTGGGCAGGGTCGAGCCGACGTCGTCGCGCGCGGTGGCGAGATCGGCGTCGGTGATATCGGCGCCATTGACCGTCGCCAGCACTTTCGCCGAAGCCTGGACTTGGCCGAGCGCCAGCGCCGAGGCGCACAACGTAACAACGAGGGCGGCGCGACGCGCACCGGTGAAGAGGGATTTGAAATGGACCATTTTCAGGCTCGAAGCTCCGGTTGAAAAATAATCCGAACCTTTCCCATCGGAACGATTCGGGCGCAAGACGGCGCCGTTCAATCGGACGGGCGCCGCCTTGCCGGTCGGCTCGAGCCATCCCCCGGCCACACCTGTCGGCCGGCAGGATGACGCCCCCCGGCGGCAAACTGGCGCGCTGTTCTGCCCCAAAATGCGCGCCGCGACAAGCGCCGCGACGCAGGATAACCTTGTTGGCCCGCGTCCAGGGAACATCGGTTCGCCTGACGCGTCCGATCCTCGCGTTTTTTTGAACTTTTTCCTCACGCAAACCGGCGCCCGCCTGGCTCGAAAACGCGCTTAAGGCCCGATTGCGCCGCGCGCCTCGATGGTTTAGACCTTTTGCTTCACACAGAGACATGACCTTGGCGGAACAAAAACCCATCAACTGGACCAATGCGCGGACGCTGATCGCTTTGGCGATTCTCGTCGGCACGGAACTCGTCGGCGCCTCCTGGGCGGCGGGCTGGGCGCTCGGCGGCCTGTTTCAACTCGGCCCCACCGTCGGCCACGCGTTCGAAGCGGTGTTTATCGCGATAGGTTTCGTCGGCCTGTATTATTTCATGCGCGCGGCTGTCGCCCATGAGCCTTTCCGGAACTGATTTCCCGCCCCCCTTCGCCTGACGCAAAAAGAATCCGCCTCATGCCGAATCCTGTCGATCGCCGCCATTTCTGCCAATCGCTCACCTTTGCCGCCGCCGCCGGGATCGTCGCCGGCGGTTCAGGCGCCGTCGCCGCCACGCCCGGCCTCAAATACGGACCCGTCGCGCCCTTTTCCTTCGACGCCCTGAAGGCGGAAGCGAAAAAACTCGTCGGACAGCCGTTCGAGCCAAGGGTTTCCGCGGACAAGGAGCTGATCGAAAAGCTCGACTACGACGTCTGGGGCAAAATCCATTACAAGCCGGACTTTGCCCTTTATGCCGAGGGGCCGGAGCGTTTCCCGGTCGAATTCTATCATCTCGGCCTGTTCTTCAAAAAACCGGTGCGCATGTTCCGCGTTGACGGGAGCCAGTCGCGCGAAATCCTCTACGACCCGTCCTATTTCGACATGCCGGCGGATTCGCTGGCGCGCAAACTGCCCGCCAATGCCGGGTTCGCCGGCTTTCGCGTGCACGAGCCCAAGGGCGGGCCGATCGACTGGCGCAAGGACGGCGGCGCGGACTGGGCATCCTTTCTGGGCGCCTCCTATTTCCGCACCATCGGCGAATTTCATCAGCCGGGTCTTTCTGCGCGCGGGGTCGCGCTCGACACATGGGTCGCTGGGCGCAACGAGGAGTTTCCCGATTTCACCCGGGTCTATATCGGCCCGGAAACCGAAGACGGTGTGATCGTCCACGCCTTGCTGGAAGGGCCCGCCATCGTAGGCGCCTTCCGCTTCCTCATGCGCCGTCTGAAACATGTCGAGATCGACGTGGACAGCCAGCTTTTCCTGCGCGGCAGTATCGTGCGGTTCGGCGTCGCCCCTCTGACCTCGATGTACTGGTTTTCCGAGACCCGCAAGCCGGAAGGGGCGGACTGGCGCCCCGAGGTGCACGATTCGGACGGGCTGGCCTTGTGGACAGGCGCCGGCGAACGGCTCTGGCGCCCGCTCAACAATCCGCCGCGCGTCATGGCCTCGGCTTTCGTTGACAATAATATCAAGGGCTTCGGCCTTTCGCAGCGCGACCGTAACTTCGATCACTATCTCGATGGCGTCCGCTACGATCTGAGGCCGACGGTCTGGGTCGAACCCAAGGGCGATTGGGGCAAGGGGTCGATCCATCTCGTCGAAATTCCGACCGACGACGAGATCTACGACAATATCGTCGCCATGTGGGTTCCCGCCGAGCCCGCCGCCGCGGGCTCCGTGTTCGATTTCTCCTACCGGCTCTATTGGCAGGCCGAAGAGCCCTTTCCGAGCGGGCTCGCCCGCGTCGTCGCCACGCGCCTTGGCAATGGCGGCCAGGCCGGCCAGCCCCGCCCCAAGGGCTTCAGGAAATTCATGATCGAGTTTCTCGGCGGCGGCCTGTCCGACCTGCCCAAGGGCACCAAGCCGGAACTGGAAGTCTCCGCCTCGCGCGGCACTTTCGGCAATTACCGTTTCCTTGAGGCCGCGCCCGACGATGTCCCCGGCCATTGGCGGGCGCAATTCGACCTCGGCAATATCGAAGGCAAGGATCCCGTCGAATTGCGGGCCTTCCTGAAGCTCGGCGACAAGGTCCTGTCGGAAACCTGGATTTTCCAATATCATCCGTTCTGAACGGGAAAAAAATCCAGGCGGGAGCAGCAGCCAGATGCGCGCCGAACACCATGCGCACAGCCACGAGGCGCGGGGGCGCAAGGCCGCCGCGTTTTCGCTGTTGCGTCTGTCCGCCGCGCAAAGGCTGGCGATTGTGTCGTTAGCCGTCGCCGCCCTGTGGGCCGGCGTCTATTGGGCGCTGTCATGACCGACAAGACCATCCGGTTGCGCAATCTGACGCTTGGCTACGACCGCCATCCCGCCGTGCACCATCTCGACGGCGAGATCGCGCCGGGCGCGCTGCTGGCGGTCTGCGGTCCCAATGGCGCCGGCAAATCGACTTTGCTCAAAGCCCTGACAGGGGTCTTGAAGCCGATGGGCGGGTCCATCGATTTCGGCGCCGCGCGGCCGCGCGACATCGCCTATCTGCCTCAGGCGGCGCAGATCGACGCCGGCTTTCCGATCGATGTTTTCGACATGGCCGCGATGGGCCTGTGGCGGCGCATCGGGCTGTTCGGCGGCATGACGCGCGCCGACGAACAAAGCGTCCGCGACGCGCTCGAAACCGTCGGCATGTCGGGCTTCGAGCGGCGCCCGATCGGCGCGCTGTCGGGCGGGCAGGCGCAGCGCCTGCTGTTCGCGCGGCTGCTGCTGCAGGACGCGCCGATCATCCTGCTCGACGAGCCTTTCGCGGCGATCGACGAGCGCACGGTGAGCGATCTCCTGCGCCTGATCGCGCAATGGCATGGCGAGGGCCGCACCATCGTCGCGGTGCTGCACGATTATGACCTCGTGCGCGCGCATTTCCCCGACTGCCTGTTGCTGGCGCGCGAGAAAATCGCCTGGGGGCCGGCCGAAGCGGCGCTCGGCCCGGAAAATCTCGGCCGCGCCCGCCGCCTGATCCAGGCTTTCGACGATTCCGCCGGCGCCTGCGAGCGGGTCGCCTGAACTCCCGCCGATTTGGATTTTTTCTCGATGAGTCCCTCCTCCCTGACCCCGTCCTCGCTGACCCAATACGTCACCCCCATCGAGGTGAAGGCCGGCGTCGTCGCCGCGCATTTCCTGGGCCGCACGCCGGCTCTGGCTTTGACGGACGGTTCGGTGCTGCTGGCCGACACAGGCGGCGGACGCCTTGTCTCCGCCCATGACGACGCCGCCATTCTCGTCGCCGCCGGCAACGGCAAAAAACTTTATACCGGCGGCGACGACGGCAAAGTCGTCGCCACCGACGCCGACGGCGCCAGCGAAACTTTGGCGCGGGAAAAGGGCTGGATCGACGCCCTCGCCTGTCGCGACGACGGCGCGCTGGCCTGGTCGCGCGGCAAATCGGTCCGCGCCCGCGACGCAAGGGGCGAAATCAGGGAATGGCAGGCGCCCTCCACCGTGCGCGGCCTCGCCTTTTTTCCCAAGGGCTATCGCCTCGCCATCGCCCATTATAACGGCGCGAGCCTCTGGTTTCCCAACATTGCCGCCGCGCCGGAAGTCTTGCTTTGGAAAGGCTCGCATCTCGACGCCGCCGTCGCGCCGGACGGGCGGTTTGTCGTCACCTCGATGCAGGAAAACATGCTGCACGGCTGGCGCCTCACGGACAAGAAGGACATGCGCATGTCCGGCTATCCGGCCAAGAGCCGTTCGCTGTCGTGGTCGCAGGATGGCGGCTGGCTCGCCACTTCCGGCGCCGACGCCTGCGTGGTCTGGCCGTTTTCCGGCAAGGAAGGACCGATGGGCCAGGCGCCGCGCGAATGCGGCGTGCGTCCCGACGTGCTCGTCACGGCCGTCGCTTTCCACCCCAAAGCGCCGGTTGTCGCCATCGGCTATGACGATGGCTGGATTCTGCTGGTGCGACTGGGCGACGGCGCGGAAATTCTGGTGCGCCGCGCCGAGGGCGAGCGCGACGCCATCGCCGCGCTGGCTTTCGACGCCAAGGGCGCCCGAATGGTGTTCGGAACCCTCGGCGGACAGGCCGGCGTGCTGGATTTTCCAGGCTGAGGCGCGCGGCGGAAACCGGATCGGCGCGGCGCGTTTGCGGCGAGGGCATGGGAATTGAGAGAAGCGCTTGACGCAAAAACTTGGTGGAAGAACTTGGCGGGAGAGACAAAATTCAGCGCCTTTTTTATCGAATTGTCCTAGAATGAAGCCATAAGGAAAGCGTCTCCCGCTTCTCCCGCGTCAGGCCGACCCAAGGCTGGACCTGCCGCGCCCACAGGGATTGATCCCGTCTTGATTCGAACGGAGCCCTCGACGCCGCGCCCGGCGACCCAGGTTGACGCCGGCGCCGACGGCGCGGCTGAACAAGGCGGCGCCGATGACGCCGCCGCGAAAGACACCGCCGCCGAAGCCGAAAAACCCTCGGCAAGCGCGCGCGAAGTCGAAATCAAGTTCCGAGCCGATCCGGCGGGCCTTGCCGCCGCGCTCGCCTCGCCGCTGCTGGCGAGCGCAGACAAATCGCCCGGCCGCAAGCTGACCTCGGTCTATTTCGACACGCCAGACTGGATTTTGCATCGCAACCGCATCGCCCTGCGCGTGCGGCGAAGCGGTCGCGCCGCCCCGGTGATGACGCTCAAATGGCAGGCGGACGCCTGCGAGGGGAGTTTTGCGCGCGGCGAAATCGAGTTTGGCGTCAAGAAACTCCAGCCGGACCTGTCGCTGCTCGATGGCGACCTGGCCGAGCGCCTGCGCGACCTGATTGGCGACGCCCCGCTCGAACCCCGATACGAAACCAGGGTTATGCGGGTAGCGCGGGAGTTGCGCTTTGGCGGCGCCGGAATCGAAGCGGCCATCGACGATGGCGTCGTCGTCGTCGGCGAACGCCGCCTGCCGCTGCGCGAGGTCGAACTGGAGCTGAAATCCGGCGAGGCGCGGGATCTTTACGAATTCGCCGCGATTCTCGCCGACAGCCTGCCGCTGGTTGTCGATATCGTCAGCAAGGCGGAGCGGGCCTGTCATTTTGCCCTCGGCGCCGTCGCTGCGCCGGTGAAGATGCGCCCGGCCGCCCTGCCGCGGGAAATCATACTGGACGAGGCCGTGGCGCAAATCGTTCTTGGCTGCTGCGACCATTTCCTCGCCAATTGGGCGGCGTTGCGCGACAGCGAAGACCCCGAATCCATCCATCAGATGCGGGTGGCGCTGCGGCGGCTGCGCTCGGCGCTCGCCATGTTCAAGCGCGCCATCCCCAGCGCCGAATTCGAACGTTTCCGCGCCGAGGCCCGCGAACTCGCCACGATTTTGGGGCCGGCGCGCGATTGCGACGCCTTGCGCGAACTGATCGAGGACGGCCCGCTGGCGCATTTCGGCGACGGCAAAGATTTTTCGCCGCTGCTCGACGCGCTGGAGCAGCGGCGCGTCGAGGGTTACCGGCAGGCGCGCGCCTTGCTCGCAGCAAAACGCCCGACGATTTTCGTGCTGCAACTCAGCGCCTTCGTCGCGCGGCGTGGCTGGCGCAATGCGCTTTCCGGCGAGGAATTGTCGGTCCTGACCCGCCCAATCGACGTTTTCGCCGGGGAGGCGCTGGAGCGGCTTTACAAACGCGTCTTGCAGCGCGGCAAGAATCTGAGCCAATTGCCCGACGAGGCGCGCCACCAGGCGCGCATCGCGCTGAAAAACCTGCGCTATGGCGCGGAATTCTTCGCACCCGTTTTCGCCCATGTCCGCAATCCCGCCAGTTTCATCCGCGCGACGGCGCGGTTGCAGAACGTGCTCGGCGCCCATAATGACGCGTCGAGCGCCGATCATTTTTTGAGCGGGCTTCACGACAGCGGCGCCGCGCGCGCCGCCGGCCTCGTCACCGGCTGGTACGCGCGCGGCGCCCTGCTGGCCGACGAGGAACTGGCGCAGGACTGGAAGGATTTCAAGCGGATCAAACCGTTCTGGCGGTGAGCGCGCGCCGGCTTTCGGCTTTACCGCGCCTTGCCAATCAAGGAGACCGGCCCCCGATGCGAAAGCTCGTTGTGCTCAGCGGCAGCGGAATTTCCGCCGATTCGGGGCTGGACACCTTCCGGACGTCGGGCGACCGCAGCCTCTGGGCGCAATATGACGCCGATCAGGTTTGCAATTTCGATTGCTGGGAAGAATATTTCGATCTCGTCCATGAATTCTACTCGCGCCGCCGCGAGCAATTGGCCGAGGTCGCGCCGAACCCGGCGCATTTTCTCGCGGTCTCCTGGCAAAAACGTTTCGCCGCCGACCTCATCACCCAGAATGTCGATGACCTGTTCGAACGCGCGGGCGCCCAGGACGTGCTGCATGTCCATGGCCGTCTGACCTCGATGTGCTGTTTCGAATGCGGGGCGCAATGGGACATCGGCTATTCTAAATTCGACCCCGCCCGGGACCGCTGCCCGCAATGCCAGGGCGTACACGGGGTCAAGCCCAATGTGGTGTTTTTCCGCGAACCGGCGCCGCTCTATGGCGAAATGTGGCGTCGTCTCGCCGCGTTGACCCGCGACGACGTGCTCGTGGTGATCGGCACCTCCGGCGCGGTGTTGCCGATCGCGGAAATCGCCCGGCGCTGTCCCGCGACTTCGATTCTGTCCAATCTCGAATCCGAACCGGGGCTCAATGAGCAGCCTTTCGACCATGTCCTGCATGGACGCGCCGCCGAAATCGCGCCGCAACTCGATGCGCTGGCGACCCGGCTGATGGAGCGCCCGGGGTTGAAGGCAACGATATGAAAGTGTTGGATTTTTCTGGCTTTTTTGACAGGCCGGGGCGAGGGGAATATAAACCCGGCCTCGAAAGCGCCGGGTCGGGGAGAAGCTCGCAATGACGTTACGCTATCTTGACCTCGATTCTTTCAAGGCCGTTGCGCTGACCCGCGCGCCGTTCGAGTTTCTGACCGTGCCGAACTTCCTCACCCCCGAGGCCTGCGAGGCGATCAACCGCGACTATCCCAAAATCGCCGAGAGCGGCAGTTTTCCGGTCGCGCAACTCAGCTTCGGCCCCGCCTTCCAGCAATTCCTCGACGAATTGGCGTCGGACGAATTTCGCGCCGCTTTTGAAGAGAAATTCAGCGTGGACCTGACCGGGCGCCCGCATACGGTGACGGTGCGCGGCCGTTGCGCGGCCAAGGACGGCCGCATCCACACCGACACCAAAAGCAAGATCATCACCATCCTGATCTACATGAACCCGGAGTGGGAACATTCCGGCGGCAGGCTGCGGCTGCTGAAATCCAACGCTGGCCTCGACGACCCGATCATGGAAGTGCCGCCTGCCGCCGGAACCCTGCTGGCTTTCAAGCGGTCCGAGAATTCCTGGCACGGCCACCTGCCCTATGAGGGCGAACGCCGCGTCATCCAGTTCAACTGGGTGACGTCGGAGGGCGACCGCCGCGTCGCCATGTTGCGCCACCAGATTTCGGCGGCGTTCAAGCGGCTTATGGGCAAGAAGCAGGACGAATACGCGTGACCTCTCACGCGTCCCAAAGCTTGCGGTAGACGCCGACGATCTCATCGACCTCGCGTTCGCGATTGAAATCCCGCAACACCACTTCCCGCGCCTTTTCGCCGATCCGCAAAGCCTTTTCCGGCTCGCACATCAGCGGCTCGATCGAAGCGACCAGCGCCTCGACGTCGCCCGTCGGCGCCAGCACGCCGCTCTTGCCGTCCTCGATGACGATTTCAGCGGCGCCGGCGCGCGTCGCCACCACGGCGTTTCCCGCCGCCATGGCCTCCAGCATGGTCAGGCCAAAACCCTCGATGCGCGAGGCAAACACATAGATCGAGATGCGCTTGTACCAGAGCGGCACTTCCTCGATCGGCAATTCGCCAAGGAACAGAATGCGCTTTTCCAGCCCCGCCCGCGCGACCTGGCTTTTCAGACTTTCGAGAAAGGCGCGGTTGTCGGCGGTGGTCAGGCCGATCACCACGGCGGTGAAGTCGGGATGGCGCGGCAAAAGCCGGATCATCGATTCGACGAACAGATCGACGCCCTTCTGCTTGCGCACCCGGCCGAACACGCCGATTCCATATTTGCCCGGCAGGCCCGATGCCGCGAAGGCTTTTAGCCGGTCGGCGGGCGGCGCATAGGTTTCGACGTCGATGCCGTGATGGATGATTGTCGAGGGAAATTCGAGAAAGTTTTGGGCGATTTCGCTGGTGGCGACAATCGCGTCCATTTTCGCCAGCAGCAACCTCGTATAGCGCGAATGACGGCGCTGCGCGGCGGAATTGAAAATCAGTTTGATTTTGAAGCCGAGCGCCTTGAGCGCCAGTCCGGCCAGCATTTCGACATTGCGGCGCGCATGGAAAATGCGGAAGGCGTGATTTTTCGGGGCGCGAAAACGCAAGCGCAGAAGATCGCCCCAGGCCAATCCCCTGATGCCGTCGGGCCGGTCGACGCCGAGCCAGGCGGCGTTGCAGCGCTGGGCGATCAGCGGCGCAATGGTGCGGTTGACCGCCGTGCCGCCGGAATAGCGCGCGCTCAGATTGGGAATAATGACCTCAAGCTCGTCCAGAAAAAGGTCGTCGCATTCCCGCTTCATCCGCCCGTCCCGATCAAAAAGCCGCGTTCCGGGGACGGTCTACAGCATTTTTGGCGATTTGCACGAGGCTTTGGCAATCCGGGACAATTGGTCGTCGTCGCGAGCGGGCCGATCCGCCCTGCTCCGCCCAAACGCGCGACGCGAGGATTCGGGGGGCGTTGGCGGCATTCTTGCGATTTGGGGATTTAGAAAGGCGACACCGGATTGGCCGGAATGCTTGACGGGTTTGAAAACAACGCTGTCAAGAAAGATTGACGTCAACACAAATAGACACAGAGCAAGAAATGAAATATTGCGGTGCAATATATCGGCGGGATCGCTGGCATAAATACTGTTGGCATCAACTCGATTTATGTTATATACTGATTCGCGCAACGGGAGGCACATGCTATGTCCGACATAGTCATCCGCTTGGCCATTCTTTTAGGTGTTTGTTTTGGTTTTCTCGCCGCGCTCGGAGAGTCGGCTTATTTGGCGATTGCAGTGTTCAAGCTACCCTTGCTTGTCATTGTGCTGGCCGGTTTGATCGCCAGCTTTTTGGCGGTCAGCTTTTTGTTCTTCGTCGGGAATGTTTCACCGGTAAGAGAAGGCCGGCGCTACGAATGATGCATGGTAAAGGCGCATCAGATTACGGCCGAAGATGACGGGATTACCGTGGGGCCACGGGCTTGCTCTGTGGGTTGCGCTGGACCGCACACCTCCCGTTAGCCGCTGCCAATTCGGCGACAGCACACATCCAGCCCGCAGGAGATCCACTGCGTCTCAATGCAGGCTGGTTCGCACCACCGCCGGGCTGACGCGTTCGTAGCGTTTCATCCAGGGCGCGCAGGGCGGCAGGATCAGTTTGCGGCCCCGGATCAATTGCGCGGGATCGGCGACCAGTTGGGCGATTTCGCGCGACGGGCGCGGCTTGCTGAACAGAAAGCCCTGCGCCTCATCGGCGCCGTTCTCGCGCAAGATGTCGAGCTGGTCGAGGGTTTCGACGCCCTCGACCAGCATATCCACGCCCAGTTCGAACACCAGCGCCTTGACCGCCTTGATGATCGCCAAAGCCGCGCCGTTCATTGCCATGTCGCGCACAAAGGTCTGGTCGATCTTGACCTTGTCGGGCCGGAACCGGCTCAGATAGGACAAGGAGGAATAGCCGGTGCCGAAATCGTCGAGCGCCACGCGCACGCCGAGATCGCGCAATTCGTCGAGCGCCGCCAGCACCGAATCGGCGTCGTTCATCAGCACCGATTCGGTGATTTCCATTTCGAGCCGCGCCGCCGGAAACTTGGTCTCGCGCAACACCCTCTTGACCATTTCGACCAGATTGCCGCGCCCGAATTGCACGGCGGAGAAATTGACCGCCAGAGCGACTTCCCTCGGCCAGGATTTGGCGTCGATACAGGCCTGCCGCAGCACCCATTCGCCGAGCGGCGCGACGAGCCCCGATTCCTCGGCGATGGGGATGAATTCGCCGGGCGATATCATCCCCTGCTTGGGATGGCGCCAGCGCACCAGCGCCTCGCAGCAACAGATGCGGCGACGGGCGATGCTGACGATGGGCTGATACCAGACTTCCAGCTCGTTGCGCCCGATGCCGACGCGCAGGTCCGATTCGATCTGCTGGCGGCGGCGGGCCTTTTCCGCCATGGCGGTTTCGAAGAAACGAAAGGCGCCGCGCCCCGCGTCCTTGGCGGCGTAAAGCGCCATGTCTGCCGCCCGGATCAGTTCGTCGCCATTGGCGCCGTCCTGCGGCGCCATGGCGACGCCGATGGAGGCGCCGATGGTCAGCTTGTCGCCATCGATCAGATAAGGCTGACTCAAGGTCTCGACCGCCTCGGCGGCGAAAGCGCCGGCGTCGTCGCGGTCGCCGGTGCGCAGCACCACGAATTCGTCGCCGCCGAGCCGGGCGACGAAATCGTCGATCTGGGCCAGATTCTGCAACCTCTCGGCGACCCGCTTCAAGAGTTTGTCGCCGACCGGATGGCCGAGCGAATCGTTGACCTGCTTGAACCGGTCGAGATCGATCATCATCACCGCGAAGCAACCGGAATCGTCGCGGCCCCGCGCCATCGCAGCTTCGAGTTTTTCACGGAAATGCACGCGGTTGGACAGGCCGGTGACGTCGTCGTTGCGGGCCATGCGTTCGATCCGCGCCTCGGCCTCGCGCCGCCGCGTGACGTCGTCGAGCAGCAGCGAAAACCCCTCCGCCATCGGCTGGAAGGAGAATTCGAAGAAGCGTCCGTCGGCAAGGCTCATCACGATGCTGTCGCGCGCGCGGCGGCGAACCGCCTCCTTCCTGATCTCGACCAGCCGCAGGCTGTCGTCGCTTTGCATGAGCCTTGTGGCGAATTTGCCCGCAAGCCAGGCGTCGAGGTCGAGGTCGGCCGCCGCTTTGGCGCTCAGGCCGGTCAATTCGGCGAAGCGGCGGTTGCCGGCGACGAAGCGCGCCGACGCGTCGAACAGCGCAAAACCATGGGCCACGCCGTCCATCGCCGCCGCCAGCTGACGTTCGGTCCCTTGAGTCTCCACAACCTTTCGGGTCTGCGCCCTGGTCTGCTGCACCAAGGCGTAGACGAGGCCGAGCGCCGCGGCGACGACCACCGGCGAATAGAATTCCCAGCGAAAGTAAAGGCCGACGAGAAACGGCGCGACGGCGAGGGCCGCCTGGAGATGGACGATTCCGGGCCGTTCCCTTTCGCGCAGGGGCGCCAGCGCGGCAAAGCCGATCGCGCCGATGGCCGAGGCCATGCCGATACTGGCCGGCGTCTTGACGATCGACGTCGCGCAGGCCAGAAAGCCGATCGCCGCCGCCATGGCGATACTCGCCGCCACATAGAGCTTTTCCCAGAACAGGACGGAGGGATCGTTGTCGGCGCCGGCCTTGCCGTTGAGGCCCTGCGCGACGCCGACCTTGATCGCGGCAGCGGCGATCAGCGCCAGAGCGGCGCAATTGGCGAGCAGGCTGAAATCGCCTGTCAGCAGCGCCCCGCCGAGCGCCAGGGCAAGGGCGACATCGAAGAAAACCGGCCGCTTCGCCCGCCCGGAGGCAGCGACCGCGCTTCTTCCGGACGAAGCCGGCTTCGCGGGCGCAACCGCCTTGCCCTTGCGCTCCGCCGGCTCGGACTTCGATCTCAACACTCTCAAACTCCTTGACCGACAATTTCCGGGCTTGAGGCGCCGGACGGAGGTCGTCGGATCGCGCGGCGGCAAAACGGATCGGTCGAGCGAAACCTTTGTGCGAATTCTGGCGCCTTGCGGTAAACAAGCGCTCAACCTGCGCGCGTATCGACTCGAATTTTAAATTCAGACGTGTGGGTAGAAATTTCGCGGCAGGCGCCGACAAAAAGGCGAAAATCGCGCGGGGATCGAGGCCGGCGGCGCCGGCGCACCGACAAAAGTGACAATTTCATCACAGCAAGGCAAGTTTCAGCGCAGGCGCCAACATTACGTTGAGCAAAGGTCCCGGGCGCCATAGAGTCTTCAAAAGAAAAGGATTTGGGAGAAAAAAATGTCGCCTGCGGCGGAACGCGGAATGTATCGTGTTGACTGCGAAAGGTCGGCAACGCGCCCTTCTCGGCTGGCGCCGCTGTTTTGCTGGGCGGGACCGCTTGGCGGCCTTATCCTTGCCGCCGCATCGCAACCGGCGCTGGCCGCGTGCAGCAACGTCGGCGTGAACGGCTTTATTGCGCCCGGCGCAGCGGGAAGCCCCACCATCGTGACCTGCGATTCCATCAGCACCCAGACGAGCCGCGTGGGGCAAGGCGGCCTGATCCCGCCGGCTCCCCCCAACGCCGACTATGTCAACGCCACCGTCAACGCCACTGCGCAGATCCAGGTCGTAAACGATAATTCGATCAGCCTCGGCAGCAATTCCAACGTCGTCGTCAACCCCGGAGCGGTGGTGCGGACCACAAGTTCAAGCTCCGGCGCCACGGGGCAGTATAAAACTGGCTACAACACCATCGAATTCAACAACAACAGCACTGTTTTCATCGCAGCGGGCGGGTCCGTCATCGCTGCGGGAACGCAGAACAATTCCGAGGCGATCAATCCCTACGGCGCCGGCAACACGATCGTCAATTATGGCCTGATTCAGGGCGGAGGAAGCTCCGCTTTGTTCTTCGAGAACAAAAACACGACGTCGGCGAGTCCGCGCAACCTCGTCGACAATTTTGGAACCATTCAAGTCGTGCGAAACGGTCAGGTGACCCCCGACCCGAATGGCCAGGCCATCGGGAGCTTCAACAACGTCGGCATGGATTTCATCAACGAATCCGGGGCTCACGTCATCGGCAATCTGGTTTTCGCCGGCGGCAACGACACCATCACGCTCAATCCCGGGTCGTCGATCACCGGCAACATGGATGGCGGCGGCGGCACCAATCTCATTACCCTCAATGCTTCCGCGACTTCGTCGGATTCGATGTCGGGCTCCGTCACCAATTTTCAGACCATGAAAAAGACCGGCGCGGGAACCTGGACCCTGACCGGTTCGATCGGCAATAACGGCGGCGCGACCCCGCTCGCGGTCGAGATCGTCGGCGGCACGCTGGTGCTCACCGGCAACAACAGCAATTTCAATGGCAGCGTCACCATCGATTCCGCCGCGACCCTGGAGGCGCGCGCCCAGAGTCTGCCGCCGGTCATCAACGACCTGCATGGCGACCTGCTCATCAACCAGGTCTCACCGGACGGGATTCAGCCCAATGATGGAACCTACGCCGGCGTGATCAATGGCTCGGGCATCGTCACCAAGATCGGCGTGGGCACGGTGACCCTGACCGGCGTGAACACCTATTCGGGCGGAACCTATTTCAACGTCGGCGCAGTCGCCGTCGGCGCCGATTCGGCGCTCGGCGCCCCGACCGGCCCGCTGACCTTCAATGGCGGCGCCTTGCAACTGCTCTCCAGCTTCAACCTCTCCGCCGCGCGCCCGATCGTCCTCAACGGCCCCAATAACGGTCTTCCCGGCGGCGGAACCATCGATTCCAACGGTTTCCAGACGACGATCTCGCAAGGCATTACCGGCGCGGGCGGCCTCACGGTGACGGACAGCACGGCCTCCACCGGCAAGGTGATCCTGACCGGCGCCAACACCTATGCCGGCGGCACGACCATAGCGGCGGGAACCTTGCAACTCGGCGATGGCGGGGCCAGCGGAAGCATTCTGGGCAATGTCGTCGATAATGGAACGCTGGCCTTCAATCGCTCCGACGTCGTGACCTTTGCCGGAATCGTTTCGGGAACGGGCGGCGTGAACCAGATCGGAAGCGGCACGACGATCCTCAACGCCGTCAATCCTTATACCGGCCCGACCAATGTGCTGGCCGGCGCGCTCGCGGTCGGCGACGCCGCGCACCCTTCCGCCCAGCTGTCGGGGGGCGGACCCGTAAACGTCGCGTCCGGCGCGACGCTGGGCGGCTATGGCGGCGTCGCGGGCAATGTCGCCAATGCGGGAACGGTCGCGGTCGCCAACGCCCTTGCAGCCTTTACCGGCGGCCCAACCGGCGTTTTCACCATCGGCGGCAATTTCCAGAATTCGGGCGTAGCGCAAATCGCCGGCGCGGGCATCGGCAACGTGCTCGCCGTCAAGGGCGATTACGGAAACGGGTCCGGCGCCGGCGTCGTGCGGATCAACACCCTTTTGAACGCCGGCGGTCCTTTGTCGAACCAGTCCACCGACCGGCTGCTCATATCTGGCAACGCCTCCGGCGCCACCTCGGTCTCGGTCGCGGCCTTCGGCTCCGGCGCCTATACCGGCGCGCAGGCGCCGAGCGCCAATAGCGGGATCTCGCTCATCCAGGTGGCGGGCGCTTCTTCGGTCGGCGCCTTTAACCTGGCGGGCGGCTATGTCACGGGCGGCACACCCTATCAATATCACCTCTACGCCTATGGGCCGGGTTCGCCCAACGGGCCGGCTTCGGCGACGCAAAGCCTCGTCGGCAATGCCGGCGGCCAATGGGACTACCGGCTTGAGAACGTTTACGTGACTCCCTCGGGGCCGGTTTCTCCGCTCGATCCGCTGCCGCCGAACGCGCGGCCCGAACTCGCGCCGCAGGTTCCCGCCTATGTCACTTTGCCGACCGCGCTGTTCAACGCCGGATTCCAGGATCTCGACAGCCTGCATCGCCGTCTGGGCGAGATCCGCGACGATCAGAGCCATGGCGTGAGCCGGGATGGCGAGGTCTTCATCCGCGGTTTCGGCAGCCTGCTCAATTACCGCTCGGATCGCAGTTTTCAGGGTTTTGGCTATAATTCGACGCAGGACTATGGGGCGACCCAATTCGGCGGCAATCACATCGTCTATCGCGACGCCGGCGGCGCGCTGAGGGCCGGCGTCGCCGCAACCCTCGGTCAATTATGGTTCCAGCCGCAAGAGGTCGACGGCGTCAGCAGCGGCCTGTTCAACAGCTATTCTTTTGCCGGCACGCTCACCTGGCAGTCCACGGCGGGTTGGTATATCGACGCCATTTTCTCGGGCGGATGGTTCAACGGCAATGTTTCGACCGGCGCCCATGGCTGGTCCACCAGCATGAACGGGACGTCGTTTTCCGGTTCGCTGGAAGTGGGCTATCCCATTCCGCTCGGCTGGCAGGGGCTGGCGTTAGAGCCGCAGGCGCAGTTCGTGTTCCAGAATCTCAATTTCACTCAGACGACCGACGCCGACAAGGTTACCGCCCGTTTGGGCAGCCCCGATCAGGGCGTGTTTCGTGGCGGCGCGCGCCTGACCCGATCCTTTGTTTCACTCGAAGGCCAGCTGTTCACGCCCTATCTCAAGGCAAATGTGTTGCAGGGAATCGGGGGCGGCGCCGCGGTCAACATCGGCAACACGACTTTTCTCACCGGACATTTCGGCACGTCGCTGCAAGCCGGCGGCGGCGTCACCGGCATGATCACCAAAAACCTGTTCGTCTATGGCGACCTCGCCTGGCAGGATGGCGTCGGCGGCGGCGGCAGCCGCGGCTGGGCGCTGAACGGCGGTCTGCGCTACGCTTTCTGAGCGGCGGCGACCCCGGTCCCGGAGCGCGGCAAGACGGCCTCGATGGTTTCGCAGGTTCGATTGTCGCGAGTATTTGATATTCGCGCCGGTCCCGGTTTTTCCGAATACGCTGCTGTCTTGATGGTAGCGGGGGAGGGACTCGAACCCCCGACCCCAGGATTATGATTCCCGTGCTCTAGCCAGCTGAGCTACCCCGCCAAGAAGCGCTTGTCGCGCACGCTCCAAGTGGGAGGTCTATAAGCCGCCGGCGCCGGGATTGTCAAGGAACGCCGGTCAAGCAACGCCGCCTCATTTCAATCGCCCGATCCGCGTCAATGTGAACAAGCCCAGAGGCGCGATTTTGCGCCGCTCGACGAGCCGCATGTCGTCACGCGACAAAAGCCAGTCGCTCAAGATGCTCCAGGGAAATTCCGGGCGCCAGCCCAGCGCGGCGGATTTCTGGCCCAGCCAGCGCTCGGCCCAGGCGATCGGACCCGATTCGGCGCCGACATGATTGACCAGCACGATCTCGCCGCCGGGCTTCACCACCCGCGCCAGTTCGTCGAGCGTCGCGGGCGGATCGGGGACGACTGTGAGCACATAGGGCGCGACCACCGCATCGAAACGGGCGTCGGCGAAAGCCAGCCGCGTCGCGTCCATCACACAGAGCCCCGCCACCTGCCGCAGCTTTTCCCGCTCCACCCGATTTTGGGCGCGGCGCAGCATCGGCTCCGACAGATCGACGCCGACCAGTTTTACGCCTACGTCGAACAGCGGCAATTCGAGACCGGTGCCGACGCCGACGTCGAGAATGAGTTCGGCGCCCCTTTGCGCCGCGGCTGCGGCGGCGCGCCGTCCCGGCGCCATGATCGTGGCGAAGGCGAGGTCGTAGACCGGCGCCCAGCGGGCGTAGGCCTCTTCGACATGCGCATTTTCCATCTGCGCGATTTCGCGGCGGGGCTGGTTCATGCGCGGACGGCGGGCCTTTGTCCCGGCGCGTCCGCGAAACGTGCGGCGGATTCGGCGCTGCGGATGAACCCCCCGCCGAGCATTCTGCCGCGCGGCGCGGCGCTCTCGTAAAACACGCAGGCCTGGCCGGGCGCGACGCCGCTTTCGTCATCGACGAATTCGACGCAAACCTCGCCGTCCCTGATTTCGAGCAGCGCCGGCGCGGGCGGCCGGGTCGAGCGCACCCGCACCGCGATTTCCAGCCCCGCCGCCGCAACCTGGTCGAACGCGCCGGGGCCGATCCAGTTGACGTCGCGCAAAAACACCCGTCGCGTCGCCAGCTCCGAACGCGGTCCCACGGTGACGCGCGCCTGACCGGCGTCGATCCTGACCACATAGAGCGGTTCGCCGGCGACGGCGCCCGCCGCGCCAAGTCCGAGTCCTTTCCTCTGGCCGATGGTGTAATGCATCACGCCGTTATGGCGGCCGAGCACGCGCCCATCGACATGGACAATGTCGCCCGGACGGGCGGCCTGCGGCGCCAATTTCTCGACAATGTCGCTGTAACGGCCGGTCGGCACGAAGCAGATGTCCTGGCTGTCTGGCTTTTCGGCGATGGCAAGGCCGAAGCGCCGGGCGTGTTCGCGCACTTCCGGCTTGCTCATCTCGCCGAGCGGAAAACGCAGCAGCCGCAATTGTTCGCGCGTCGTGGCGAACAGGAAATAGCTCTGATCGCGGTCGCCGTCCACGGCCCGGTAAAGGGCGCGCTCGGCGCCGTCGGCGCGCGAGGCGATATAATGGCCCGTGGCCAGCGCGTCGGCGCCGAGATCGCGCGCCATGTCGAACAGGTCGACGAATTTGATCTGCTGGTTGCAGGTGACGCAGGGGATCGGCGTTTCGCCCTCGGCATAGGACTGGGCGAAAGCGTCGATCACCTTGGCGCGAAACCGCGTTTCGTAATCCAGCACGTAATGCGGCACGCCGAGCCGCGCCGCGACCTGGCGGGCGTCGAAAATATCCTGGCCGGCGCAGCAGGAGCCGGGCCGATGCTCGGCCTCGCCCTGGTCGTAAAGCTGCATGGTCACGCCGACCACGTCATAGCCCTGCTCCTTGAGCAGCGCGGCGACGACCGAAGAATCGACGCCGCCGGACATGGCGACGACCACGCGGGTTTCCCCCGGCGGCTTGGGCAGGTCGAGGCTGTTGAGCGGTGGCGAGGCGGCGGCGTTCATGAACTGGGATCTCGCGGACACACCCTTCAATAGGGACTATTGCGCCGATTTTCAACGTATATGCCTCAACAGCGCGGTTTTGCGCCCTTGCTTGCGGCGCCTGAGAAAATTCGCCGTGCGCCGACAGGATGGTTAACGCCGGCCTTTGATCTGTGCCGAACGGAAACACAATCGCCGCCACGCTAAGAATTTGGCAAGAAAATACTCTTGCCAAATCTCATCATCGCGTAAATTCACCCCGACGGCTTAGGCGTTTCTTAAGCCGCGCGGATTAATGTCGAAACATAGTCAGGGTTCTTTGCGTAACGTGAGTATCTAGCATGACCGAGCCCCACCGCCCGAGGGTAAAATATGTCATCGGGCCCGATGGCAGTCCGCTGACCATCGCCGATCTGCCGCCACCCTCCACCAAAAGGTGGGTCATCCGTCGCAAGGCGGAGGTCGTCGCCGCCGTCCGCGGCGGACTGTTGTCGCTGGAGGAAGCCTGCAGCCGCTATACGCTGACGGTGGATGAATTCCTGTCCTGGCAGATGTCGATCGACCAGCATGGGCTCGCCGGCCTGCGCACCACCCGCCTGCAACAATATCGCATGTGAAGCGTTTTCAAGCGAAGCGGATACCGGTTCGCGTTAGCAAAACGCGTAAAAAAAATAGACTGGAGCCGCGATCTGATCCAGTCGGATCGGGGCTCTGAAGCCGGCGGCAATCCGCGCCGCGCGCATGTTCCCCATCAATCCCTGTGGGCGCGCGTTTTCGCGTGAATATCCGCCTGTTCCCCGGCTCGTTGCTGGTGATGGCGGATCGCCTCGGAAAGGCGGCGCTTTTCGAATCCCAGCACGATGAAAATGGCGAAGCCCAGCGGGATCAGCAGGTAAAGCAGGCGAAACAGCAAAAGCGCCGCGAGCACGCCTTCCTGCGGCGCGCCGGGCATGCTTTTCAGAAACACCAGTTCGAACACGCCCAGTCCGCCGGGAGCGTTGGAGGCCAGCGCGGCGGAAAACGAAAAGATGAACACCGCGAGGACGACGATGAAGCCGGGATTTCCGGTTTCGGGCAAAGCGAAATAGATGATCCCCGCCGCGCCGAGAATTTCCGCCGGCGCCGCGATCAACTGCCGCAGCACGATGTCCCAGCGCGGATATTCGATGCGCACGCCAAACAGCGTGCGTGTCGGCAGGCGCAGCACCGAACCGCCGACATAGAGCGCGATCAGAACGAGACAGCCCGCGCCGAGTATCCGCGCCGTCGATTCATGGGTAAGAAAATCCGGCAGCAGGTCGCCAAGCTGCGCGAGCGCCTGCGGACGAAGGATCAACGCCACGCCGCCGACGAGGATCTCGCCAAGGACGAAGGTGAGCGAGGTGATCGCCACGAGAATCGCGATCTGCGCCGGCTTGAGGCCCTTCGACGAATAGCCGCGATAGCGCACCATGGCGCCGGAAACGACGGAAGCGCCGATATTATGCGACAGCGCATAGGTGGTGAAGGAACAGGCGGCGATGAAACGCCAGGAGATGTGCCGGACGCCAAGATGCAGCAGCGCGATCCGGTCGTAGAACGCCAGGGCGACATAGGCCACGATGGTCGAGGCCAGCGCCAGCAGATAATGCGTCGGCGGGATGGCGCGGAAGGCGGCGATGAGTTGCGGGCCGAGCGCCTGGCCCTGGAATTCCCGATAGAGCAGCCAGAAGGAAACCAGGACCGCGGCCAGGCCGAGCACGGGCCAGACGTAATCGAGATTGCGCTTGATGAAATTCATCCGGGCTCAGAACGCTCCGCTGGCGGCGGACGTTTTTTATGCGTCGGCCCTCGCCTCCTTTGCAACAGCGAGGCGCCAAGCGCAAGCCCGGATGTTTTTCGCGGCGGAGAGCGGCAAAGCGCCGTTCAGGCGCGCGCGCCCCGGAAAACCGCCATATCCATGACGTCGCGGCTCAGATCGTTGAGCACGGGCGCCTTGTCGCGGCCTTCCAGCACCTGCGCCTTGGCCAACTCGTCATTGGCCTGTTCGAACTGCGCGCGCGCTTCGTCGAGCTGGCCTTTCAGCTCTTCCGATGAATGAAGCAGATTGTCGCGGCGCGCGCGCGCCGCGCGGGCATAGGTGGAATAGGCGAAATGCGCCAAATCCCTGACCCCGGATTTCTGTTCCTCGACGGCGATTTCGCGGTCGAGTTCGCCGGCCATCCGGTTGAATTCGGCGATCATCATTTCGATCTGCGTCAGGCGGCGGCGCTTTTCCTCCACCTGGAACCGCTTAAGACGGACCAGCGTATCCCGCGATTTCATCAGTTTCACTCCAAGGACGCAGGCTGAAAGACCCTTTCAACCCCCAAAAAACCATTTCCGCGAGACAATTCAAGAGTGACGCACGGAGGTTGCCGTTTCCTTACTCCAACGGCAAAAAGTTTTTTTTGTCGAAAATCCTGCCGCCGCCGGGGCAAAGCGCCGCAGCCGCTAAGCCTTCGTTAACCGCCATGCTTAACACTCCTCTCCATGTTCCCGCCCCGAAGGCCGAGCGGCGGTGCCAAAGGCGGGAACGAGAACGCGAAGCGATTGCGGCCTCGACGCCGGCGCCCGCGTTTTTCCACAGTCTTTTTCATGCGGGCCGGGAGCCGCAGGCGGTCAAACGCGAATTAACGTCGAAGGCGCTTGCCAGGATGGATCATCGTTTGTTAACCATTCTGCATTAAGCGTTTTCCGAAGCGATTTGCGTGGGCGCTCTTCTCGCGTCGAAGGCAGCCGGCGGTCCGGCGGCGGCATCGACCGGCGTAGCAGTTTCTTTGGGCGGGGTGAGGACTTCACATGCGCGTATTATTGATCGAAGATGACAGCGCCACCGCGCAGAGCGTCGAACTGATGCTCAAGTCCGAGAATTTCAACGTCTACACCACCGATCTGGGCGAAGAGGGCATCGACCTCGGCAAGCTCTACGATTACGACATCATCCTGCTCGACCTCAACCTGCCGGACATGTCGGGCTATGAAGTATTGCGCACCCTGCGCGTCGCCAAGGTGAAAACGCCCATTCTGATCCTGTCCGGTCTCGCCGGCATCGAGGACAAGGTGAAAGGACTCGGCTTCGGGGCCGATGACTATCTCACCAAGCCTTTCCACAAGGACGAGCTGGTGGCGCGCATTCACGCCATCGTCCGCCGCTCCAAGGGCCATGCCCAGTCGGTGATCGCCACCGGCGACCTGGTGGTCAATCTCGACCAGAAGACGGTCGAGGTCGGCGGCGCCCGCGTGCATCTGACCGGCAAGGAATATCAGATGCTGGAACTGCTTTCGCTGCGCAAGGGAACGACGCTGACCAAGGAAATGTTCCTCAACCATCTCTATGGCGGCATGGACGAGCCGGAACTCAAGATCATCGACGTGTTCATCTGCAAATTGCGCAAAAAGCTCGCCAACGCCAGCGCCGGCCGTAATTACATCGAGACGGTCTGGGGCCGCGGCTATGTGCTGCGCGAACCTTCCGACGCGGATGAGCGCATCACGGCGTGAGTTTTTTCGAGCGGACGATCAAGGCTGAAAACCCCGTCTAGTTGCGGGGTTTTTCTTTGCTTCAATCATCGCAAAAAATTCGCTTCGGCAATTTTCAGTCTTCCGCTTAAGCGAAGCGCATAAGATGATGACCTTTATCAAAAATGATTTCTGGACCGTCCGATGGCCGATCTTTCAACGATAAAGACACAATTGCTGGAGAAGCATCGCGCGCAAAAGATCCCTGCCTCGGTCGGGGCAGGCGTCTATGCTTTTTTTCTCGCCGAAGCGAACGTCATTGACGGGCTGAGCGTCGAACCACCAGGATTGATTTATCTTGGCATGACCGATACCAGTCTGGAAAAGCGCAATCACTTCCATCATGCGCACAGCGGATTTTCATCGCTGCGTCGCTCGCTTGGAGCCTTGCTCAAGGAGCCCCTGCGACTCCGAGCGATCCCGCGCGCGCCAGGGCAGTCCCCAAGCAATACGCGGAACTATCGCTTCCGTGATGAAGACGAACTGCGTCTGACGGATTGGATGAAGTCTCATCTCACCTATGGCTTCGCTAACGTCGAGGTCGCTGCCAACATGGTCGAGAAGGAGCTAATCGCCACGCTTCAGCCACCCCTAAACCTGAAGGGATGGCCCAATCCGCAGCGGCGACATTTGCTTGCATTAAGGGCGGTTTGCAAGGACGAGGCCTTTGCCGCTCGTTTCCTGGACCATCAAGAATGAACCAGCCCGTTTTCGCCCTTGTCGATTGCGCCCCCACCGCCATTATCGCCGCCGAGGGCGCGCGCGCGTCCCATCGCTTATTTGCATTCTTCACGGCGCAGATCAGAAATCCGCATACGCTACCCTAAGTTGGCACAATTCTCTTCGCGGCGACGTCAGCCGAGCAACCCGTTCGCGGCCAGTTTTTCCTCGATCGCCAGACGGTCGAAGGGCTTGAGCATGACGTCGTCGGCGCCGGCGCGCAGCGCCCGGCCGATCGCCACGGAATCGTTTTCGGTGGCGCAATAGATGACCTTGGGTTCGCCGCCGCCCGGCAGCGCCCGCAAGGCGCGCAAAAATTCCAGCGTGTCGGTCTGCGGCAGCTTCCAGTCCAGCAGGATCACATCGGGCATCGCAGCGGCGCAGATGTCGAGCGCCCGGTGGCCATTTGCCGCCGTGGCGCTGGCGAAATGCAGCAGTTCGAGAATGCGGCTGGCCACTTTGCGGATCACCGCCGAATCGTCGACAATCAGCCCCCGTTTCATTTTCCCGCCCTCGAACGCGCCGGCGCCGCCCGAAACGACTGCCCGTGCGCAGCTTAGGAGCGAAGCGTCAAAAAAGCTTTAGCCCGCCTGCGCCGCAAGCCAGCGTTCGGCTTCGAGCGCCGCCATGCAGCCGAGGCCCGCAGCCGTCACCGCCTGGCGATATTTGTCGTCGGCCACGTCGCCGGCGGCGAAGACGCCCTCGATATTGGTCGCGGTCGAATCCGGCGCGGTCCGGATATAGCCATTGGCCTTCAGTTCGATCTGGCCGACGAAAAGCTCGGTCGCCGGCCGGTGGCCGATGGCGATGAAAACGCCCTCGGCGTCGATCTTCTCGGTCGCGCCGGTCTTGACGTTCTTCAACCGCACGGCCTCGACCGAAAGCGGGTTTTCCGACCCGAGAATCTCGTCGATGACGCTGTTCCAGCGCAATTCGACATTTGGGCGGGCGAACAGCCGTTCTTGCAGGATGCGCTCGGAACGCAGCGAATCGCGGCGATGGACCAGCGTGACTTTCGCCGCGATATGGGAGAGGTAAAGCGCCTCCTCGACCGCCGAATTGCCGCCGCCGACGACGACGACATTCCTGTTGCGGAAGAAGAATCCGTCGCAGGTGGCGCAGGCGGAAACCCCGAAACCCTTGAATTTCTCTTCCGATTTCTCGCCGAGCCATTGCGCCTTGGCGCCCGTGGCGACGATCAGCGCGTCGGCGGTATAGACGCGGCCGGAATCGCCGGTGAGCCGGAATGGACGCTCGCTCAGCTCCGCCCGCACGATATGGTCGCTGACCAGATCGGCGCCGACATGTTCGGCCTGCAACCGCATCTGCTCCATCAGCCACGGCCCCTGGACCGGATCGGCGAAGCCCGGATAATTCTCGACGTCGGTGGTGATCATCAATTGGCCGCCGGCCTCGAAACCGGCGATCAGCACCGGCTTGAGCATCGCGCGGGCGGCATAGATCGCCGCCGTATAGCCGGCGGGGCCGGAGCCGAGGACGATGAGTCTGGCGTGATTGGGCGGCGTTGGATCGGCGTTCGGCATGCATTCTCCGGCAAAGCGCATTCAACCCAGGCGGACAAGGGTTCGCATGAACCGAATTTCCGCGTCGGCGAATAAAGCGCGAATTGGATTGAGACCCTGGTCCTGTTCGCCTTCTAAATCGACCAAGGAAAAAGCGAAAGCCGGATTATTTAAACGCCGATCATTTGCGCACCGGATTGAGCAGCGCTTCGAAAGCCACGCGCTCGTAATCCTCGCGTTCGCTCTTGATGCGATATTGCGGCCCTGACCCGCCGTCGGGGAGTTGCCGGGTGATCTTGAATGTGGCCTGTTCCGCCCGGCCGATCAACGAGACGAAGGTTCCGACGCCGAATTTGTGGCTGGCGGCGACGGTTTGGCGGCGCGCCTTGTCCGCTTCGAGTTTTCGTAGATTGTCGCTCACGATCGGTCCTTCCAGAATGGCCTGCGTCAGGTTCCCCCGACGGAAAAGCGCAGAAAAAAAGCCCCAGGCATGGCCCGGGGCTTCCCGATCTCGCGCCGCGCCGCGCCATTTTATCCGTGGGCGGCGACGCGGGTGCGAGCTGTTTCGATCATTCCGCCTTGAGACGGGACGCCGAAGATTTTCCGGTGCGGCTATCCGCGGTCAATTCATAGCTGATCTTCTGACCTTCGTTGAGGCCGCGAAGACCCGCCTGTTCGACGGCGCTGATATGGACGAACACGTCCTTGCCGCCATCGTCGGGCTGGATGAAGCCGAAGCCCTTTTGACCGTTGAACCATTTCACTACGCCGGTAGCCATGCGTGACGCTCCTTAAAGCAAGTTAAACCGGTCCGTTGCAAGCAATGAACCATTTCATATCGATATCTCTAGGGAGGTCGTCAGCTGCGTCTTCGACGCAAGGCCAAGTCTTCGGCCGAAAGTTCGATCAGGATAAAGTAAACTGCTCCGGCGGCAAAAACAAGGCCATCTGAAAATTATTTCGGGACCACGCATTTTCCCGTCGAGCGGGATTATATTGCATCAAACGACAAAGTTGCCGCCCGCCCGTCCAGCCTGGGAGCGGGCGAGCGCGGATAACTCGAATTCACCACGCCGCCGCCTAGGCCCGGCGAGGGACTCTGGAATAGCGGCGACTTCCTTGTTGGAGAATGCGCCGCGAATGGCGATGTTACCATCGGCCCTTGAAAAGGACCGATGGCGTCCGCTCGGACTGGCGCGGCGCCAGCTGAAGCCGGCGGGCGCCTTTGCTTCCGACGAGTGGGAAGCAAAGGCCGTTGGTATGAGAGCGTTTTCCAGCGAAGCGGACCCCGGTTCGCGTGCAGAAGCCGCGTAAAGACGATAAACCAGAGTCCCTTTTCCGTTCAATCGGATCGGAATAGGCTCCAGCGTCACTCGGCGGGTTCGAGTTCCGTCGCCGCCTGACGGGCGGTTTCCCTGACCGCAGGCTTTTCCGCATCGATGAGGCTCACGAGAACGCCCGAGCCCATGCGATGCAGCGGCATTTCGGCGCCATTGGCGAATTTCACGCCGTCATGATGCAGACCGCTATCGAGACGGGTGAAGACGACGTCTTCGAGCGCCGCGACGCCTAGCGTTTGCTGAAGCTCGATCGGCAGGTTTTCGAGCCTCAGCCGCGTTCCATAGGAGACGCAGACCGCCGTCGTGCAATCGCCCGGCGCGGCCATGCCGATCGATCCGCTCGGGAAGCGGGTCGTGACATAGATTTCGCCCTCGCGGGCGGGACGGGACGAATACATTTCCAGTGAGTAATCACACATGGCATCGCTCCATTGACCAGAGCCAAGCCCCGTCCCGGCGAAACGCGCGCAAGCGGCGCACGGCTGTCGATTATTGTCAGGCGGCTGGCATGGACGAGGCGCTACAGGCGGCCGCCGGTGATTGGTGCAGAAACCAATCAGCGCGAAGAAAGTTGCATCGCGCCGTCCAAACGATCGCCTCAAAAACGCCGGCGGCGGCTCAGCCATGCCAAAGGGTTCGAGCCCAGGCTTGGATCACGACCACGAGGCGTGGAGAGCGAACCGAAAAACTGTATCTTCCGGCGGCGCAGTCCATCCATGGACCGAACTGGCAATGTCGAATAATTGATACGGAATACGCCAAAATCGCAGGTTTTAAAGTTAAAGTCCGGAAGATCAATGATAGGGACGTTTCGCTTGAAACAGGAACCGGCTACGGCTTGGCTTGACGCTTTTCCGCCGCTTGCACGCCTCGAAGATCCGTCACGTTCGGCGCTTGCTCGCTGTTTGCCGATGGACATTCGCAAAGGCAGATGCCTGTTTGCACCGGGCGAACCGTGCCCCGGTTTTGTGCTGCTTCTGACCGGGCGCATCCGCGTCGGCTTGACCGCTGAAAATGGCCGCCGGTTGGTGCTTTATCGCGTACTCCCTGGCGAAACCTGCGTTCAGACGACGCTTTGCATGCTCGGCGACCTAAAATATTCCGCCGAGGGCATGGCGGAGAGCGATCTGCGCCTTGTAATTGTTCCGCCGATTTTGTTTCTTTGTCTTTTGCGCGAGTCAGCGATTTTCGCACAATTCGTGTTCGAACGTTTTAGAGCGCGGCTCTCGGAAATGACCCGTTTGATCGCGACGATCGCTTTTTTCGGGTGGACGCCCGGCTTGTCGCTGCATTAGTGGCCCGCGCCGGGGAGCATGGGGCGGTCACCGCGACGCATCAAAATCTGGCGGAAGACATCGGCGCCGGCCGTGAGGTGGTCAGCCGGCAGTTGGCCCTGTTTCAGCGTGCCCATCCTCGACGGTTATCCGGCCACGATCCAGAAAGATCAGTGCGGCAATACACCTGTTCGGAGCAAACGCGCCCGAGGTCTTGCGCGCCGCGTCCGGCGACGTGCGGATGAAATTGAAAAGTGAAGCCGTCGTCACAAACGGCAACGTCAACAGCTTTCACGTCGCCCGGCGATGTGTGCAGCAAATGGCCGGGAACATGCAGGCGCTGGATCCGTGGCGAATTGCGAAAAGGGCTGGGGGGCGAGGTGGCAAAAGGCTTTCGCTGCCCTCGGCGTCGGAACCCTCGCCGCCAAAGCCATGCCTGATTTGGACGCGAGCCGGCGGCTAGGCGTTTCCCTAAAACTGCGCCCCGTCATTCGCGTCGACCGCCGACGCGGGGATGAACCAGCTATTGCGACTCCGGCGCACGGCCGGCGCTCGGCTGCCACGCCCACGCGGGCACGCGCGTATGGACCCTGCCTGATCCCCGCATGGGCGCGGCGTGGCTCCCCCACCCATGCGGGGATGGACCCGCTTGTGACGTCGCGGGCTTGCGCTGGCCTTGGCTCCCCGTCCACGCGAGCGGGGATGGTCCCCAACTTCATGGCGAATGGTATGCGATAGATTAGGCTCCGCCGCCCACGCGGGGATGGCCCCCCGGATTCGCGGGCTTGCCGTTAGCTTCGTTGGCTCGCCAGGCTGCTCAACGCTCCTTGCTGAAGGTCATTACAAGCACTGATTTGAAGGACTTCCGCATGATGAATCGCACGGTCCACGAGTCGTTCCAAACTCAGGTCGTTGTGTTTTACGATCCCGTGTCTGCAGCGCACCGCTCCGCGCTGCGCCGCGCACAGGATGACGCTGCGTGCGCCCCAATTTCGGGCGTGCGGGCCACAGCGGTGGAATCGCCAGGCGCTAAGACTCAGGCTCGCTGGCCGAAGGCCTCCAGCGCGGCGTGAAGCTCAGCATGTGTTTGCGCATATTTCGCAAGTGGGATTCCCTGCGAGATGGCATCCCATGCCTGCCGTATGCTTGCGGCGCCGCCACGCGGTCCCATCGGATGGCCGAAAACGCCGCGTCCCGGTACGAAGCCGAAGTCCACGCTGCCAACCTTCCGGTAGACGCCATCCAGGGTGCCTGCCCAATCGCTGCCACCGGGCACTGGCAGGCAGGGCTTTATATGCCCCATGGGCTCCAGGCATGCGCGGACGCATTCCAGAACCTCGTGCTCGGGCGTCATCATGCGGCTGCCGAAGCCCGGCATGATGACCGCGTCGAACCCTGCGAGCCGCTGCAGCCGGGTCAGCACCCGGGAATGAATGCCGTAGCCCGAAAGCCGGCTGAATGCGGCAATGAATGGGAAATGCGCGACAAGTGGCGCCGTGGCGTGCTTGCGCAGCATCCGAACGCCGCTCAATCCAACCGGCATCGCGTTGATGAGGAGCGCATTTGCGCCTTTCGCGACCGCCAGATCGTGGAGTTCCGCAAGCCGGTCGACCTCATCGGTAATATTGGCCAGATAGATCTTCGGAACGCCCGTCTCACGCTCCGCCCGGAGGCGCGCTTCGCCCAACGCCGCAGCGCGCTCGCTGAGCGGGCACCAGCCGATGTCGGCCAGCATCTCATCGTCCTTGGCGATGTCGAGGCCGCCAAGCCAGCTTTGAAACCCGAGCTCCGCGAAAGGCTCCGCGGGAAGCCCGATGTTCGGCTTGATGACACCGAAAAAGATGGGGCGGCCGAAGGCTTGCAGGCGCTCGCGCAAACCGGCGATGCCGAACCTCGGCCCCTCGAATCCCGCGAGGTAGGAGTCCGGAAAGCGGATGTCCTGCAGCCTGATCAGGGGAATGCCGGGCGAGAAGAAAACGCCTTCGCCGCAGACAGCGGACAGCAGATTGGGAATGCGCGGCCCGAAATTGCCATGCGGGTGGGCGATGGCAGCACGCACCGAATATACTGGACCCAGGACCGCGCACTCGACCGGGATGCTGAACCCGGAAGGGCGCGGCTCGGATTCCAGGTCGAGCACCTTCGCCGCGAAGCGCGGGCGGAAGTCTTCGTCCACGCCGACGCGACGCCATTGCGCCGTGGATTGCTCGCTGCAAAGATGTGCGGCAGCTTCGCGCGGATCGCCAGCGCATTCGAAGGTGAAATCAAGCTCGATGTAGTCTTCGGGATTGAGATCACCCCGCTTGGCGTAGAATCCCGCAATATCGCCCGGCGTCATGGATCAAGCTTCTCCCATGATTTGAAGCTCAAGCCCGCGACGTTCCCTCGGGCCATCAAGTTCAATAAAAAGGATGGAATGCCAGCTGCCGAGGACCACCTCGCCGTCCGCAACCGGAATGCTCTCGGATGAATTCATGAGAAGCCCGAGGATGTGGGAGTGAGCGTTGTCGCGTCCGTCGACGGCGACAAGATTGTGCAGCCAGTCTCCATCGCAAGGCACAAATCGCTTCAGCCATGTCACCATGTCCTTTTGCAGTTGCGGCTCGCGCTCATTCACATTGACACGCGCCGTCGTATGAGGCGACGTCACGGTTAGAAGACCCTCGCGAATTCCGGTCGTTCTCAGCCAATCGCGGACCCGTCCTGTAATATCGAGGATCTGGATCGGTTCGACGGTCTCGAACTCGATCCGCGTTCTTAGGATCTTCATGGGGTTACCTGGGGGGCGGGAAGCAAGCCGAACGTTATCGCACATGCTATTGATAGGCAAACCCTAAAGGCTTCGCGCAGGTTTGATCAGTGGCAAGCCCGCATTCAACGCTCTCTGCTGAAGGTCATTGCAAGCATTGATTTGAGTCCGCCGAAAGCGGCGGCGAGGCGGTCCTGTGGGGTCGTGTCGGTTTGATGGCACTTCAGGATATTGTAAGCGAAGCTGTGCAACCTGGCGAAAAAGCCAGGATTCTTTCGGATTCTCGATGCATCTTCACGGAACGTGACATCTCGCGAGTGATGCGAGGTATTTTCTATTCGCCAGTGTCGGCGGACTGCGGCTGCGGCGGTTTTGGCCGTGATGGGGCGGCTGGACAGATAGAACGAGATTTCGCTGCTGTGCTCCCAGGGTCCTGTGGCTGGCAGGAAACGGAGGACCGTGCGCTCGACCCGGATGATTGCCGCCACATGCGGCTCCAATTCCGTTCCAGCGACCGCCGGCTTGGCTTCGAACACGGCGACTGCTCGGGTTTCGTGGCGGTTGCGCCGGTTCTTGTCGACGCGCTTCTCGCTGGACAGGGGCGTGGCTGTCGCGCAGGCGGCTTCGACGTCGTGGCGCAGGATCGGTTGATTGTCCTTGAGCTGAACAATCTGATGGGCGTTGGCGGCGGCAGCGGCTTCAAAGGTTCTTTTGCGCGTGCTTGGCGTCGCACGTGAAAATGCGTCCGGCAACGTCGAGTTCGGCCAGCAATTTCTGCACGGCCGGGATTTCATTAGATTTCTCATCGATCTCGATGTGCGCGAGCACCAGCGCCGTATCGACCGCGAACGCGCTGAGCACCTGTTTGGCCTTGGCGTCGTTGAAATTGTCGAAGCTGCCTTTCAGCGTCTTGCCGTCGAACGCGAAGACGCAAGTCTCGGCGCCACCGGGCGCGACGCTGAGGTTGGCGCTGTGTTCGCGAAAAGCCTTTTCCAGATTCGTGGCGTCGAGGCCCTGCAAAATGTGGCGGATGGCCGTATGCGCCGGAGCCCTCTTCCACTTGATCTTGAAGACTTTGTTCAGCGCCTGCCGATACGCCGTGAAGTACGTCTGGATGCCGCGATACGAACTGGCGCCGGTGACGATGGCAAAAATAGAAAACAGCAACACGTGCGGCAACTGGTAAAGTTTGCCCTCCGCGCGGCGCGGGTCGGGGATTGTGGCGAGTATCGAGAGCAACGGTCCCGAAGACTTCATGGCGACCTCCGATTGACTCGGTCGCCTCATAGGCATTCAGACTTTTCCGCTCGGCGGAATCGCCCGGCGCGCCCTACGCATCAAACCTTCAAAGCTGTTGTATCTGGGACTCAGTAAAGAGGGTTGAACAGCCCTGGTTGGCTCCCCTGCCCACGCCGGGATGGACCCGCCGCAAGCCCGATGCAGCGCAGGACGAAGACGAATCTCCCGACCACGAGCGGATAGATCCCGGCCCCAACCTGCTCGACACTGACCTTACCCCCGAACAAGCTGGACTTCAAGTCCAAGCCAAGCATTGTTTGGCTCCGGGCGGCGCCGATCGAGGCCACGTTTTCTCCTACCCTGCCGGCTTTCGAGCCCTCGCGGGGTCGCGCTGGTGACGGCCGATGCTGTCGCAAGCAAAGGCGAGGAAAATGCCAAAACTTACCGACACTCAAGTCATTATCTTGTCAAAGGCCGCGGCACGGGACGACGGCGCGGCGACTATTCCAGCAAATTTGAACAAGGCCAGCGCCGCCTTGGTCGGATCGAGCCTTGTGGCGCGCAACCTGATGCAGGTGGTTGTTGCTGAGCGGGGAATGCCCGTCTGGCGCGAGGTTGAAGAGGGCGAGCGCATCAGCCTTGTCATTACAACCGCTGGCCGCGAGGCGATCGGCGTCGTCGACGACGGCGGCCCGTTTGAGGCGCAGCCGACGGAAGCGGTAAGCGATCCTGCGAAAGACGAATTGCCGCGCGCTGACGACGAACAGAAACCACCTGTGTTGCCGCCGCGCGCCGGTTCGAAACAAGCCCTGGTCATCGACATGCTGTCGCAAAACGCGGGCTCCACGCTTGACGCTCTGGTCAATGCGACCGGTTGGCTGCCGAATACGCCCCGGGCCGCGCTCACTGGCTTATCGGTACTATGTCTCACACCCAGTGCTGCAAAACCGCAAGGCGGAAGCGGGAACCATAAAACGTGTCAGCGCGCCCGACGTCGAGGGCCTCGTTTGCCAAGTCATCCGTCGTGTTCTCCAACCCAATGCTGAAACCACGGATAGGGACTTGGCGGCCGAAGAAATCGAACGCGTCATTGTTTTCGCCGATCATATTGCGGTCGCTATGAAAAGGCCGGATGCCAATGGAGGAACGGAACGGAACCTCCCGTTTGTCCCAACGGTCCCCTTGCTCAAAGGCGTCGCTTATGTTTCCGGCCAGCCGCCCAAGCTCGACGCTCGAGACCGCAACGCCTTGTTGCAGGCGATCGCCCGCGCCCGCAAGTGGATGGATGAAATTATCGGCGGCAAGGTCGCGTCCTTCGAAGCAATCGCCGAGGTCGAGAAGATCGGCGTGCGTTACGTCTGACGGCTTGCTCCGCTGGCCTTCCTCTCGCCGAAAATCATTCAGGCTCTCGCCAACGAAGTGACGTCCACCGGCCTGAGCGTTTCCAGGCTCCCCCTGGCGCTGCCTCATTCGTGGGCGGAGCAGGAAAAAATGTTCGGCCTGCACTGAAGAGCCCAGCTTCCCTCGCAACCGGCGAGGCAAAGCCGAACCAGTCTCTGCCCAAATCGAACCGGTCTGAGCGGAAGTTTCCTAGACATTGCAACTTCGCGGCGTCAGACCGGGCGAAGAATTCCGCCAAAACCGCGTTGAATAGCACCTGGAAGCGGTCTCAAATATGACCGGCTTACCCAAAAGCCCCGGAAACGCGGGGCTTTGCGCCCGTGCGGCCAAAAGTCTCAATTTCCAGGAATGTATGGCTGCCATGTAGTGATTCGAACTCGAATGTGTCGAAAAATTTTAAGCCTTTGAAATTACGTCGGCTTATGCGCTCAAACTCATTGCACAGACTTTTCTCACGTTGTGATCGCCTCCGTGCGACGCACAGTGACTCAAAATCTCCGCGTTCGCCCACAATGGAGTCTGAATCTCACAGGAAAAGTCTTCAAAATCAATGACTTGCTGGCTGGGGCGGGAGGATACCCACCCAGCGGCATGGCGCCACGCAAACCCTTGATTCCCTTGCCCGTCGCACACGCCGGGTACAGTCGGAGCATACACTTCCGGGGACGGAGCTCAAGGCGAAATGCGCGCCCTGCCCGTTCTGAATTCAGGCGCCTTCAGGAGGCAAATGCTTCGGCGTAGATCGCTTCGATCCGCGCCACCTCGTCGTCCGTCAGTTCGGCGAATTCCCGCTCGCGGCCGCGCTTCGACAGCTCGCCGTCGTTTTGCCGCAAGAAACGAAACAGCAGGTCGGCGGTGCGGTCCGGCATGTCGATGACGTTGGCCAATTTGCGTCGAAAACTGTCGTAGGCCTTTAGGAAAGCCGTTTCGGCCGGCAGATCCACGTCGATGGTCCGCTCGACGCATTGATAGAGAAATTCCGCCTGCGGCGTGGCGTCGAAGAAGCGATAAAAATCCGCCGTCTGGTTGAGAACCCGGATATTGCCGCCGGGCGTCGGCTCCCACTGGATTAGCGGCAAAAGACGCGTTGAATAGCTTTCCAATGCGCGGCGGTAATCGTCGATCCGGTCGAGGATCGCCGCCGACACCGGAAAGACCATGCCGGGCGGATTGAAGCCGCGCTCGGCGAGAACGTGGTGGATGAGATAACGGTGCAGCCGGCCGTTGCCGTCCTCGAACGGATGAATATAGACGAAGCCGAAAGCGAGCGCCGCAGCGGCCAGCACCGGATCGAGATGGAGCGCCGCCACGCGGTCGAACTCGACCAGACCGGAAATCAATGACCCAAGGTCTTCAGGGCGCGCGCTAATATGGACAGGCAGCGGAGCGCCGGAGTCGCGGTCGTGCTCGCCGACGAAGCCGCCCTCCTCGCGCAGACCCAAATGGACAAAACGGGCGTCGCCGATAACGAGGCGCTGCAACCGCAGCAGTTCTTCGAGATTAATTGGATGGCGGCCGGCGTCGCCGATGGCGCGGCCCCAGCGCTGAATCCGGTCCTGCGGCGGATTTTCGTTTTCAATGGCGAAACTGGACTTAGAGTCCTTCAGCAGCAGAAAGGCGGCCGTGCGCCCCAATAGATCCGCCGGAACCTTTGCGACCGCAGCGCGCGCGCGCTCCTTCAGGTTGCTCGCAGTCAAGGCGCGCAACCGGTCCGTCCAGGTTATCATCGGGCAGAAATTCGGCGTTCCCGGCAGGTTATTCTTGACGCGGTGGCGGGGCGAAGTCGCGCCGGGCGCCGCCCATTGCAGCTCGGGATCGACCACGGCGGCATAGGCGCCTTTTTCGGCGTCGGGCAGGTCCAGTTTGGCCTCGAGCAGCCATTCGTAAAGGAACCAGGTCCGTCTGGCGTAGGCGCCCGTCGGCGTGGCACGGACGATCGCTTCGATCGGCGCCGGGCCCGTGGCCAAGAAGAGCGCCTTCAGAACACCGAGATCAAGCCCTTCATATTTGAGAGCGAAGGTCAGATGACCCTCGATATCGGCCTTCGGGGCATGGCGCGGCGTGTAAATACGCCAGCCGTCCTGCTCGTATTGCTTGTGGCGCGGGCCGATGGCGGACAAAGTGCGCGGCGTCGGGACGTGCAGATGAAGGGCGTCGATCAGGGCGGCGTAGCCGATGGGCACGGCCTGCTCCGGGAGCCTTCGGTCATGAAAAACCGTGACTGGCCCTGAAAATTTGTGCTTTGGCGCACGCACCATGAAAATTCATCCCAAATTCTGATTTTTCGTTCGCAATACGTGTTTATCATGAAAACTCGTTTAGAGTTATGAAAAACCGTAACTGGAGCGAATTTATTCGAAAAGCTGAAATTGGGCATTTTCCTGCAAGGAGTGATGGCTAATGGGTTTTTCGTGGAAAATTCCGCAGCCGCCCGGGAAAGCCGGTCGGGCAGGCGGCTGGAACCGCAGTTCTCGTTTGCTCCCCGCCTGATCGGCTTTGGGCCCAGTGGGCATTACTGCTTCTCCGCCCATTTTATGAAATTTTCCCATGAAATTTCCACACCATTCAGGAGCGTGGTTTTGCCATGGCGCCAAACCAAGCAGGTCATGATGGTCTCAAGTCGGACCGATTGCTGACCTTCCCGACCCGCCAGCGACCGTCGCATCCTGACCCGAAGCGGCCAGTCGCCAATCTTGCGCGCTATGGGAGGAAATGATCGGAACCGGACCTTGACGTCAGGACAATCAATCCTAGGATCTCTCCTTCATACGTCCGCTTCTGTCGTAGTGGTATGGCATAGTCGTTTCATTGAATGAAACCGGTGCGGAGCGAGCATGAAAAACGAAAAGACCGACCGAAATTTCCCGGCAATCCGTCTGGCGGATGGACCGCAGGTCGACAATCCGGCGGAAACCCATAAGCGTATGCTGTCGGAACTAGCCGAACGTCTGGACCAATATAATGTTTTTGCCAAGGGACAGTTCGTGATGTGGAAGCCGGGACTGAAGAACAGGAAATTCCCCGATTACGGCGAGCCCGCGATCGTCACCGCTATTTTGCCGACCCCGCAGTTCGATCCCAGTGAAAATGCTGCTGCTAGCCCGTATTTTCAGGAGCCTTTGACACTGGTTATCGGGACTTTTCGCGACGATGATTTGCTTGAGTTCCGTGTGGATGGGCGTCGCTTCGAGCCGGCTGACGGCTGAGACGCGACATAATGCGCGTGCAGCGCCTCAACCTGCTCGCACATCTCGTCTTGCAGCGTCGGCGGCGCGACGATGGTCACCGCCGGCCCCCACGTCATCAGGTGGTAGGCGATCTGCTTCACGCCGCCTGCATGGAAGCGCACCGTCAGCGAGCCGTCGGCTTCGTAGGCGAAGGTTTGAGTAGGGTGAAAGAGGTAAGTGCGAGCGTCGCGCGCCGCCGATGGCGCGAAGCGCAACTCCACGTCTTCGGGATCTTCTTGAAACACGCCGAAAGAACGCTCCGCGTAGGCTTTGAGGTTGAAGTCGTCCGGCGGCGCGCCCGGCTCTTCCGTCGCCTTTGCGTCGTGGATCATGTCCAGGCGAAACAGCACCGGACCGGGCCGGCTCTTGACGCTGGCGACAAGATAATAACGCGGCCCGAATAGCAGGCCGTAGGGCACAACCTTGCGCCAGCGCGGTGGTTCTCCGTCATCGCCGCCGTAATTAAAGCGGACGACGCGCCCGGCCAGCAAAGCCTCGCGAAGGGAAGAAAGCACGGACGGGTCAGACATCGGGCGCGGGCCAACCTGACAGGCAAATGCCTCGGCCCGGATCTGGTCTTCGACATTGCGGCTAAGAACGCGGCGTTCGTCGGTGCGGAGGCTGGCGCCGATCTTGTCTCGCAACGAGTGGAGATGCGCGGCGCGATCAGGGGCCTGGGCCGTTTCGAGCGCGCGGGCCGCGTTTTCCAGTTCGGTCAGTTCGTCGATCGTCGGCGTCGTGACAAAACGATCGAGTCCGCGCGCGGCAAGGCGAAAGCGTCGCTTGCGGCCATCATCGATGTGGTCCAGCACGCCGAAAACATCTTCCACCACGTCGCGCATGCGCTCGGCCGTGCGCCGCCCCGCACCGATAAAATCGGCCATTTCGTCGAGGGTCATCCCCTCCCAATTGCTCGCCAGCGCGCGCGCCAGCTTGAGAACGGCGGTGGTTTTTTCCAGTCTCATGTCGAGAAGCCCAACGTTACCATGTCCGATCCTGACGTACCAGCGTGCTATTTCCTGTTCCTGTCAAGAGGGCGCCAATCATGCACATTCACGACCGATGGACGATCCTTCAATATTTTTGTGCGTTTATAAGCGCGAAGCGATTTAACGTTTCCCCCGACGGCGACGGCGATATCCTCGATTGGATCAAAACCTATGGACGCGGCCTTCGGCTTCCGCATCTGAATGAGCGCGTCGACTATGAACTTGGAAACCTGGTGGAAACCCGGCGTGTGCGTCGGGAGGAGTGGCGGGTCTGGCGCGCTGCCGCCCTGGCCAGGGCGCGCGAGATCGAACCGGCCGCGTCGCCGCTGCAAAAGCGGGTTGATTTCTTCGTCAAATGTTGCGGGCTGACGTCGTCTCAGGGCTACCTGCTCGCGCTGCTGGCGCTGGCGTCCCGGAATATCATGTGTAGTGAACTCCTGATCGTCGCCAATGGGGCCTCCCATTACCGGTGTCGCCAGCAGGCCTTTGACCTAAAGGAGCTGTCCATGGTCTTCCGTCCCGGCATCGACATGCGCGATTTGAGCAAGGATGGCGCCTTGTTGCGGTTCGGGCTCATGGAAATGGATTCGAGCGAAAATCTGAGCCTCACCGACACGGTCGAGCATATCCTTTCGATGCGCCGGCTTTCCGGGCGGGAGGTGCGTGACCAGCTGTTGGGGCTGGCGCGTCATGCGACGCTGGATTGGGATGATTTCGCTCATATCGGCGCGCGCGATCTCGCCGCCCGCATTGTGGAGAACAGTGAGGGCGGAGGAGCCAATATTCTACTTTATGGCCCGCCCGGCACGGGCAAGAGCGAATTTGCCAAGACGCTGGGCGCCCGCGTGAAGCGCGGCGTTCATTTCATCGGCGAGGCAGACAAGCAGGCCAACGAGCCCAATCGCCGCGAACGGGTCGCGGCGCTGATGATCGCCACCGAACTGGGCGCGGCGGCAGGAAAAATGATTGTCGTTGTCGATGAGGCCGACGACCTGTTTGCCGGCGTCGATGAGGACGACGCCGCGACGCGTCATGGTTCAAAGGTCTTCATGAACCGTCTGGTCGAACAGACGCGCGTGCCGACGATCTGGATCACCAACGATCTTTCGCGGCTTGGGCCGGCGGTCGTGCGGCGGATGAATCTGGTGGTGCGTTTTCCTCGTCCCGGCATTGCGGTGCGCCAAAGAATTGTCGAACGCGTCGCCAGCCGGACCAGCATCGACCTTGACGTGAAAGCCATCGGCCAGTTGGCGCGTTTGCCGGCGGCCCCGGCGCTGATTGAAAACGCCATCCTGTCCGCCGCCCGCATGCGCGGTTCTGGCGAAGAGGCGCTGCAAATTCTGGGCGGCGGCCTGAAGGCGATGGGTTTTGGCGAGATCGCGTCGCCGCCGGCGCCGATTGCTTTCAATCCGTCGCTCAGCCGCGCCGACGTCGATCTGCGCGCCCTTGCGGCGAAGATCAAGGCGGCGCCTTCCAAGGCTCTGTCGTTCTGCCTGTCCGGACCGCCGGGTACGGGAAAGTCGGCCTATGCCCGGCATCTGGCGGCGGAACTTGGTCTGGAGGTTCTGGAAAAGCGCTATTCCGATCTGGCGTCGAGCTATCTCGGCGAGTCGGAAAAGGCGATCGCCGCCGCCTTCGAGGAGGCCGCCGATCTCGGCGCCTTCCTCATCCTGGACGAGGCGGATTCCCTGCTGCGCGATCGCGGCGCGGCTCGGCATTCCTGGGAGGTCACCCAGGTCAATGAAATGCTGACGTGGATGGAGCGGCATCCGCTCCCCTTCGCCTGCACGACCAACGCGCCGGAGATGCTCGACCCGGCCACGTCGCGGCGCTTTCTGTTCAAGGTGCGGTTTCTGCCGATGGACGAAGGACAAATCGCCGCAGCGTTTTTTAGGGCTTTCGGAATCGAGGCGCCGAGGTCTATTCTCAAGCTGGAGTTTTTGACGCCGGGGGATTTCGCTATCGTTGCGCGCAAGGCTGAGATTTTAGGCGAACGCGATCCCGTGCAGTTTGCAAAGTGGTTGGAGGAAGAGGTCGCGGCCAAGCCGGAAGCAAGCCGAACGAAAATTGGCTTTTGAGATAGGTCCCATTTCCGCTGTCCAATGGATACACGCACATGGATTATGAAACATTTGTAAATGGAATAGTTTCCGTAAATAAGAGCGTGACCCACGCGAAGAAGCTTTATGCGGCTGAATGTGCGCCGGACTTTAACTTTCTCGAAATTATTAAACCAGATGAGCGTCGTATTTCGTCTATATTGGCTTGGTTATTGAACCCTAATGCAAGTCACGGACAAGGGGTAATATTTTTAAATTTATTTTTTAAAATTATTAGCAAAAAATGGGCTGCAAGGTCACCGAAAACGGTTTCTGTTAGACGTGAGGCATATATTAACCAGAGATATATCGATATAGTCGTTCAAGAAAAAGAATGGGTAATTGCCGTTGAGAATAAATCTAATGGCGCGGTAGATTTAAAAAATCAGGTATCTGATTACATTCAATTTATTAAAAAAATAAATGATGATAATTATTGCCTAGTGTATTTATCGTTAGACGGTAGAGATCCAAAAGATCACAGTATTAAACAGGAGTGTATGCTAGAAGAGTGTAGCTCTGGACATCTAATTATGATTGGCGTCATTCAACTTATTCCTTGGTTGCGCGAATGTCGAAGTCTATGCCGTGCTCTAAACATAAACTGTACGTTATTAGATATTGAGAAGTATCTTGATAAAAACTTTGGCAATGGAGGGCTTGATATGGCGGAGCAAATGCGCGTGGTCGAGTATGTTATTGAGAATGAGGAGCGAGTCGCAGCGGCTATGGACGTCGCAAGTTCAGTTGATGCGATTAAAAACAAGCTCGCCTTCGTTCTTATAGATAAGTTAAAGCAAAAGTTGGGTGATGAGTATATTGTAAATATAGAAAATAAACCTGGAGAAGAAAATTTTTCATGGAATATTAAACTACGTGCCGCTCACACATTTCGTTTATGTTTTCAGTTTGATTTTAAAAATTATAGAAATTTTGGCTACGGTATCGTAAAAGAGAATGCGGTGCAGGAAACGCATCCAGAACTTCGTGAAATTTTGACAAAAGAATTTAACGACAGCGGAGATTGTAGCCCAGTTACATTGAAATGTTGGTATTGGGTAAAAGTTGCATGCCCTGACTACGGCATATTCCAAGCAGATCGTGACTGGACTAACAAGGCGGCTTCTTGGGAGGAAATTGCCTCGCGTGAAAATATTATGGCCAATAAAATGGCCGAATTAGCGAAGAGGGTAGAGAGAATCCTCGCAGTTAATAACCTCCTTTGATGCGCGAGAATTTATCATGGATATCCTGGATCTGAGTCAGGCGGGTGAACCTTTGGCGATTTGAATAATTTGCCATCGGGTCCAAGTCGAATGCTTCAGACCATACATGCGTCCGTATTTGACGCAACTTGCGCCTATTGTCCTTTTGTGACGCCAAGCGGCGAGGCTAAGCTTTCGATACCGCCGCAGCGTCGGCGCCGAAAGGCGACCATTCGTGCGAAGGGAAATGTGTCATGGCGATTGGCAACGTGGTTCAGCGCGGAATTCAGATTTTTGTTTACGATGAAAAGGGGTGCCAAGTCTGCACGATTCCAGCGGGGCCTGGACCTCAGGATGGTCTGGTTGGTTATACGTCTTCGACCATCAACGTTCGCAGGTGCCAGGTCATTCTGACCTTCGACGAACATGGGCGGCAAATCGCGACCACTCCGGCGCGGTAAGCCAAAATTTGCGGTCAAACGAGAATTCAATTATTGGGAACACCATGACCTAACCTCCTTCCCCTGCTCGCGAACCGAAACGCGCTGCGATTTCCGCAGCGTGGGTTCCGTTCGCTTTGAGCCAGAGGAGGCAGTCTTGCCAGAAATCACCATACGCCTGCATCAGGACCTCGCGGATCAAATTCTGGCCGCGGGGCCGGATGGAGCGCGGTCGCTTTCGGCCCTGTGGCGTCAGGCCGGAAATGCAATCAAATCGCACGGGCGGCATATCGCCTATGCACCTGCCATCCTGCCCGACGGTTTGCATTGCGCCATGAGCGTCCATGTCGGCCTTCGCGGCATGGTCATCGAGGTCGACCGGCCGGGAACTCTGATCCCCGGCCGGGGCGTCGTGCCGGACCCGACGCCCGACCCGAACCGGTGCCCGGGGTCGAAATCGGGCAGGAAGCCGGAGCAGCGTCCGGCGTCGAAACGACGCTGACATTTCGGGCCGGGATTTCCCGCCCGCTCTTTTCCACTTCGTTGCCGGCGCCAAGGTGGGCGTCGGCAATTCAATCGTCGGTGGATCGCATGCCGCGTCGCAAAATCCAACGTGCTTTCTCGTCGTGGCTCGATAAGAACCATGACCGCTTCAGCGTGAAAATCCGGCTCGGAAGGCGAACCGACAGATTTTGGGAGTTTTCCTTCGTCGGGATCAACACCGCCATCCAGGGCGTGCTGACGACTTACGAAATCAATGTCGCCGCGGAATATGCGGACGATTGCTGGGATTTGCTGCTGAGCCTCGAAGCGGAGCCGCGACAAGCGCGTGGCGGCGGCGTTTTCTGCGATTTATGTTTGCCGGAGGCGCGGCGTGTGTTTCCCGACCGACCGGCGCTCTGGGTCGACCATCTGTTCGAGCCCTTTCTGGAATGGGTCAACGACAACCTCGCCAAGGCCAAATGGCTGGCGCTGCATGGCGATCCGGACTTTGCCACCTGGGCGCGGCTGCTGCCGAACGATGACCAGACGGAGCATCTGCGTGGCGGCGGCTGTATGATCAATTTTTCGGCTTTGACCGACAAGAACCCGCGCGCCGAGCGCGATCCACCGCCAATCCTTTTGCCCTGTCGCGTTTCGTGAACGAAACATTCAGCCGCCGCAATCTGGCGTCCGATTTTGTCGTAGGTTTTCGTTGTGAGCAAGGAGCGGCGCGGCAATGCGAACCTACGTGATCGGCGATATTCACGGGTGCTTCCAAGAGTTTGTCGAGTTGCTCGATCTGTGCGGCGCGCACGCGGCGGGCAAGCCCGCGCGCTTGATCACCTTGGGCGACTATGTGGATCGCGGGCCGGACTCGTTTCGGGTGGTGCGTCTGATCCGGCATCGTTTGCGAAGCTTATATCCCGGTTTCGCCTCCATCATAAATCTGAAGGGCAACCACGAACTCATGATGGCGCAGGCTGCGCTGGGTGGCGAGCTTGGCGTCAAGCAAACCTGGGTGAGCCCGGATAACGGCGGCGACGCGACGGTCGAGAGTTATCCGAATATCGAACTCTTGCGCGATGACGCCGCGTGGCTCGCCGAACTGCCAACGTCCTGCGAAGACGAGCTGCGCTATTACGTCCACGCCGGCATCCGTCCGGGCGTCAGGCTGAAAGATCAGAACGACTCCGACAAATTGTGGATCCGGCATTCGTTCTTAAAGGACAGAAGGCCGCACGAGAAATACATCGTCCACGGTCACACGCCCGTCCTGAAGTCGGACGTGCAGGAGAATCGCATCAACCTCGACACCGCCGCAGTTTATGGAGGGCGCCTCACGGCTGCGGTGTTCGACTGCTTACAACCGAAGCCTGTCGCGATTCTTCAGGTGAAAGCTTCGAGCACGCGCTGAAGCTATTGGGCCGCGTGGACGAATTTGGATAATGCAGCGCCTATTCCCGATCCTTTTCGGGCGGTACGCGCCGACGTCGATCTGCGCGCCCTGGCGGAGAAGATCAAGGCGGCGGCAGCGTCCAAAGCCCTGTCGTTCTGCCTGCCAAACAAGGGCCTGCGCGCCGCGCGTACTTGATCGCCCATCGTTCTACCCAGTCGCATTTGACGAGATACGTCCGATATTGGCGTGGATACTGATTAGATTTCGTTCGGAATTTGAAGCGCGAGGTTCATGAGCGAAGAGTTGGACCATCAGTGTTTTTTCAACCGAGGAGCTGCGTCGATCAAAATGCGACCGGGACGCTTTTGCGGCAAAACCGCGCTTTCCGATCATGGTCGTGCTCGACCGGGTGACGCAGGGCTATAATACGGGGCGATTTTCAGGCTTTGCGATGCGATGCTGGTCCAGCGGCTTGTGGTCACGGGCGCCGAAATCCACTTGCGCAATCGTCGCCTGTCGCAATCGGCGCGCGGAACGCAATATTGGACGCCCTGGTCGCAGGAAAGCTCAGCCGAGGAAGCGGTTATCCGTGCGAAGGCCGACGGCAACCAGATAGTGGTTGCTGAACTCGCGGCGAACAGCGTTCGTCCGGAAGCGTTCATCCCAAGCTTTCCGGTGTGCCTGGTCCTTGGCGGTGAAACCGATGGCGTCTCTCAGGAAGTCGTCAATCTGGCCGACGCCGTCATCGAGATCCCAATGCGCGGCATGGCAAATTCGATCAATGTCTCCACGGCGGCCGCGATCGTTCTTTACGAGCTGTCGCGTCGCGCCGAGGCCGAGAGTTCGTCTGCGGGCGTTTAGCGGATCAGCGTTCCGTTCCCGCGCCTGTGGCCGGCTTCTTGAATGAAATTGCAATGACGGCGGAGGCGCTCGCGCCGCAATATGAGGTCACCAGGGCGGGGCGCGCGCGCGACTCTCCGAGAAGCGAAGTGAAAAGTTCGTCGGATTTTACAAGGTCGAACTGCTCGTCGTCGGCTTCGGAAATGGATTGGAGGATGAAGACGCCGTCATCGAATTTTGTTTCGGCGAACAAGCGCAATGCATTTTCGAGATCGCACTGCACAACGTCGCCGTAAAGCCCTTCGACGACCGCTCCTCGTCCGAAATGCGGAACGAAAGCGTGCCCACCTGCGACGTCCAAGGCGTCGGCCAAATCTACGCCAATCATCAATGGTCCGCAGACCAACCGCAAAAAGGCCTCGGCGATGATGTCGAGATCTCGCGCGGTCGCGCTGATCGCCCATATAGCGCCGTCGGAAATGAAATTCTCGGGCGGGAGAGCGTCATCGACGACCAGCATTAGCCAAGGCGCGTTGGCGCCTGTGGCCGCCCCGGACGACAGCTTGGTCGCAAAATCGGGCGCCGCCTCGCGGACGATCAATATCTCAACGGTCGGCGTCCCTGTTAAGGGCGGAAATCCTGCCGCCCATTCGGGACATTCTCCACCGATTGTTCTGATGGCCAAAACACCGAAATCGGTCGACGGCGCCTGTTTGGCATGCAGCGATGAATTCATTGGGCGACATCCTGTGGGCGATATTCAAGCCAGGTTTAGCGTCGTCTGCGTCAAATGCGGACGTAGATCCCCGAGGAGCGCAACTTGCACCCTTATCCAAATCAGCGACGCGCGGCATTACCGGAGGCAGGCAGGGGCCATTTGCAGTAGCACGGCACGTGTGAATCTGAGCGGGCGGCGCGGGGAAATCAGCGCGTTACCGCGTCCCTCCTTCCTGAATGCCATGGTGATCGAGGCGACACCAATTTGGCGCGAGCACGGGTCAAACCGGAGCGTCTTGACGAAGTTTATTCGACGTACATCGAAACCGTCGGCCATTATCAAGGGGCCAAGTTGATGGTCGGTTGCCCCGCGAGTTCTAGGAGGGCTGCGTGCGCCTTCACCATGGCGAGGGTGTCGCGTTCACAATAAGCGAGCAACTGGCGTCGCAATCGCGCGGTCTCATCTGCATCGACGACGGCGCCACTGGCGATTTGCAGGAAGGCGCCGGCTGCGGCGAGTCCGTCGGCCACACCGTCGAGGTCATCGTAGCCGAAATCCGGACACAGGGCCGGTCCGACAGTCTTGATCGAGAAGCTGAAGTCGAAAGCCGGGAGATAGACCGATTGGCGGACGACAGGAAGTAGATCGGCCAATCGATCGATCACAGCCTCAAGGGACGAGCGGAGATCGGGGAAAACCTCGGCAAGTTCCCGCAGTCGGGATTTTTCGTAGGACGAATAGACAATGATCGGCGAATAGGATCGCCTTAACGCAGCGATCAGGGTCTCTGCGAATTCCCGTCGCGGATCGCCTGCGCCGTCGGCCAGAAATTCGAGATGACCGAGCCTGCCGACGCCGTCGATTTCGTGCAACGACCACTGGAAGGGCAGCGTCTGATAGGGACGCGTTCCCTGATAGAGCGGAATCGGCGGGGCCATCGCTTCGAAATCGAGGTAACAGGCCGGCGGACCGAACGCCGTCAAAAGGCGTGGCAGATCATCCGAGATATACGGACGGTCGCTAACAATGGCTTCACGAATGACCGACTGCTTGGCGGTGAGCGGAAACTCTGCCGGAATCGACGAGACCGCCTCGACCCCCAGCGCCTTCAACTCAGTAGCGTTTGCTTCCGACAGGCGCGGCAGCCGAATGATCCAATCAACGGGCTTGCCAGCGGTGCATTGATCCCAGTATTCGCAGCCGTAGGGCGAACTGCACTGGCGGCCGGGTTCGATGAATGGAGCCTGACCACTGGCCAGGCATTCGCGCATCGCCGGCAGTCGGGAAGGGATTTCGGCGAGCCTCGCCTCGACGCCGGCTTCAACGTCGACGCGCACGAAATAGGCGCGCCACTCGACGCCATCGAGGCAGCGCACGTAGGCGTTGTTTACGTGAACTAGTTCGATCGACGAAACCGTGACGCCAGCGCCCCGAACGACGTGGGCTTGAAGCGCGATGTCGTCGAGATGGTGATCCTTCGGACCGGTGCTGCTTTTGACCTCTCTCAGGCCCCAGCTTCCATCTGGCAGTCGCTCCAGAACATCGACGCGAACGCGAATGCCGTCGTGCTTGAACGCGGCTTCGAAGATCGCCGGCGTGTTGGCGTCGGCCATCAAGGCGATTGTCCTTGCGACGGCGGCCGCGTGCGCCCATGGCGCCTCGTCAATCAAAACGCCGCCCGGAAAGAGCAAATGGGCCTTGAGTCCGATTTGTTGGCCGATGTCCAACGGCGAGCCCGGTTCAGGCGGCTCATAGGGCGGCGGCTGATTGACCAGAAGCCAAAGGCGTCGAAGGCATTGCAGACCGGCGATATAGCGCGACTTGGTGAGATGCGGGATGCCCACTCGATCCTCGGCAAGAACTTCGACACGATCCCCATGTTCGTCCATCGTCAGCTCGGATGCAACGGGCTCATTCGCGAGTGGCGGAAACTTCTGACCGATTTGTCGCAACTATGGCGTTCAACATTTGTCGCTTTCCGGATAACACCCTTCCCGCCAAAGAGGCGTGGCCATGTCGGGTTCGCAGTGATTTCGACGATTGTTGGAAGCGGCGCTTTAATAGCAGCGCCCAAGCGGTAAAGTTCAGGTGTTTCGAATCGCTTTCACGTTTGGATCACCGATGACTTTCGCAAAAGGACACCATCCCGGCGCCGTCTGGCACAAGGCCGACCTCCAATGCCATACTCCTCGGGATCATGGCTGGGCTGGGTCTCCTGATCTTCCCGGCGGAAGCGAAGAGGGCGAGGCGGCGCGATTGGCCTGGGCGGGATCGTTCATCGCGGCCTGCCAGGACAAAGGCCTGAAGGCGGTCGCGATAACGGATCACCATGACGCCTGCATGGTGGAGTACGTCCATCGCCACCTTCTCGCTAGCGGCGAGAGCAACATAAAGGTCTTCGCCGGGGTCGAGATCACCTGCAACGACGCCGTACAGGCCATCGCGCTTTTCGATTCCAGTTCAAATCCAAGGGATTGGGAGAAGCTCCTTTCGAAGCTTGGCAACGTGACCCCTTCGGCGCCTGCGGACGCTAAGACCTGCCCCACGGAGATCTGCGGTTTTTCGATCAAGGAACTGTTCAAGACCGTTTCCGACGACAAGCGCCTCAAGGAAGTCTGCCTTCTGATCCCCCACTTCGGAAATCCTTCCGCCCACAAGTCGCTAAACGCCGCAGGTCACCACGCGCGCTTCGAGGAGCTCGATTGCGACGGCTTCTATTTCGAGTCCCATCATTCCGAACTGGAGGAGGGGACGCTCCAGAAGGCCAAGGGCGAGGTTCGGGAATGGGGACTGCGTCGGCGCGCGTTGATCGCCACCGGCGACAACAAACGCGCGACATGGGAACGGCTCGGCGCCCGCGACTGCTGGATCAAGATCGGCGAATTCAGCACCGAGGCGCTTCGGCAGGCGTTTCTCGCCGACGAGGCGAGGATTTCCCATGTCGCGCCTTCGATCCCCGGCGAGAGGATCGTGGAGTTGCGGGTCCTGTCGAAGCTGACGGGGATCGAGCCGCTGACGTTGACCTTCAACGCGGGATACACGGCCTTTATAGGCGGACGAGGCTCGGGCAAAAGCGCCCTGCTTGAATACCTGCGGTTTGGTCTTGGACGGGCTGACGGGGACTTCCCGGCGCCGAGCGCTTCCGAAATCGGCGGCCGCGAAAGGGAGGCAAAGCTCCTGTCACAGACCCTCGACGGAGGGTATGTCGAGGTCGTTGTCGAGCGTGAAGGCGCGACGGAGACCTGGAGGCGCACCGGCGCCGACAGCGCCATGATCGAGGTCACGACCGTCGGACGCGCAGCCGAAAGGATCACGCCAGACTTGGCGCAACGCAGATTCCAGGCGCGCGCATTCCATCAAAAAGAGCTGTCGACGACGATGACCGACAGCAAGGCGAATGTCGCGGACCACATCACGGGAATCGTCGCGGCCGAGGAGCTCGACCGCCGCCGGAAAGTCGATCGCGAAGTCCAGAACTCGAAGCGCAGCTTGACGACCGCGCTACAAAAGGTCGCGTCCGGTTGGCAGGCCGAATATGAGTATGGCCAAGCCACGCTGGTCGTCGAGGACCTTTCCTTCAGGATTGCGGCACTCAACAAGCGACTAAAGGAGGAAGGCGTAGACGCCGCGAGCATGGAAGCGCTTGAGAAAGCGCCGCTGTATGGACGTGCAAGAAACTTCTTCATGGCCGGGGCGAACAAGGCCAAGGAGGACCTGCTCGTCCTGCACAAGCTCAAGGATTCCATCCTCCGGTTGGAAACCGGCGCTTTGCAGGACGCCGGAGCGTTTCCCGAGGTTGCCGAAGCCGACGCCGCTCTGGCGTTCGTCAAGCAGACGGTCGCCGGTCATTTGCAGGCGATCGGCGGGGCGATCCAGTCGTTGAGTGACACGTTTGTCGCCTGCGGCGGAAAATTTGAGATCTCCAGCGCGCCGTTCGTGGAAAGCCTGAAGCAGGCGACAGTGGCTCAGCAGGCCCACAGGGTCTTGCTCGAAGAGCTCAAAAAGCTGACGGATCAGCGGACCGAGGCCGAGGCCGCCCAGTCGAAGGCCGCCGAGAAGTTCATGGACACGAAGGCTTACCAAGCCGAGTTTGACGCGGCGATCTCCGAGTTCGACGGTCTGCTTGAAAAGAGACGTCAGATCCTGCGCGACGCTGCGGCTTTGGTGGAGAATAGATCGGCGAATCTCACTGCCAAAATGAAGCCTGACAGGAAGCCGGATGAATATGTCCGGACGCTGGCTGCGATGCTCGAAGGCAGCACGGTCCGCGAAGCCCTCGGCAGGTGCGAACTATGGGTGAGCGCGGTCGCAAAGGATGGCGGTCCCGGCTGGAGCAAGGTCCGCGACGACATCATGGCCATATACAAGAACAAGATTTCGACAGGGAAGCCGCAGGCGCCGGGCAAGGAAATCAGCCAGCAGATCATCGATTTCTGCGCCGGAGAAAGAGCGATTACCGACCAGGCTGCCGCCAAGATTTACGCCAAGCTCTCGGACCAGATCGTGGGCGAGATCATTTCCGCCGTCCCGCGCGACTACATCCAGCTGACATACATCGACGAGCGCGGGGACAAGGTCTCCTTCGATCTTGCCTCGCCGGGACAGCAGGCCTCGGCCCTCCTTGAGCTTCTCCTGAACCAGGCCGCCGGAACATTGGTGATCGACCAGCCGGAGGACGATCTCGACAATCGCGTCATCATGCGGATCGTGGACCTCATCAAGACGTCCAAGAACATAAGGCAGCTGATCTTCGCCACGCATAACCCGAATCTCGTCGTCAACGGCGACGCGGACAAGGTCATTGCCATGGCTTCGCTAGTGTCGGACGGACGGCCGTTCGAAAACGCCGCCCGCGTCGTCATCGACGTTGACGGAGCGATCGAGACGCCGCCGGTGCGCGCCGCAATCACCACCGTCATGGAGGGCGGCCAGAAGGCCTTCGACCTCCGGAGAAAGAAATACCGTTTCGAGGGGGAAGGCAGGTAAGCCGCAGAGCCATCGGGAGCCGAGTGGCAAATTGTTTCCAACAGATCATGACGCCGAGGTAATTGGCGGCCTTAAATCGGAAGCCTGGATCCGTGCGAGTAGCACGTGTATTGTGATTGGACTTATAAACTCCGCTTATCAATGGCGTCTGCGGGAACGGCCGCTTCTTGAAAAAACGCTTTGCGCCTTTGTGCATCAATGAATTTCTGGTGTTGGCGCCGAGCCGGCGTACAGCCGCCATTTCGAACGGCAGCTATATGCGCGTAGGGAGTTTCCGCGTGGCTTGGGAGTTGTGTTCCGAGCTGGCGGAACCGGATAAGCAAGGTCAAATCACGCGCAGACCGCCTTCATTCGATTCCGGAACGCCTCGGTCGCCCATCAGCCACTCCCGAAGCTTCGTCCACCGCCGCCTTGATCCATGGCTGCGGATGGCGATGGCCAGCGCTTTTCGCTGCCCGACGATGACGACCAGCCGCTTCCCGCGGGTGACCGCCGTATAGACAAGGTTGCGGGCGAGCATGGTGTAGTGTTGCTTCGCCAGCGTGATCACCACGGCGGGATATTCCGATCCCTGTGACTTGTGGATCGTCGTGGCGTAGGCGGGGATGAGTGCATCGAGTTCGCCGAACTGATATTCGACCTCGCGCCCGTCGAAATCGGCGATCAGGACGCCGTCGGTCGGGTCGATGCGAGTGACCCTGCCGAGATCGCCGTTGAACACCTCGCGGTCGTAATCGTTTTCGGTCTGCATGACCTTGTCGCCGGGAGCGAAGGCCGAGCCGAAACGTTCGATTTTCTCGCCCATGTTC
>NZ_CAIUXT010000172.1 GCF_903903185.1 uncultured Rhodoblastus sp.
AACCTGGCCCTTCGTCGAAACCACCGTCGTCAAACGCTCGCGGGCTGACATTTTCAATTCCTCAGGGTAAGATGAAGGTAAGATAGTGGTTTTTCAACTCTACGGCAACGGCGCCGATTTTTGAAAAGCCTCAGCCCGTCGCATTTCGCCCGCGCGGCCCTTTGGCGCGACGGCGCGGCGCGGCTGTTAGTGTGAGGACAAGGCTGGCGGGAATTGGAGTCGAATCAGGCTCGATTAACGCGCACCGAAACGAGGCCTCCTATTGAGACTCCACGCCAAGCACGTATCTATCGAAGAGTCCGGCGGCGAGTTCTTCCAGGTCTCGTTCGATAGCGAGGCCCGCGACGAAGATGACTTTGATCTGTCGGAGCCCGATCACCCCTATCTTCTTGTCCAGCGTCAGTTTGAGGACGATGACGGCGGTGTCTGCTATATCGAAACCCATGATCACGATACCTACGCTGGCCATTTCAGGCTGCGGCTGATCGAGGTCACTCCTACACGCCTCGCCTTCGAGATCGCCAGGACGGAGAACAAATTCGTCGAGGTGACCTACGATCTGGATGCAAAGCGGTTCGATGAAGTTCGGCGCATCGCGCACATTATTTTTGGCATACGAGGCTGAGGCAACATTCTGTAAGGGTGGTGGCCTGGCGTCGTGGCAGCCAAGGCTTTGCTGAGCTCCCGCAACTGATCGCACCGGCGACAGCTTTTCCGATCCCGGGAAGGGCGGCTTTCTTTGTAGGGCATATCGGACGAGTTTATTCCGCCGCTGCTTTCGCCGAGGGTTTTTTTCCGCCCGGCTTTTTCACGGCAACCTTCTTGGTAGCACGCGCTTCAGCGCCCTTTCGACCAAGCCCCGCGCTCAACGCCAGAGAGGAACGCTGAGCCGCATAATTCGGGGCGACAATCGGATAATCCGATTTCAACCCAAAAGCCGCGCGATACTCGTTGGGGGAAAGGCCGTGTCCTGTTTGAAGATGGCGTTTGAGAGATTTGAACGGTTTGCCGCACTGGAGGCAAATGATCGCGTCCGGGGTGACGGACTTCTTGATTGAAACGGCGGGCTCCAACTTCTTCGGCTCATCAACAGCAGGAGCGGGAGTTGCGCCGACCGAGACACCAAATGCGGATTTGACGGTCTCGATAACAGAGCTGAGATCAGCCGGAGTCACAGTGTTGTTCGATAGGTAGGCAGATAGGACTTCCGCGACCAGCGAGGTGTTGTCGTTCTCGGACATGTTTGCCCTCCGATTCGTTTTATTTTCAATAATTTGAGGTAACGCCGGGATTCGTTGATTGTCAAATTATGGATGCTCTGTAAGAACCCAAAGCATAATCTTTTTGAATTTCCTGCTTAGGCTCGGCTATTGAAATTGAAGCGAGCCCGGCAGCTATGGATGCCGAACTCTATGTGTTGTTCCACGGACATCAATTTGCCGGGCAGTGCGCTGCATGGATATGGTCATGTCAAATCAGGTGCTGGAACTGTTTTTTATCGTTCAGCTCTTCTTTTTGAATGGATCGTCAGTAGGAGCGTCTTTTCCCAGTGATCGTTGATAATCAGATGGGCCGTGCTTTTTGGAGTGCTCTTGATCAGCCTTCGGCTTCTTCGCCTCTTTATTGCTTTTCATTTGACCCTTAGACATCGTGTCCTCCATTTTCTCCGTGCGACAGGCGGTCTCGATTGCTCCGCAACGACATAAATGGCGCCAATTTTGAGAGGTTGGCGTCTGGTGGAGCGTATTCGGCTTATATTCGTGCCTGTCCTGAACCCAAATGGTGATTATGAGGCCTTCGTCACAGCCCACGCTCTCGGAAAAAGACCAAGATTGTGAATTGGTGGCGAATTTTGACCGGACGCTATTAGTACTACAGTTGCATATATTCGTATCGTTTGTAATGAGCGTTGGTCGCTTGGAGTTGGTGTTTGCGTCGCCAGACCGACCAGGCCAACGCGAATCGGCGGCCTTGAGAAGATTTCAGGATCAGCCGA
>NZ_CAIUXT010000173.1 GCF_903903185.1 uncultured Rhodoblastus sp.
GAAGACATCACATGACGACTTTTGCCGTCAGATTTCGTCACCAAAGGCGACGGAGGAATTGAAATCCAAAACTTCCTCCGGCCCCAAAAAGAACTCCTCCGACATCACCGAGGCGGAAAGAGCGGTCCAATTCCTCCGCCGCCATCTTTCAAGTCGGGGCGGCATCGCGGGTCGTTTTGGCCTTCGCCATCATCGAAAATTCGCGTCCGGCGCTCAACCGGCGGGCGCACGTCGTTATCAACAAGCTAAGGCTTAACCGCCGAAACAACAAGAAAAGGTGTAAAATGAACGTCAAAATGGAAGCTCTAGCCATTGAGCTTGAACAATCGAATGAATATCGCGTGCTTCGGCGGCTTCAGCCAAAGACAGAGTTCGAACAGTCCCGGGGGGAGAAGGCGTTCATCGGCGTCGTGCTGGATACCGAAACAACCGGGCTCGACCCAATGGCCGAAATCATCGAACTCGGCATGATCAAATTTTCCTATTCGCCGAAAACCGGCCATATCCTGAAAATCGTCGATCGCTTCAACGCCTTGCAGCAACCGAATTCGCCGATCCCACCTGAAATCACCCGCCTGACCAATATCACCGACGATATTGTCGCCGGCTGTAAGATCGATCCAGAAGCCGTTCAAGCTTTCGTCGCCGACGCCAAACTTGTTATCGCGCACAACGCGCGTTTCGACCGCCCGCTCGCCGAGCGGACATGGCCGACTTTAGCGGATAAAAACTGGGCCTGCGCTCTGGTGGAAATTCCTTGGCGGGAAAACAATTTCGAGAGCCGCAAACTCGGGCATTTGCTTGCCGAGCATGGCCTGTTTCACTCGGGTCACCGCGCCAGCGATGACTGCGAGGCGCTGCTACACCTTCTTTCTTTGCCGCTTGGCGCGACCGACGAACCGGCGTTCGCCCTCCTTCTTCAACATGCGCGGCAAACGACGGTGCGAATCTGGGCGCAAGGCGCGCATTTCTCGATGAAAGACATGTTAAAATTACGCGGTTATGCCTGGGCGGATGGCGCCAATGGCGCGATCAAGGCCTGGTGGATAGACGTCGCCGAGCAAGACTTGAATTCGGAGCTGGCTTTCTTGCGGGCAGAGGTTTTTCTAAATCCGAACTTTATCCCGCCCATGGCGACCATCACCGCGAAAGAACGTCATTCCGCGCGCATCATTCAACCGATTAAGCAAGGATTCGCTCCAGCCGCGCTTTCCGCTTTTCCCAATCTGGCATGACCCTCTCGAGCAAGTCGAAAAAGCGCGGCCCATGATGCGGCTCGGCCAAATGGCAAAGTTCATGCGTCACGACATAGTCGACCGCGTCGACCGGCGCCTCGATGAGCCGGATGTTCAGGACAAGGCGGCCTGACGGCGACATGGATCCCCACCGCTGCGACAACTGACGGATGATCAAAGCCTTTGGGCGAAAGGCTTCTGGATCGGCAAATCGCGAAATGCAATTCTCGATCCGGGCAGCAAATCGTTCGCGCGCCCGTTCACGATACCAGGCGACCAGTAGCTCCCGTGTCGCGTCCACCTCCGATGGCCGATGAGTCTGGACAACGATAAAGCCTCGTTCCAGCCGGACTTTGGCCTGAATGTGTTGGACAATTTTCAGTCTATATTGGCGTCCCAGATAAAGGTGCGTCTCTGCCGCCACATATTGGCGCTCGGGCGTTCGGGGGAGATATTGCGAAAAAAAGCGCTGCTGCCGCAGCACCCATCGGGCTCGCCTTCGGATTTTTTCTGCGATCGCCTCCTGTGTCGCGCCCATCGGCGCGGTGGCGACTACCGTGGCGTCGGGTTCGACCGCGATCTCCAGTGTGGCGCGGTCCCGCCGGCGGATTTCGACCTCGATGAGTTCGTCGCCATAACGGATCTGGATGCGTTCGCCCATCAGCCGGGAAACCTCGCGCGCGCCAGTTTCATCAGGCGATCTTCAAGATCGTTCATCGCCTCCAGCGGCAGTTCGATCCCTTTTTCGTCGCGCAGAACGTCGAAGAAATAATCGTCGATTGCGTTGCGCATGTCGTTTTGCACGACCTCATTCGACCAGACGCCGACGATGTGGCGTTTCTTGATGATGCCGATAAGAGTGAGCGCGATTGCCGCAATTTCATCCGCGCCGACGGCGACGCCGTCCTTGTCGGCGAGCGCCCCGTTCAGCAAACCGAAAAACGCCTGCGCATCATCATCGCTCCTTATCGGTGCGGGCACATCAAGACCGCGCTCTTTGCGCGCGACCTTGCTGGCGACGTCGATGACCCTCGCGAGATATTCGCGCTGCGACAGCCTCATCGCGCGATACTCGTTGATCGTCTCCTCCAGCAGCTCCGAAAACCGCCGATAAAAGGTCGGGTCTTCTTCCATTTTCTCGGTGATGACCCGGCGCGCGGCGCTGGCGATGCGATCGGCTTTGGACGCGTCGGTGACGCCCGTTTCCTCGACGACGGCCTTCAAAGCCTGCGGGTCATTGATATTGACGATCTCGATTATCGTCTCCGCCGGCATGGCGAAGACATGGTCATCGAGCAGTTTTTGAATCTTCGGCTCGAACTCCTTGATGTCGACAACTTCCTGATAGCGCAGCCGCACCGCCCGCCTCAGCTCGGAAAACTGCTTCCAATCCCTTTTGAAGCCGTCAATCTTGGTCTCGCTGAACACATCCAGCAGCTTGTCGGACGATAGCGAAATCAGCAGGCAGCGGCTGAAAGCGCTGAGCCGCTGATAGAAATCCTCGCGCATAGCCTCGTCGGCGAGAAACTGTTCAAATGCCTCCATATCTTTCTTGTTCTTGACCGGTTTGAACAGGTCCCACAGCTGGTTGTGCAGCTGCGGCAGCTTGCGGATTTCCTCGCGGACATCCTGCAAGGCCCCGGCGATATCGCCAGGGTCGTAGCCCTGAAAAGCGCTATAGGTCGTCAGCGCCGTGTCGAGTTCGCCGAGCAGTCCCTCGTAATCGACAATGAAGCCGAAATCCTTCGGCCCGACGCCGTCCTCGCAAAGCCGGTTCACCCGCGCGATGGCCTGGAGCAGATTATGTTCGCGCAGGGTTTTGCACACATAGAGCACCGTGTTGCGCGGGGCGTCGAAGCCCGTCAGCAGCTTTGACACCACAATCAAAATTTCCGGATCGCCCGGCCCGTTGAAGGCGTTGGTGATCTGCCGGTTATAAGCGTCCTCGGTCTTGTAACGCGCCATCTGCTTTTCCCAGAAGGCGCGCACGAGGTCTGTCGACGCCTTGTCGACCTCTTCATTTCCTTCGTTGTCGTCGGGCGGCGAGATGATGATTTCGCTGGTCACATGGCCGATTTCGTCGAGCACTTCCTTGAAGCGCACCGCCGACGCCTTGTTCGGCGCCACGAGCTGCGCCTTGAATCCCGTGCCCTGCCAGAACTGGCGGTAATGTTCGGAGATATCGAAGGCCTTGGCGCGGATCGCCTGACCGGTCTTGGCCAGCGCATCCATGCGCGAAAATTTCCGCTTCAGGTCGGCCTTTTGCTGGTCGCTCAACCCCTCGCTGATTTTTTCGAACCATTTGTCGATGACGGCGCCGCTGATCTGCTGCTCGACGAAACGGCCCTCATAGAGCAGTGGCACGACGGCGCCGTCGGCCACGGCTTCGTCGATGGCGTATTTGTGGATCAGGCCGCCGAAGGTGGAGAGCGTGTTCTTGTCCTTCTTCAACAGCGGCGTGCCGGTGAAGCCGATGTAACAGGCTTTTGGCAGCAGCCGCCGCATTTTTCCCGCGAACTGGCTGTGGCCGCCCATGCGTCCGGTCTGGGTCCGATGGCCCTCATCGACCAGCACGAAAATATTGGCGTCGCCGTCCGCCGCCTCGGCGCCGCGCAAGGCGGAATCGAATTTGTTGATGATGGTGGTGATCAGCGGTTTCTTGTTGGCGATCAGTTGCAACAGATGCGACCCGCTCGTGGCGCGGATCGGCTCCATCTCGCAGGCTTTGAAAGTGTCCTTGATCTGGGTGTCGAGATCGTCGCGGTCGGTGACGATCATAATGCGGGGGTTGACGATGTCCTTGTCGAACACCAGCGCCTTGCCCAGCATCACCATGGTCAGCGATTTCCCCGACCCCTGGGTGTGCCAGATCACGCCGCCCCGGCGGGCGCCGTTGAGGTCGAATTTTTTCAGGCGCTCGACCGCCTTGGCGATTCCAAAAAATTGCTGATGGCGGGCGATCTTTCGGACGCCGCCGTCAAACACCGTGAAACGCCGGACAAGGTCGAGCAGGCGTTGCTGCCGGCACAGCGCGAAAATGGTCCGGTCCTGCGGGCTGATTTCGCGAGGCCCTTCCGCCCGCATGGCGTCAAAAAACGGTCGCGCCTCGGCGAAATCGCCGGAGAAAACGACGTCGGCTTGCTGAGCCGTCAATGAGCGATTGGCGAAACCCGCGATGGCCTCGTCCTTGTCTTCGTCGTCGCGCCAATGCGCCCAGAATTTTTTCGGCGTGCCGACCGTGGCGTATTGCGCTTCCTGCCGGTTCATAACCATCAGGAGTTGGGCGAAATGGAAAAGCTGCGGGATATTGTCTTCGCTTTGATAGGCGATCAGCTGGCTTTCGGCCTTTTGCAGGCTTTCCGTCGGGCGCTTGTTTTCGATGACGAGGAAGGGCACGCCATTGACGAAACCGACGATGTCGCAACGGCGCGTCTGCGAGTTGCCCGTCCGCTCGACGGAAAATTCGGCGGTGACGTGAAAGGCGTTGTTTTGCGGCTCGTCCCAGTCGATGAAGCGGAAGGAATAGCTCTTGCTGTCGCCGTCGATGGTCTTGGTGATGGTCGTGCCAAGCACCAGAGTGTCGTAAATTTCCTGATTGGTGGCGCGCAGACCTTTCAGCCGGTCGGGAGTCGGCTTCAGGCGGCGGATCGCCTCATGGGCATCGGCCAGATCGAAGCTATATTCGCGGCCCTTGTGGGTGAAACGGTTGATCTGCAACAGCCGGTCGGCGAGAATCTCGTCCAGCACGACGTTGCGCAAACGGTCGCCGCGCAACACCGTCGCCCGCGCCTGCGGCAAGGGCTGAAAACCGAGCGCGACCAGCATCTGTATCGCCGGGATTTGGGATTGCGCCAGCTCGGCGGCGTCGAACGTCATCCGCCGTCTCCAGCCATCAAGCTCGCCAAGCCGCCGCGCGCGGCTATAATTTCAATCTGCGCCTTGATGACTTTGTCGATTTCGCTGTCCACTGTGTATACGGCCGAGACAGCGCAATGCACGCGGCCGTCTTTCAGATATTGCCGCGCTTTCTCGCGGGCGCCTTTCGTGCTCGGTTTGAAGACCGCGACCGAAAGTCCCCCTTGGTCGCGGACAAGCCGGAAGCAGGGAATATCTGTGGAGCCGTCACCGATGAAAACCATGTTTTCAAACGGAACCATGCGATCCTTCTTCTCGACGAATTTGTTGACCGTCGCGTTGTCGCTAAGGTCATGCGCTCCCTTGTTGATACGAAACAGATACTGCGTCTTGGTCGTGTAATTCACGGCGAGAGCCGGCCATGCGGCGACGCCGTGCTGATCGAACAAATATTTCGACGCGTAAACTCGCGCGAATTTCGACGCGATTTTCGTTCCCTCAAATATCTCGGCGTTGCCGGACGAGATCAAATAATGCTCGATCTTGACGCCCCTCGCCCGCCCATATTCCGTGATCCGATCGAACCAGTCGACGACGCCGTCGAACAGGGTGATCGCCTTGCCCTGCGCCTTGAAGTCGTCCCGCCGAACCGGAACCGGCGTGCTGGCGGCAGCGGCTTTCTTCAACATCAAGTTCATGTAGACGAGTACTTCGTCGGCTTGATGCTCCTTGGTCAGCCGCTTCACCTCGTTCCAGAATGCTTTGGGCTTCATGCCAATATCCGGCAGAAATTGATGCTCCTGCATGTTGCCGGGCGCCAGCGTGCCGTCGAAATCATAGGCAATCGCCATGGGAATGTGTTTTTTGGCCAAAGGGATTCTCCTTAAATTTTCACGCGCCATTCGCCTGTCAGCAGCTTTTGCATCAGGCCGCGTTTCTGGCGCGAGAGAAGGTCGACTTCGGTTTCCGTGAGGTCGATTTGGCGGCGGGCGGCGTCCAGAACCTCGACGATGGCGAGCTGTTCGTCATAGTCGGGCAAGGGCAGGTTCAGCGCGGCGAAATCGTCGTAATAGATGCGCAGGCGCACGCTTCCGGCGCCGCCCGCGTTGATGTGGTGGGCCCAAAAGTGCGTCTTGCGTAAATGTTCGAGATAGTCGGGGCTGAGTTTGCCTTTTTCACAAATAAACAGGACGTAATCGGGGCTGACGAGGACATCGGACTCCAGCGTGGACAAGGCGATGGAGCCGATGTTGATGCGCATCGGATTATAGGCGAAGCCGAGCGGCGGCAGCACTTTATAGCGCGACAGGTCCGCGCCGATGGTTTGGTCGCGCATGGGCACGATGCCATTGGCTTTGGTCACTCCCATCACGGCGTCCCGACCGAGGCGCCCGCCGACGTTGCGCGCCGTCACTTCGCGCGTCACATCGCCCAGCCGCCGATGACGCCAATTTCGGCGCGCGCCAATGTTGCGCCGCCGGCCGAAAATCAGATCGTCCGCCAGACCGGAATATTGCCGCTCGCCCGCGATGCGCAGCGCTTCGAGCTTTTCGATGGCGTAGTCCCACGTTTGAAGGATTGCAGCGATTTTGCGTTGCTCGATCAACGGCGGAAGCGGAATTTGAATTTCTGAAACAATGCCTGCGCTAAGGTTATCTTGTCCCCCCGTATTAGACAGAGACCGAATGGAATCGTAAGAGCCTCTCAGACATTGGTAGACAAACCAAGTGTCTAATCCATTTTTTGGCTGAATTGCGGCGCATGCTTGGTTCGTCGCAGCATCAATACCAAGAATACCTACCTTCCCTCTTGTAACTCCCTGACCATAAAGAGCGATAAGTATCGTGTTTTTAGAAAAGATTTTGGCTGCCGAATTTTTCAAACCAAGTTCCGTTATCTTCTCATTGGATTTCAGAATTGTTGAATAATTTACTTCTGCCGTCGTGACCCACGGAATAGTCCCGCCCTCCCAATAAGCACTATTTTTGCGATCGGGAGTGCCTCCCGACTGAATTTTCGCAAGCTGTCCTAATGGCAGCGATCGCCAAATTTGAATCTTGTCACGCATCGCCGCCACCCTTTCCCCGACCCTTGGCGGCATCGGCAATCTTTTCAAGCTCGGAAATATCCGCCTCATCCGCCGCCAAAGCCTCGGCGGCGCGGCGGTTTGCGTCGAAAATCTCGAACCGTTCCGCCGCCAACCTTTGCGCAACATCCATGCGCAATTTGCCGGCGTGTTTCAGCACGTCGCGTTCGTTGAATTTCAGGAAACCATCGAGCTTTTCCGCCCATTCCGCCATGGTCACCGGGCGGCGGCGTTTGGCCTGATCCTCGGCGTAATCGAGATACATCACGACGATGCGGTTGAGTTCCTCCACCTCCTCGGCTCCGAGATAATTTTTTGCGGTTCCGACATCGCCCTTGCGGACGACAAGACCTTTCCAGTTGCTCAGCCCCATGTTCGGCGCCTTCGGATCGGCGCGATGGTCGATCAATTCGGCGGCGGTCTTGCCGGTCACCGCCCAGATCATCTTGTTCTGGACCTTTTTGAAAAACGCGCGCGAGGCGTCCGACTCCTTGTCGTAATCGACGGCGGTCGCATAGAGGTCGCGCACCTTCTGATAAAAACGCTTTTCCGACGCGCGAATGTCGCGGATGCGGGCCAGCCACTCGTCGAAATAATCATATGGCTCCGCTTGCTTGAGGCGGGCGTCGTCCATGGCGAATCCCTTGGCCAGATATTCGCGCAATATGGTCGTCGCCCAGCGCCGGAATTTGACGCCGCGCGGGGAGCGGATGCGGTAGCCGACCGAGAGGATCACGTCGAGATTATAGGTATCGACCTCACGTTCGACGTTCCGCGTCCCCTCTTTTTGAACTATCCGGAATTTCCGGATAGTTGCCCCCGGGTCGCATTCCCCTTCCGCGAAAAGGTTCTGGATATGCTCATTGATAGTGCGCACATCCTTGTCGAACAATTCGGCAATCTCCCGCTGGCTAAGCCAGACGGTTCCATCGACCGCCCGCAGCTCGACCGTCGTGGCGCCGTCCTCGGTCGAATAAAGGATCAGCTCGCCTTCAGACATCGACGCCGAGTTCCTTCAGATAGCCGGCCATGCGCTGCCGGACCTCGACCAGTTCGGATTCGATCCGGTTGATGTCCTTCTGCAGGGCGGCGACGTCGATTTCCTCCTCCGGCACAAAGGTGTCGACATAGCGGGGGATATTGAGATTGAAATCGTTGTCGGCGATTTCCTCCGGCTTGGCGCGGTGGGAATATTTTTCGATCTCCGCGCGGGTCCGGTAGGTCTCCAGCACCTTTTCGATATGCGCTTCGTCCATGACGTTCTGCGTCTTGCCGGGCGAAAATTCCTTGCTGGCGTCGATGAACAGCACGTCTTTTCGCGCCTCATTGGCGCCGCCCATTTCGCGGGAGCGGTCGAACACCAGAATGGCCACGGGAATGCCGGTGGTGGTGAACAGATTGGCCGGCAGCCCGACGACGGCGTCCAGAAGATTTTCCTCGATCAGCGCCTTGCGGATGGTTCCCTCGCCGCCGCCACGAAACAGCACGCCATGCGGCACGATCACCGCGACGCGGCCGCTCTCGCGCCTGGCGATCTCGATCATGTGGGTAATGAAGCCGTAGTCTCCCTTGGACTTTGGCGGGACGCCGCGCCAGAACCTTTTATAGGGATCGGCGGCGGCGTGCTCGGCGCCCCATTTGTCCAGCGAGAAAGGCGGGTTGGCGACGACGATGTCGAAGACCATCAGGTGATCGCCCTCGATCAGCGCCGGGCTGTTGAGCGTGTCGCACCATTCGATGCGCGCCGCGTCCTTGGAGTGCAAAAACATGTTCATGCGGGCGAGCGCCCAGGTGGCGCCATTCACTTCCTGTCCGAACAGGGCGAAATTGTCGGAGCCGACCTCCTCCGCCGCGCGGATAAGAAGCGAGCCGGAGCCGCAGGCCGGATCGCAGATGGTGTCGCCGGGCTTGGCGGCGGCGAGCTTGGCCAGCAGGCGCGACACGGCGGCGGGAGTATAGAATTCGCCGGCCTTCTTGCCCGCATCTGAGGCAAAACGGGAAATCAGGTAGATGTAACACTCGCCGATGATGTCCTCGGTGACGCGCGAAGGGCGGAGATCAAGCTCCGGCTTGGCGAAATCCTCCAGCATGTTCTTGAGGCGCCGGTTCCGGTCTTTGACACGGCCGAGATTGGATTCGGAATTGAAATCGATGTTGCGGAAGACGCCTTCTAGCTTGGCGCGGTTGGTGTCCTCGATTTTTTCCAGGGCGATATTGATGAGATCACCGATGTTGGCCTCGGACCGCTGCGCATAGAGATCATAGAAGCTGGCGCCCACCGGCAGCACGAAGCGCTCACGCTCAAGGCGGCGGCGGATGCGGGCTTCGTCGCCGCCATATTGCTTGCGGTAGGATTCGACGTGGTCCTGCCAAAGGTCCGAAACATATTTCAGAAACAGCATGACAAGGATGTAGTCCTTGTATTGCCCGGCATCGACGACGCCGCGGAACGTGTCGCAAGCCGACCACGCCGCCTGGTTGATCTGTTGCTGGGTGACATTGTCGGTCATTTGCGGTTGCCTGACGTTTTGGAAATGCGGGGGCGTGGCTTGTCCAGATGCTTGCCAAGATTCTCGGCCAGATCGACGAGGCGACGGGTAACGATTTGTCTTTGCTTTTCGGCCAGATCGAGCGTGAGTTGGCGCTCCTGACGGGCCAGGCGGTCGATTTCGACGATGCGCCTTTGAGTGGCGACGGGGGGAATGTCGAGGTCCAGCGTTTCAAGGGTCGATCTCGAGATCATGCGCATGTTGCCGCCCTGCGCCTCGCAATCGAAATGGCGTTGCGCCGGCGCCTGGTTGATCGCCCAGGCAAGAAAATCAGGGATCACGACACTGGACTTTGGTCGCAGAATGAAAAGCGGCATCACCGCCAGCGCGGGCTCAGACAAAGCGGCGTCTATGGCGGAAGCCACGTTCCAGTCGCCGCGCGACCGGAAAACCACATCGCCGGGGTGGACGAAATACTTTTCGGCGGCGGCATCCATGACGACACGGCTCATTCGGGTAATGTCCACCGTGCCGTCTTGCTCGATATCGCGCAATTGAATCGTCAGCACGCCGCCCGAATCGGTCGGCTCAAGCCGGGATCTGGCCGTAAACCCCGGGGAAATCGAACAAATTGAGGACAAAAGCACGATTCGACTCGCTGTAGAAACAATTACAGCATCTCATATTTCCGGATTTTGTCAACCGCGAATCGCAATAGGTGCACCTACTGCAAAACATTATTGAGACCTGTTCCCATCCTGCTTTCCCATTCGAGCCTGCTGAAGCGCGCAATTCAGGCGGTAAGCGGTGACATTGGCGTCGATTTCCGACTCGGTCACCTCGACGACAGCCTCTTCCCCGTCCGGCCGGCGCTTGACCACACTCCAGCTTGTCTTCGCCGTGACGATATATTGCTCGTCGTCCAAGTCAGCCATATTGCAAACAAAAGTCGCCCATTTGTCCATCAGAACCCGGCGCTTTTCGAGCAGATCGCCCCGGCGATAAGCCCGCGCGGTTTTCGATTTGATGACGTGCGCAAGGGCCATTTCGCTGACTTCGAACGGCGTGTCCGTTTCCTCGCAAGCCCAATCATCGAAACTTGAACGGAAGCCGTGGCCAGTAACGTCAGCGTAGCCCATTCGCTCAATGATCTTGAGAAACGTCATATTTGACAAAGGCTTTCCCCGATTCCGGCCAGGAAATACGTAGGGATTGGCGGGATTGCGCGTTGCCAATGCCTCTTGAACTATTTCCAAAACCCTGGGCGAAAGCGGCACCCGGTGCGAGCGCTCAGCTTTCATCCGTTCGGGCGGAATGGTCCAGATCGCCTTCTCGAGGTCGAATTCCTCAAACTTCGCGCCGATTGTTTCCCCAGTCCGGGTTGCCGTCAAAATCATGAACTCGAATGCGCGCGAAGCCAATGTGCCATTCAACCGCAATTTCGCAACAAAACCGGGGGTCTCGGGGTAGTCCAACGCGGCGTGGTGGTTTTCTTCACCCTTCTTGTGATTGAGAAGGAGGTGTTCGAGATTGCCCTTCCATCGCGCCGGATTATCGCCGGCGCGCAACCCTTTGACCCTTGCGGCATCCAGCACTTCCTCTATGCGTCCGCGCAGCCGTCGCGCCGTCTCCGGAATCTCCGACCAAATCGGCCTAAGCACCTCCTGGAGGTCGCTAACGGTGATCTCGTTGATCGGTTTCGACCTAATTGGCTCGGCGTAGTCGGTCAGCGTCATGCGCCATTGAGCGACATGCTTGGGGTTTTTCCACCCAGCCTCATGGTCGTTGACATATTGGTCCGCAAATTCACCGAAGCTTTGCGTTTTGACAATGACCCTTTCCGTGTGGCGCTCATCCAACGGATCGCGCCCTCTTTGCAAGTGCTCGCGGGCTTCGGCGGCGAGATCTCGGGCCGTCGCCAGCGAGACTCCATTGCGTCCGGCTGGCCCTAGACCCATTTCGCGCTGCTTGCCGTTAGGCGCCCGGTATATGAAGGCCCATCTGCGAGCGCCCGACTCGGAAACGACCAGATAGAGATTGCCACCATCCGAATGCCGACCATGCGGCATGGTGGAAACCTGCTTTGCACTAAGGATGCTGAAATTTTGCGCCATGGTTGCACCGGCCATTAACCCCAGCAACAACCCTAGCGCAAGTTTGCGTGTGGGTGCAATTCCATGCGCTCGTGTGCGCATGGGTGCATTTCATATCATTGTTTTTATTAGTTTTAGCGTCTTAGCTCAAATGAATGGGCGTTGATCTGGCGGAGGGAGCGGGATTCGAACCCGCGATACGGTTTCCCGTATACACACTTTCCAGGCGTGCGCCTTCAACCACTCGGCCACCCCTCCGTTTCGCCGGCGGAGAACAGCCCGGACGAATTTGGCGTCTTTATAGCCGCCTGCCGCGCCAGCGCAAGGCAATCCCGAGCGGTTACGCAAATCTTTCACGGCCTGCAATGCTTGTGACAGGGCGCGGGCGCTCCCCGGCGCACTTCGAGACGCCGCTTTCAGCGGCTCCTCAGGCAGAGGGCCAAATTATTGCAATATCGAGTTTCTAAGCCTTCGGCGCGGCTTTCAGCTCTACCCGATCGCTGGTGGCGGTCACCTGAACCTCCATGCCGCAAGAGCGCGCGACCAGGCCGGTGAAATAAGGCTGGATGCCGTGGGCGTCCACCGCGCCGCTTTCGGACCGCCCTTCGAGCAGGTCCGCGACATGGCTCGCCAGTTTCAGATTGGGGCCCTTGACCGCCACCGAAATGCGCGAATCGTCGCCCTCGCCCTCGATGACGACATCCATCGCGCCGCCGCGCGGGATGCAGGCGCCGGCGATCAGGCACAGATTGAGCGCCAGCTTGACCTTGTTCTTGGGCATATAGGCGCGCGGAGAAGTCCAGTTCAATTGCGTGCGCTCGTCGGCGATGAGGCCGCGCGCCACTTTTTCGGCGTCGCCGGTGTCGATCGAGGCGCCGGCGGACCCCGCCGCGCCAAAAGCCAGACGGCAGAATTGCAACCGCGCCGAGGCCGTCTGGGCGCTCTTGCGGATCAGGTCCATGGCGAATTCGCGCATGCCCTCGTCCTTGTCCTCCTCCAGCACCTCAAGCCCGTTGACAATGGCGCCGACCGGACTGATGACGTCGTGGCAGACCCGCGAACATAACAGGGCCGCAAGGTCGAGCGAATCGAGCGCAAGTACGTTCATGGAGAGATGTTCCGGATGTTTGGCGAATCAATTGGCTTGAGCGGGGCTGACAGGTCAAAAGAATAGCTTGATTTCGCCCTTCGCAGTACCGAAATGTCGGAATTCGTCCGCAAAACGACGCGGCGGGAGAAGATCGCCCTCGCGCCGAAAGCTGCGGCGATAGCACGCTTTCACCGGTGAAGGCGGGAACTTATGCAGGAAAAATGGTTAGCGAGACGTTAGCGGGGATGGCGACGAGCGACGGATCGCCGGAAGACGAGGCGCTCGCGGAAATTTTCGCGAATCTGGCGCTCGAAGCCGGCAAGGCGATCATGCGTGTTTACGAGACCGATCCCCACAGGCGCCTCAAAGGCGATTCGAGCCCGGTTTGCGACGCCGATCTGTTCGGCGAAGAGATCATTCTGAAGGGTCTCGCCCGCCTCGCGCCCTTTCCCGTGGTCGCCGAGGAACAGGCCGCGCGCTATGAGACGCCCGTCGTCGCTGGCGGCGATTTCATCCTCGTCGACGCCCTCGACGGCACCAAGGAATTCCTGCTGCATCACGATTCCTTCACCGTCAACATCGCGCTGATCCGCGCCGGCGCGCCGGTCGCGGGCGTCGTCTACGCTCCGGCCCGCCGCGAGCTTTATCTGGCCGGACGCTTTGCCCGCCGCTGTTTCGCGTCGCCGGGCGAAAGGCCGCCGCCGGCCGAGCACTGGCGCCGGCTCGGCGTCCGGACGATGCCGCGCGCCAACGCCAAGGCCTTGATCAGCCGCCAGCACAGCGACGTCGAATCCGAATCTTTTCTGCACCAGCTCCCGGTCACGCAGGTGGTTTCGAGTTCCTCCTCGCTCAAATTCTGCCAGATCGCCGCCGCCGAGGCGGATGTCTATCCGCGCTTCAGCCGCACCATGGAATGGGACATAGCCGCCGGCGACGCCGTTCTGCGCCGCGCCGGCGGCGTCGTCGCCGACGTTTCCGGCGCGCCCGTAACCTACGGGCATGCGGCGCAGAATTTCGCCAATGGCCCGTTCATCGCCTGGGGCGACCCCATCGCCGCCAAATTATACGCCCGGTTGCGGGCGGGCGGGGCCAAGCGTTAACCGGACGTTCACCCTGCCGGCCAATACTTGCGCGCCGGGGCGGCGGTTCGGGAGCATCAGCAAATGAGCATGGTTTCGCGACGCGGCGCCTTCGACAGGGTCCGGCGCGTCTGGATCGCCGGGCTGGTTCTGGCGCTGGTCCTTGCCGGCGCGCCGGCCTTCGCTCCCCTGGCCCGGGCGCAGGAGCGCGAGCGGCCGATCCCCTATTCCGACAATGAACTGATCGGCAGCGGCCATCGCTTTTTCGGCGGCCTCGCGCGCGGCCTCGCCGAGGCGATCCAGTCCGCGACCAAACGCTGGGGCCAGCCCAACGCCTATGTGCTCGGGCAGGAGGCCGGCGGCGCCTTTTTCGGCGGGCTGCGCTACGGCGAAGGCACGATGTACACCCGCAACGCCGGCGACAAGAAGGTGTTCTGGCAGGGCCCGTCGCTCGGGGCGGATTTCGGGGCCGACGGCGACCGCACCATGATGCTGGTCTATAATCTGCCTTCGACCGATGCGATCTTCGACCGCTTCGGCGGCCTCGACGGTTCGGCCTATCTGGTCGGCGGCTTCGGCATTACCGCCCTGGGCGCCAACGGGATATTGGTCGTGCCGATCCGCACCGGCCTTGGCGCGCGGCTCGGCGTCAATCTCGGCTATCTCAAATTCACCCGGAATTCGACGTGGAATCCGTTCTGAGTTTCGCCACCCCGAACCGGACGCCCCGGCCGCTTTGCAATGGCGCGGCAAAAATGTCAGGGTTCGGGCGGCGCGACGGGCGAAATGCCGGCGCCGTTTCGCGGGTTGAAGCAACTTGGTCGAACAAATCGTCTATTTCACTCTGGGCTTCGTGCTTTGCGGTCTGATCGGCCTCGCCTTTCTGCCGCTGGTGTCGAGGCGCGCGCGCCGGCTGACGCTGACGCGGATCGAGGCCCGCCTGCCCTTGACCTTTGCGGAAATCGAAGCCGAGCGCGACCTGTTGCGCGCCGGTTTCGCCGTCGAGAAACGCGCGCTGGAAATCGCGGCGGAACAGGCGAAGGCCGAGCGGGCCGCCGATTCCGCCGAACTCGGCCGCCGCGCCGTCGCGGTGATGCGCGCTACCGAACATTTGCAGCAGACCGAAAGCCTGTTGCGCGACCGCGACGGGCAATTGGCGAAATCGCTGGAATTTGGCGAAAAGACCCGCGCCGAACTGCTCGAAACCCAGGAATCGCTTGCCGCGCGTGAGGCGGAACTGACGCAGAAGAACGCCGATTACGACCTTCTCGCGCAGGCGCGCGAACAGGCCGACCAGCGCGTCCTGGGCCTGGAGGCGGCTCTGGCCTCCGCCAATGCCGATCTCGTTGACGCGCGCGCCAAAGGGGAGGCCGTCGAGGCGGCGCGGCGCGAAACCTTCAATCGCGCCGAACATCTGGCCGAGCAGGTCAAATCGCTGACCCTGGCGCTCGCGGAAGTCCAGCGGCGCAATGGCGAATTCGAGGCGCGCCGCGTCCGCCTGCTGGCGAAAATCGCTGCTGAACGGCGGCGCGGCGACGAACTCGAAAACGTCAATCTGAGCATGCGCCGAATCATTGCCGAACACCCGGCGCAGGGGCGGACGGGAAACCCCGCGCCGGGGCCAAATGACGCGGCGGCGGACGGCGCGGAGGGGGCCGGCGCGGCGGCGGGCGCCAATGGCGCGGCCTTTCCGTTCAGCGCGGACAAGGACATGCTCGACCTGCGCGAGGCCATCGCCAGGATCGGCCGGCAGGTGGCCCGGCTCGACGCGGCGACGGATTGACCGCGCCCGCGCGGTGCGGCGCGTTCAGGCGGTGCGGCGTTTGGCGGGCCGCGCGAGATCGTTGAAAAACAGCGCCTGGCTGACGATCGCCTTCACGGTTTCGGCGCGGAACGGCTTTGCGATCAGGAAGGCCGGCTCAGGCCTCTGGCCGGTCAGCAGGGTTTCGGGATAGGCGGTGATGAAGATCACCGGGACGCCGAAGGTTTCGAGAATCTCGTTGACCGCGTCGAGCCCGGAACTGCCGTCCGCCAGTCTGATGTCGGCGAGCACCAGCCCCGGTCGCGACGCGCGCGCCAGAGCCACCGCCTCGACCCGGGTGCGGGCGAGGCCCACCACCTCGTGACCAAGGCTCTCGACCAGATTTTCCAGATCCATGGCGATCAGCGGCTCGTCCTCGATGATCGCGACGCGGGAGGCGACCTGCGCGCCGATCTCGCGCCCCGCCAGATCGACGAGACGGTCGAATTCCGCGCTTTCCAGCCCGAGAATCCAGGCTGCGCGCGCCGCGTCGAAACCTTCCACCGCCGTCAGCAGGAAGGCCTGGCGCGGCAAGGGCGTGATCGCTTCGAGACGCTTGTCGGGCAGCGTCGCCGCCGCGACGCCGGCGCTGGCCCGGCCATTGAGCGGCACGGCGTTCCAGATGCGCGAGAACAGGCGATAGGTTTCTTCGCGCGGCTCCGCGTCGCGGTCGAACAGATAGGGCTCGGCAAGCAAGGCTTCGAGCAGGGCCGCGACATAGGCGTCGCCGCTGTGCTGCGAGCCGGACAGCGCGCGGGCATAGCGCCGCAGCAGCGGGATTTGCGGACCGATCAGGCTGGATAGGGACATGAGAGTCTTGGCCTTGTCATGACAGGCGATTTTCGCTGCCTTCAACGATAAGGATCGCGCGTGGAACGAACGGACCGACCGTGGGGAACGCATGTTAGCGCGAAACGGCCCAGCCTGACAGTGCCGCCGGAACAATTCTCCGCGAGCGAAGTTGAACCCTCGAAATCAGGGCGTGTATCTTCAGTCCGGCGTCAGGTCCGCGGTTGACTTCGAGACTGCTGTTTCTCCCATTGGCGGCAAAGAGTTGCGGTGGGGCGACGGCCCGCATAAACTGAGCGTCGGAATAACGCTTGCCGGGCTTTCGGGGCCCGCGACGGACGGACCGTCGCGGAAGCCGACATAGGCGGGCGCAGGGGATGGATGGCATGAGCGATAGCGGCGACAATAATAATAATAACAACAAAGCGGCCGAGCCCACGCTGGAGCCGCTTTTGCAGGCGCATATCGGCAAGCAATTGAAGGAAATGTTCGGCGCCATGGCGCGCGAACCCGTGCCCGAAAGATTCAAGCTGCTGCTTGACCAACTGGAAGCCGCCGAAAAGCGCAAGCCTGTCGCAGAGCCCGCGGGCCGCGAGGCCGGAGCTAAATGAACGAAGCAAGTCGTCCCCGGCTCAAAGACCTGTTGCTGGCGGAGATTCCCTCCTTGCGCGCCTTCGCCCTTTCCCTGACCGGCAGCAGCGACCGCGCCGACGATCTGGTGCAGGACACGTTGATGAAATCCTGGGCCAGCGCCGCCTCTTTCATGGAGGGGACCAATATGCGCGCCTGGCTGTTCACCATCATGCGCAATACGTTTTTCAGCCAGTATCGCAAGGCGCGCCGGGAGGTTCAGGACGTCGACGGCGAGGCGGCGGGGCGGCTCGTCGCCTTGCCCGACCAAATGGCGCATCTCGATTTCATCGACTTCAAGGCCCAACTCGACCGCCTGCCTCCCGACCAGCGCGAGGCCCTGGTGCTGATCGGCGCGTCCGGCTTTTCCTATGAAGAAGCGGCGGAAATCTGCGGCTGCGCGGTCGGCACCATCAAGAGCCGGGTCAATCGCGCGCGCCGTCGGCTGACAGAATTGCTGTCGCTGCGTTCGGTCGAGGAATTCGGCCCCGATCCGGTGCTCGCCGGCGCCGTCGAGTCGCGACGCGAAGACTAAAAGCTTGAAACAAAAGAGCATCTTGCCGCAACGGCGCGACAGGATAATAATGCGGGTGTTCGAGCCCTCGGCCCTTGCGCCGGAAGGATGCGAAAATGGCCGCCTTTTCCCGCCTCCGCCTCGCCTTTTTTGCCCTGGTCCTCGGTTTTTCGACCTGTCTGGCGGCGGCTTCGCCCTATGCCAACGACGATCTCGCCAGTTCCGCGATCCGGTTGCAGCAAAAGCTGCTCGGCCAGAGCGCCGATCTGCGGGCGCAAAATTCGCTTACGGAATTGCGCCGGCGGGCGTCAGCCGCCGCCCTCAAGGGCGACCCCATCGAAACCCTGCCGCTGTTCTCGGCGATCGCCGCCGCCGCGCCGGAAAACCCCGCCGACTGGCTGGCTTTGGCCCGCGCCTCGCTGGCTGCGTCCCTTGCCGCCGCGCAAGCCAAGGATGAGGAAGCCGAGCCGCTCAAGGATCAGGCCCAGGCTGCGGCATATCTGAGCTATCGCCATGCGCGCGGAAAATCGGACGAGGCGGCGGCGCTCGCGCTGATCGGCGAGATTTTCGCGCAGCGCGAAGCCTGGCGCGACGCTCTCAACGCCGACCGCTCCAGCCTCGACGCCGCGCCCGACGCCACCTTGCGTAAAACCTATGACGAGCTGCGCGAAAAATACGGTTTTCGCGTGCTTGATTACAAAATCGACAATGAATCGGCGCGGCCGCGCGCCTGTTTCAATTTCTCCGAGGATCTCGCGCACAACCGCAACGATTTCGCGCCCTTCGTCACCCTCGCCGGCCAAAGCAACGCCGCCATTTCCAGCGAGGACCGGCAGATCTGCGTCGAGGGCCTCAAGCATGGCCAGCGCTATTCCATCGGCCTGCGGCAGGGCCTGCCCTCCAATGTCGGCGAGGCGCTCGCGCGCAACCAGGATTATGACATTTACGTGCGCGACCGTTCGCCGCAGGCGCGGTTCACCGGCCGCAATTATGTCCTGCCGCGCATCGGACCGGAAGGCGCGCCGGTGGTTTCGGTCAATACGTCGAAGGTGAAGATCGAAATTTTCCGCGTCGGCGACCGCAATCTGCTGCCGACCATCCGCAGCCAGGACTTCCTGTCGCAGCTTTATGGCTTTCGCCTGCGCCAATATGGCGAGCAGGACGGCGACAAAATCTGGTCGGGCGTCATGGAGGTCAAGCCCGAACTCAATCGGGACGTCGTCACCGATTTTCCGGTGCTCGAAGCGCTCGGCGAGCCCAAACCCGGCGTCTATGTGATGAGCGCCAGCGCCGCCGACGATCTCGCGGCTTCCGACGACGAGTCCTATGGGCTCAAAGCCACCCAATGGTTCGTCGTCTCCGACCTCGGCCTGACGGCCCTGACCGGCGCCGACGGCGTGACCGTGCTGGCTCGTTCGCTCGCCTCCGCCGCGCCGATGGCCGATGTCGAAGTGCGGCTGATCGCCCGCAACAACGAAGTGCTGGCGGTCGAGAAGACCGACGCCGCCGGCGTCGCCCGATTCGCGCCCGGTTTTTCGCGCGGGACGGGCGGGCAGGCGCCTGGTCTTGTCGTCGCCGGCGACGGCAGGCAGGATTATAATTTTCTCGACCTCCAGCAGACGCCGTTCGATCTGACCGATCGCGGCGTCAAGGGCCGCGCGCCGCCAAAAGCGCTCGACGCCTTCGTCTATGCCGAGCGCGGCGTCTATCGCTCGGGCGAGACCGTCCATCTCGCCGCCTTGCTGCGCGACAATCTCGGCGTCGCCGCCGCCGCGCCGCTGACTTTGGTGGTCAAGCGCCCCGATGGCGTCGAGTACAGGCGACTTGCGCTGCCCGATCAGGGCCTTGGCGGGCGCGTCTTCGATCTGGTCCTGCCCGCCGACGCCGCCTCGGGCGGCTGGAGCGTCCAGGCCTTCGGCGATCCGAAAAGCCCCGCCATCGGCGAGGCGAGCTTCCTCGTCGAGGATTACGTTCCCGAACGGATGGATATGGCGGTGACCCCCAAAGCCGCCGCCGTGCGCGCCGGGCAGACCCTGCCGGTCGAGGCCAAGGTCCGCTATCTCTATGGCGCGCCGGGCGCCGGTCTGACCATATCAGGCGCGGTCGAAATCGAGGCGGCGGCCGATCACGGCCTGCCCGCGCTGAAAGGCTATGAGGCCGGCGTCGCCGACGAGGATTTTTCCAACGTCCGGAACGATATCGACGAAAACGCCGAAACCGACGCCAAAGGCGAGGCGACGATCGAGGCGGCGATTCCGCAGGTCAAGGCGACACGGCCGTTGCAGGCGAAAATTTCGCTGCGCGCCGGCGAGGCGGGCGGACGCGCCATCGAGCGGATCGTTTATGCGCCCTTGCTGCCGAATGGCGCGCTGATCGGCGTGAAAAAGGATTTCGGCAATCTGAGCGAGGGCGCCAAGGCGACGTTCGACGTCATCGGCGTCGGTCCCGACGGCCTGCGGGCGAAACGTCATGGCGCCCATTGGTCGCTCTACCGGATCGACAATAATTACCAATGGTACAAGCAGGACGGGCGCTGGAATTTCGAACAGGTGAAATCCTCCTCGCGCGTTTCCGAGGGCGCCGTCGAACTCTCGCCCGACGCGCCGGCGAAAATCGCGGCGGTCGTCGGCCTCGGCCATTACCGGCTCGACCTGCGCGACGATATTTCCGCCGAGGCCCAGACTTCGGTGACCTTCGATGTCGGCTGGTCGGGCGAAGCGCGGGCGGAGACGCCCGACCTGCTCGACGTGACGCTCGACAAGCCGGCCTATGGCGCCGGCGAGACGATGAAACTGAAGATTTCCGCGCGCTCCGCCGGCAAGGCTACGCTCGCGATCATCGGCGACGGCGTGAAGAAGATCGTGCTGGCGGATCTGGCCAAGGGCGACAATGAAATCGCCATTCCGGTCGGGTCGGACTGGGGCGGCGGCGCCTATGCGCTGGCGCTGGCGCACCGGCCGCTCGACAAGGCGGCCAATCGCATGCCCGGCCGCGCGCTCGGCATCGCATGGTTCGCCATCGATCCCGCCCTGCACAGGCTCGACATCGCGCTCGATGTCCCGGTCAAGGCGCGGCCACGCGAAAAATTGGTCGTCCCGGTGTCAATCAAGGGGCTGGCGCAAGGTGAGGAGGCCTATGTCACCGTGGCGGCGGTGGATGTCGGCATCCTCAATCTCACCCATTACCCGACCCCCGACCCGCGCGCCTGGTTTTTCGGCCAGCGGGCGCTGTCGAGTGAAATCCGCGACCTTTACGGCCTGCTGATCGACGGATTGCAGGGCGCGCGCGGACAAATCCGTCAGGGCGGCGATGGCGGCGGACCGGAGACATCGGCGGAAAAGCCGAGCCAGGAGCCGCTGGCGCTTTATTCGGGATTGGTAAAAGTTGGCCCCGACGGCAAGGCCAATGTCGCCTTCGAACTGCCCGCCTTCAACGGTTCGGTGCGGCTGACCGCCGTCGGCTGGTCGAAGGGCCGCGCCGGCTCGGCCTCCGCCGATGTGATCGTGCGCGACGCCGTCGTCGCGCAGGCCAGCCTGCCGCGATTCCTCGCGCTCGGCGACCGCTCGCGGCTCCATCTGCGCTTCGACAATGTCGAGGGCGCGGCGGGCGATTACCAGCTGACCCTCCATTTGAGCGGACCGCTGGCGAGCGACGCCGCGGGCCTGCGCCGCACGATCAAGCTCGCCGCCGGCGCCGGCGCGACGGTCGATATTCCGCTGACCGCCAAAGGCGTCGGTCCGGCGTCGGTCGATGTGCGATTGACCGGTCCGAAATTCGAGGCGACCCAGACTTTGGCGCTCGACGTCGAGGCCGGAACCAGCCCGCTGGTGCGGCGCAGCCTCCATGACATTCCCCGCGGCGACAGCCTCGTCCTGTCGGACGATCTGCTTGCCGATTTCATCCCCGGAACCGGCGTCGTAGCGCTCACCGTCGCGCCGCTCGGCGGCGTCGATGTCGCCAGCCTGTTGCGCGAACTCGACGCCTATCCCTATTCCTGTTCGGAACAGACGGTCAGCCGCGCGCTGCCGCTGCTCTATCTGAGCCGCCTGCCGAAGAACCAGCGTTTCGCTTTCGACGACGCCCTTCCCGCGCGTGTCGAGAGCGCCATCGCGCGGCTGCTGTCGCGCCAGGATTCGACCGGCGCCTTCGGCCTGTGGTCGGCCAATGGCGCGCAGGACGTCTGGCTCGACGCCTATGTCTCCGATTTCCTGACCCGCGCGCGCGAAAACAATTACGCCGTGCCGCAAAAAGCCATGGATCAGGCGCTCGACCGGCTGCGCAATTTTGTTGTCAATACTTCGGAAGTGCGCGCCGACAATGGCGCGGCGCTGGCCTATGCCGCCTACGTGCTGGCGCGCAACGGAAGGCCGGTGATCGGCGACCTGCGCTATCTCGCCGACGCAAGGCTCGACGCTTTCGACACCGGTTTTTCGCGCGCCCAGCTCGCCGCCGCGCTGTCGCTGCTCGGCGACCGCGCGCGCGCCGAAAAACTCTTCGCCGCCGCGTCGCAGATTTTACAGGACAGCAAGCCTTCCAGATACGATCGCGCCGATTTCGGCTCGCGCCTGCGCGACGGCGCCGGCCTGCTGGCGCTGGCCTCGGAGAGCAACGCCGACCCGGCCGTGATCGTCAAGGCGGCGCAGGTTGTCGAGGCCGCCAGCGCGGCGACGCCGAAAACCTCGACGCAGGAGGATAGCTGGATGATTCTGGCGGCGCAGGCCATGGCCGCCCAGTCGGAAGCGCAAGCCCTCGAAGTCGATGGCGCGCCAAAGAAAGGCGTCTATTCGGCGCGGTTCGACGGCGCGGCGCTGGCGGGCAAGCCGGTGACCATCGTCAACCGGGGGCAAGCCCCGGCGCGCGTCTCGATCACCGTTTCCGGCCGCCCGATCCTGCCCGAACCGGCCGAAGACCATGGCTACAAAATCGAACGCAGTTTCTATCGTCTCGACGGGACGCCGATCGAGCCCTACGCCATTCGGCAGAACGACCGTCTGGTCGTGGCGCTCAAGATCACCGAGTTGGAGGCGGCCCCGGCGCGGCTGATTCTGGTGGACCGTCTGCCGGCGGGACTCGAGATCGACAATCCCGACCTGTTCGACGGCGGCGCGGCGGAAAATCTCGACTGGGTCAAGGCCACGGTCGCGCCAAGCCATACCGAATACAAGGACGACCGCTTCGTCGCCTCCTTCGAGCGCGACGGCGCCGAAAAGGCGGAATTCGCCGTCGCCTATGTCGTGCGCGCCGTCAGCCCCGGCCAATATGTGCTGCCGCCCGCCAGCATCGAGGACATGTATCGGCCCGAACGCTATGGCCGCACCGGATTCGGCGCGGTGGAAATTTCCCAGGGCGCGAAAAAGTGATTTTGCATACCGACCGCCGCTGGCTTCAGGCGGCCCTCGTCACCGCCTTGCTCGGACTGGCGATTCCGGGCCTGTGGCTCAATATCCCGCGCCTGCTCGGTCCGCTCGATCTGTCGGCGCTGGAACGCGGCTCGACCGTGGCGCTGGCGCGCGACGGCGCGCTTCTGCGCGCGTTCGAGACGACGGAAGGGCGCTGGCGCCTGCCGGTCAAAACCGGCGATGTCGATCCGCGCTTTTTCACCCTGCTCAAGACCTATGAGGACAAGAGATTCGACCGGCACGGCGGCGTCGATTTCCTCGCCCTGCTGCGCGCCGGCTGGCAGGTCTTGCGTCATGGCCATGCCGTCTCCGGCGGCTCGACCCTGACCATGCAGGCGGCGCGATTGCTGGAGCCGCGCTTCGAACGCACCCTCGTCGCCAAGGCCCGGCAGATTTTGCGCGCCTTCGAGCTGGAGCGGCGTTTCTCCAAGGCGCAAATCCTCGATATCTATCTGGCGCTCGCGCCCTATGGCGGCAATCTCGAAGGCCTGCGCGCCGCGAGCCTCGCCTGGTTCGGCAAGGAGCCGCGCCGCCTGAGCGACGGCGAAGCCGCCCTGCTCGTCGCCCTGCCGCAGGCGCCGGAAGCGCGCCGGCCCGACCGTTCCGCCTCGCGCGCGCGGGCGGCGCGCGACCGCGTGATCGAACGCGCGTTTGCGGCTCATGTGCTGGACGCGGCGCAAACGCGCAGCGCCAAAGCCGAAAACGTCGTCGCCCTGCGCAAAAATTTTCCCGATCTCGCGCCGCACGCCAGCGAGGCGCTTTTTCGCGCCCATCCCGAGCGACGGATCTTGCATCTGACGCTCGACGCGCGGCTTCAGCGCAGTCTGGAAGTCCTTGCCCGCGAAAAGGCCGAAAAGCTCGGCGCAAAACTGACCGCGGCGATTCTCGTTATCGACAATTCTTCGGGCGAAATCCGCGCCCATGTCGGCGGCGCGGATTATTATTCGCAAGCGCGCGCCGGCGCGCTCGACATGACCAGGGCGCTGCGCTCGCCGGGTTCGACGCTGAAACCCTTCATCTACGCCATGGCTTTCGGCGACGGCGTCGCCCATCCCGAAACCCTGCTCGACGATTCTCCGGCGCGCTACGGGCTTTGGCGCCCGGTCGATTTCGACGAGAAATTTCACGGCTCGGTCACGGCGCGCGCCGCCTTGCAGCAATCGCTCAACCTGCCGGCGGCGCAATTGCTCAACGAGATCGGCGCGCCGCATTTTGTCGCGCGCCTGCGCAGCGCCGGAGTCACGCTGGTCCTGCCGAAGGAGTCCGACGCCGGTCTCGCCATCGGCCTCGGCGGCGTCGGCATTCGCCTGACCGATCTCGCCCGGCTCTATGCCGGTTTCGCGCGGGAAGGGCTTGTTCCCGATCTGGTGGAAAGTCTCGACGATCCGCCGGCGCCTTTGAAAAGCCGCCGCATCGCCGAACCGGGCGCGGCGTGGCAGGTCGCCGATATCCTGCGCTTCGCGCCGCCGCCCGACAATGCCCCGGCGGGCAAGATCGCCTTCAAGACCGGCACTTCCTATGGCTATCGCGACGCTTTGGCGATCGGTTTCGACCGCTCCCATACGGTGGCTGTCTGGGTCGGCCGCGCCGACAATGGCGCCGTCGCCGGATTGATCGGGCGCCAGGTCGCGGCCCCGATCCTGTTCGACATTTTCGCGCGCATCGGCGGGCCGAATGCGGTCGTGCCGCGCCCGGCCCATGTGTTGAGCGCGACCACCGCGACCCTGCCGCCGCCGCTGCGCCATTTGCGCCGCGACGGACCGAAAACCATCGCCGCGACCTTCACCAATCCGCTCAAAATCTTCTATCCGCCGGACGGCGCGCGCATCGACCTCGGAATTGCAAGCGGCGCCGGCAATGGCGCGGCGCTGGCGCTCAAGGCGCAGGGCGGCGCGCCGCCGCTGACCTGGATGGTCAATGGCGCGCCGCTCAAGGGCGAAGCCGTTGCGCCGAGCCAGCGCCACGAGGCGCGCTGGACGCCCGATGGCGCCGGCTTCGCGCGCGTCTCGGTGATCGACGCCAATGGCGCCAGCGACAGCGTTTCGGTGCGGCTGGAGTGAATGCTATTTCTGCGCCGCCGCTTGCTGGAAAGCGCAAAGGGCCTGCGCGTCGCGCGCGTCTTCCGGCAGGGCGGCCTCGCTGTCGCGGGCGGCGGCCGACGGCGCAAAGGCGACCGGGAAAACGGCCTCGAAAGGCGAAGCCAGTTCCATCGGCGGGTTTTCCGGCTCGCCCGCCGGGCCGGGGAAACTCCCGCCGCCCTCCGGCTTTTCCGATGCGGATTCGATCGCGTAAGGCTTGAGGTACGCCGATCTGAGCTTGTCCTTGCGCGACGCTCCGGCGGGATGGGTATAAGCGTCGAGAGCGTTCAACTGGGGCAAGTGCATGGCGCGTCTCCCCGATCGCAGCAGACCGGGTTTAACCGGCGCAGCTTGCGCGGGGCTTGCGCATGATGTGAAAATTTTCGGCGATTCAGCGTCGGTAATAGGTCGTCGGGTAATTATTGGTCGGATAATAGCTCGGCGTCGAATAGATCGGCGTGTCGTAGACCGGCGGGTCGATCGTCGGCGGGGGCGGGTTGTAGACCGGCGGCGCAGTGGCCGGCGCCACGACGGCGGGCGGCGCCGAAGACGGCCGGGCGTAATTTTGCGCCAGCGCCGGAACGCTCGCGACGGCGAAAAGCAGCAGGCTGGCGCGCAGGAACATGGCTGGTTTTCCTTCGATTTCGTCCGTTCCTCGTCATGGCTGGCGCCTGAGGATGTTCGGCCGACGGGAGGTCAATCTAGAGCAATCCCCGGCTAACCTGACGCATATCCGTCGTGAGCGAGATAATTTGCGCATTCTTGGGGTGTGAACTCGTCAAGAACGACGCCAATCCGGTCCCACAGTTTATCGACCGTTCGCTCCTTGGCCTTGCGCAGCA
>NZ_CAIUXT010000174.1 GCF_903903185.1 uncultured Rhodoblastus sp.
AGACCAAAATCCGTATTTTCGCCGGGTCTGGCGGCTGGCGACGACGATTTTCTGCCTGCGCCACGCCAGGCGGCTGATCGATCGATGTCCGGCGTGCCAACAGGCCTTGGTCCCGTTCGATCAGGCGGCGCTGGCGCCCCAGCATTTTTGCGCGCATTGCCTCTTTGATTTGCGGCGCGCCACGACGCCGCGAGTCCACGCGCTGGCCCGTCGGACGGCGCAAAGCTTCGCCGAATTCGGCCTCGGCCTGACCGCCGAAGACGCCGCCGCGCGCAAAGCCATTCTCGGGCTGCCGGCGCGGCGCGATCCGCCGCGATCGGCGGCCTTTACCGCGCTGTCGACCCGCGAGCGCGCCCTGTGTGTGATCGACCACAACGACGAGATCGAGGCGATTCTGGCCGCCGCCGGGCGCCACCCCGCCGTCGCGCCCGCCCCGCCAAAGATCTCCCTCGCCGCGCTTTTATCCGCCTACGCCGGTGTGCGGCGGCGCGGGCCTCACTCGTCGAAACCCGCCGACGGCGCCGCTTCGCCCTCCTCCTGATCGTCGTCGCGAATGAGCCCCAGGACGCGATCGAACTCGTCGCCGATGGCAGGCTTTTCTTCCAGATCCGATCCTCGCTCCAGCAGGCCCGCCTCTTCGAGGGCCTCGATATCGGGCAGGTCGCGCAAGCTTCCCAAGCCAAAAACCTCGAGAAAAAGCTTGGTCGTCACATAGGTCAGCGGCGCGCCCGGCGCCGGCGCGCGCGGGCCGGCGCCGATCAAGCCCAGACGCTTCAGGCGGGCGAAAATGTCGCGGCTTACCTCCTTGCCGGTCAGCTGCGACAATTCCCGGCGCGTCACCGGCTGCAGATAGGCGATGGCGGTCACCACCAGATGTTCGGTCTGGGTCAAGGCCTCGAATGGCGTTTTGCCGCCGCCCGACGCGCCGGCGGCGCGGATCGCGTCGGCGAACCGGGGCCTGGTGCGATGGCGCCAGCCGCCGGCGACAAAGGCCAATTCGTAAGGGCGATCGGCCAGTTCGTGCTGGATGTCGGCGATCAGCTCGTCGAGGCGGCAGTCTTCGCCGACCAGCAGGCTCAAAATTTCGCGCGGCACTGGCGCCACTGATGCGAAAATCGCCGCCTCGACGCGCCCCATCCATTCGCGCCAGCGCAAATCCGGCGGCAGGTCGGCGAGTTCGCGGTCGAACAGCAGGTCGCCTTGCGCGGGTGGCCGCATGGTCACAGCCCGTAGAGCCGGAAAGTGGGGCGCCGCGTCGTCTCGCGCAGCGCGCCAAGCTCGACCAGCCGCTCGAGAAAGCGCCGGGCGGCGCGGTCCGAGCCCAGTTGCGCCGATCCTGCGCGGCAGAGATCGCCGGCGGAGACGACATCGTCGGCGAGCAGCGCGGCGACGCCGCGCTCCGCGCCTTTGACGCGCAATGTCGCGGCGGCTGCGATCAGCCGGGCGGCGCGGCGCTCCAATTCGATTGCCTGGCCATGACAGGCCAGGGCCTCGCGCAAGACTTTGGCGTAGCGCTCGGCGACAGTTCCCCTGCGGCCGACGCCGGCCGCGCCAATCACGGACAACGGACGGGGCCAACCGAGGCGGCGAGCGAGGACAAGGTCGGCGGCCATGGCGGCGAGAACGTCGCCCTCCCCGGCTCCGGCGTCCAACGCCGCGACGCAGGAGTCCGCCGCCGCGAGCGCCGCCGCGAGCGGATCGGGATTTTCGGACGCGAGCGTCACGCCGTCGAAAGCGCCCGCCGGCGCCCGAACGCCAAGCGCCTCAGTGAGCGCCGCGAGGCTGGGGCCCGCGAGCCGCGCCGGCCGCGTCGAAAAATCGCGCCACAGGCGATAGAGTTTTCCCGCTGGGCCTGGATCGTCGCCAGGCCTTGTCAGATGGTGGGCGTCGCGCAGGCCCGCCTCGTCCTCGCGATGGCGCAGCAGGCGGGCGCCGGCCGCCGCCGCGCGCAAGGCCTGGCGCATGCGCACGGTCCCGATCCAGTTGGGGTCGGCGCGGACGATTTTGTCGACGGCGAGCAGGACCGCCCCGGCGGCGAAGGCCGGCGCGGCGCCCCCGAGCCAAGATGGAAGCGGCTGACAGAGCTGGGTTTTTTCCGTCGTCGAGGCCGCAACGGCCGCGCGCTTGCGGCGCGGCGGGGAGGGCGGAAGGAGAGCGAGACCGAGCGAATCCATGCCGGAAAGCATAGCCGACGGCGGCGCTTTGTCATCATAAATGCACCTAAACCGCCGCGCATGTCGTCTCTTTTTCATGTCCGTTAATGTTGCATTATCGGACATAATATGATGTGCTCCTGGACATGAGCAAATCAGCCAAAAAACCGCGTTTTTGCGAATGCCCTACCCCGGTCGCGCCGGCCGCCAGGGTATGGCAAGCCTCTAACCAATTGACGCGACTGC
>NZ_CAIUXT010000175.1 GCF_903903185.1 uncultured Rhodoblastus sp.
AATTGATCGTGGTCTTGGGCGCGCTGGCGCTCCTCGCGGGCGTTGGCCAATATGCGGAGCTTGTCATTCCACTCGCCTTCGAGCATGTCGGCGACGAGGCGATTGTTGGGGTCGACCAGCATGAAGCGGCGCTGGGCGAGATCGGCGTCGGTTTGGGCGCGCTCGATTGCGCGGCAGCGCAACCGGTCGGCCTCTTCATGGCGCGCCTGAATCTCCCTGCGCACTTCGAGCGCCAGTTCGACGGCCAACGGCGTCATCTCTTCGGCGATCAGCATGCCAATGGCTTGATCGACCGGAGGTCCGGCGATCGACTGGCATGAGGGTTCGCCGCGATAGTTGTGGGGACGATCGCAAACATACCACGCTTCCTGTCGGCCGCGCCGGGCAGCGTAGCGGACCCTAAAATGCCCGCCGCATCGACCACAGATGGCCCGTCCTTGCAGCAGCGCCGGGCCTTCTCTCGGAATTGACGTTCGCGCCGCGTCGTAGCCATGGCCGTTCGCCTTGAGAACCTTCAGGTTCTCCTGGTGCCGCTCCCAACTGATATAGCCGGAATGGGCATGGGGAATGCAGGCCAGCCAATCGTCATTGTCTCGTGCGCGCACGGTCTTCTTGCCCTCGATGGTGCGCCGGAACTGTCGCCGGCCGTAGGCGTAGGCGCCGGCGTAGCGCGGATTGGTCAGGACGCGCATCGCCGTGGACGCCGTCAGCGGCCGAAAGACCGTCTCGCTGTTGTGCAGGCGCGAGGGGAACAGAAGACCTTCCTTGCGAAAGGTCTTGACGGTCTGGGACGCGGAACCGACACGCGAGAACATCTCGAAGAAATGAGCGATCGTCTCCCTGACCTGGAGGTCCGGATCCAGCGCCACATCGCCGGACAGGTCATAGACCAGCCCGGTTGGCAGCGGGCAGCGGAACTCGCCGCGCTTCGCCTTGTTGAGGATGCCTCCGCGCAGCCTCGCCTTGATCACATGGAGTTCGGCTTCGCTCATGGTGCCCTTCAATCCCAACAGAAGCCTGTCGTTGAAGCTGGCCGGGTCGTAGACGCCATCCTCGTCGAGGATCAGGGTGTCGGCAAGGGCGCAGATCTCCAGCAGGCGCTGCCAGTCGGCGTTGTTGCGCGCCAGACGGGAGACTTCCAGACCCATCACGATTCCGGCGCGTCCCAGGCCGACATCGCTGACCAGCCGCTGGAATCCCTCGCGCCAAGCCGCCGATGCGCCGGACTCGCCCTGATCGTTGTCAATGACGATGATCTGCTCGTCGCGCCAACCGAGGGCGACGGCGCGTCCGCGCAGCGCATATTGCCGCTTGGCGCTCTCGGCGTTTTCGACGACTTGCCGCATCGACGACTGGCGGACGTAGAGATAAGCGCCGCGTTCGAGATGGTGACGCTGAACTTTGACCTGTGCGTTCATGGGAATATCCCCTCATGTAGGCCAGCGTGGTTTGTGCTGGTGGCGATTGTCGCGAGGACATGAACAACGGTGCCGTGCCCGCCGTGCGTCGATGAAGCGGCCGGGCGCCGGTTGATCGGTTCCCGAGGAGAGTCTGCCGCGGAGGTCAGCACCTTCGCCCACCCCCACATGCCCCGGCGCAAGAACAGCATGAGGCCGCTGCGGGCCATGAGCGGCAGCGCTTCGCCGAGAACTGCGGCGCGCAGCACCTCGTACTCGGACACAAGGACCGACGACCGGATCGGATCGGCCGAGGTCGCGGCGACGTTCACCGGCCAGTTGTTTTTTTTAACGCCCGCTCGATCGTTCTCGGATGAAGCTCGATACGGAGTTCGTTGCGGACCAGCCTGGCCAGTTCTCGGGCGCGCACCGGTTCGCCAGGAACCAGCCGCGCCTTCAGGAAGGCCATGATGTCGTCGTCGAGCTTGTGGGGGCCGCGGGGACCTGGTCTGGCGTGGACCAGTCCGGCAATCCCGGCTGTGTCGAAGTGAGCCTTGGCCTGATAGTAGGTCGGCCTTGAGACGCCATACTCGTCGGCGGCATCGGTGATTGACAGCTTGTCGACGGAGACGCGGCGCAGCATCTCGTATTTGACCTGTACGGCGTCGCGCGGATCGAAGAACTCGCCGCCGCGGAACTTCGGATCGAGCACCTTGTCCGGGGCGGGATTGAATGCGCCCTCTTCGATGAGGACATCCCTCTTCGATCGCTTGCTGTCGGGCATCGCTGGCACCAGGCACATGATTCGATATTGACGTAAATACATTTACGCCGCTATTCGTAACAGCGTCAAGCCTACGTCTGCCATTTGCAGCCAATTTATGGTCGCTATTGCAAGGCATTTTGTCCATGAGAACCACGCTAGGGGAAGGATTGCGGCGTAATCGGCTTTACATATGCGGCAAAATTATCTTTACAGGCCGCTTCGTGGCCGCCCCGCTGATTTGCCACTGAGGCGGCCAACCAGATCGGCAAGCTCCATCAAATCGGAGACCCGCAGCAGCGACCGCCCATGACCCATGACGATGTCCGGATCGGGACTCACAGCATCAGTCCACCCCGGAGGGACCGACCAAACGGCGCCGCTGCGAGCTTGCAGCAAAAGCCGTTCGCCATATCGGTTGTAGCGCTTGCCGACGCACGGAAGATGCTGCGCAAACAGAGGATGAAACGGATGCGTCACCCGCACTAACTGCTGAGCTGTGCTTGGGGCGGCTGCATTCTCATGTGAGGCACAAGCGTCTCGAACGCTCGCATTTCTGCTGGCCGACGGCGGGGAGCCACGAGATCCGTCTGAGTTACGCGCAAGTCATGACGCTGGTCGAAGGGCTGGATTGGAAGCGGGTTCGCGCGGTGGACGTGCGGGCGCCGCAGAGCGCCGGCTGATATGAAAAAGATGCGTCTGAATCTCCTGAGTGCCTAGAAAAAATTGGGATTTTTGCAATAAAAACGGTATCATGCGAAGCATGATCGAGGGCTTCGGCGAACTTCCTGACGACGTTGATCAACTGAAGGCGCTGGCGCTTGGCGCCGTTGCGCGCGCAGATGTTTTTCGCTCCCA
>NZ_CAIUXT010000176.1 GCF_903903185.1 uncultured Rhodoblastus sp.
CCCTAGCAGCCTGTCGGACTTAGCGAAGAGCGGGCGATAGGATAGGATCGTTTCGTTGATTCTCGCCCCATGACGGTCGTTCCGATGGACAACTTCCGCAATTTTGATCGGCAAACCGGTTTTCTGCTGCCGCCGTCGGTTGACGATTGGCTGCCGGAGAGTCATCTGGCGCGCTTTGTTGCCGAGGTGATCGACGGTTTCGATCTGCGGACGATGATCGGCTCTTATCGCGGCTCGGGTTCAGCGGCGCATCATCCCAGAATGCTGCTGGGCCTGCTGGTTTACGGTTATGCGACGGGCGTGTTTTCGAGCCGCAAGCTGGAGCGGGCGACCTATGACTCGGTGGCGTTCCGTTTCATCGCGGCCAACGATCACCCCGACCATGACACGATTGCGAGTTTCCGGCGGCGGTTTCTCAATGAGATCGAGGCGCTGTTCGTTCAGGTGCTGTTGCTGGCGCGCGAGATGGGCGTCCTGAAAATGGGAACGATCGGGCTCGACGGCACGAAGATCCACGCCAACGCCAGCCGGCACAGCGCGCTTTCTTATGAGCATGCGGGCAAGATCGAGGCGCAATTGAAGGCCGAAGTCGCCGATCTGATGGCCAAGGCCGAAGCAGCGGACGCGGACGACATTCCCGATGGCATGTCGATTCCCGACGAACTGGCGCGGCGTGAAGAGCGGTTGCGCAAGCTCGTCGAAGCGCGCGCCAAGATGGAGGCGCGGGCCAAGGAGCGCCATGGGCGTGAGCTTGCCGAGCATGAGGCGAAACGCGCGGCGCGCGCGGCCAAGACGGCGGCCACGGGCAAGAAGCCCGGCGGCAAGCCGCCAGAACCGCCGACCGAAGGGCCGCTGCCGAACGATCAGATCAATCTCACCGACGAAGACTCGCGCATCATGCCGGTGGCGGGCGGCGGCTTCGACCAATGCTACAACGCGCAGGCCGCCGTCGCCGCGGGAAGCCTGCTGGTGGTGGCGGCCGATGTGGTTCAGGCCCCGAACGACAAGCGGCAGGTCGAGCCGATGCTGGACAAGATCGGCGCCCTGCGGGAAGAATTAGGCGACCCCGAAACACTGCTGGCGGACACAGGCTATTTCAGCGCTGCGAATGTCGAGGCTTGCAAGAAAGCTGGGATCGATCCGCTGATTGCGATGGGCCGCCAGCCGCATCATCCGCCGCTTGCCGAACGCTTCGAGGAAGCGCCGCCCGCCCCGGAAAATCCGACGCCGGTCGAGGCCATGGCGCATCGCTTGAAGACGCCGGACGGCAAGAAGCTTTACGCCCTGCGCAAACACACGCCCGAACCGGTGTTCGGCGTCATCAAATCGGCGCTCGGATTCCGCCAATTCTCGTTGCGAGGGCTCGAAAAAGTGCGCGGCGAATGGAGCCTGATGACCATGGCGTGGAACTTGAAACGCATGTTCGTCCTCGCGGCTGTCTGAAGGGGCCGAGCGAGGATTAGCGCGGCGAAATGTAGGCTGTAAGCGGTCAGACTTCACGCGATCGTCGCGCGCTCCGACGCGATCAAGCCCCGGTGGAAGCTCGAAGTAACCGCATCGCACTCGGCGTTCTGAAGTGAAGCCTCAGTCAGACTGACTGCTAGA
>NZ_CAIUXT010000177.1 GCF_903903185.1 uncultured Rhodoblastus sp.
ATCTGCTCGCTCGGCTGATCCTGAAATCTTCTCAAGGCCGCCGATTCGCGTTGGCCTGGTCGGTCTGGCGACGCAAACACCAACTCCAAGCGACCAACGCTCATTACAAACGATACGAATATATGCAACTGTAGTACTAAGCTCCCATGGCGACTTTCATCTGGCCAAGCCTCGGATCACGACGGCGGAGAAGCTGAAAGAACCGTTCGACCTCGTTCTCCTAAGTTGCAAGTCCTATGACCTCGACAGCGCCATGGCCTCCTTCGCGGCCGCCGTCGGACCCCAGACCACGATCCTGCCCATCCTCAACGGCATGGGTCATCTCGATCGGCTGGGCGACCGCTTTGGCGCGGAAAAATGTCTGGGCGGCTTGTGCCAGATTTCGGCGGCGCTCGACGAGGAAGGCCGCGTCCGGCACCTTAACGACCTGCACAGCCTGGTGTTCGGCGAACTGGACGACGCCGAAACTGCACGCATGGAAGCGATCGCCTCGGCCTTGGCCAACGCGGGCTTCGACTCGCAATCCTCTCCGGTGATCCGTCAGGAAATGTGGGAGAAATGGATCTTCAGCGCCGCCTTGGCCGGGATCACCTGCCTGATGCGCGCCGCGGTCGGCGACATTGTCGCGGCGGGCGCCGCGGACCTCGCCCTCGGCCTGTTCGAGGAAAACGCCGCGATCGCTGGGGCTAACGGGTTTGAACCGAGAACTGCCTCGGTCGAGCGATCCAAAACTATCCTGACCGCGCGGGGATCGCCGATCAAGGCCTCGATGCTGCGCGACATCGAAGCAAACAAGCCGACCGAATGCGAACATATTCTCGGCGATCTACTGCGCTGCGGCGAAGCAACGGGCTCCGAGCGTTCCTTGCTGCGGATCGCTTACCGGCACACGAAGGCCTATGAAGCAAAACGCGCGCGCGAAGCCGGGGCTCAAGAAGCTTGAGCGCGAAACGACTTCAACCGGCTGATTGTGTTGAAGAACTCAGCAGATACGCGTCGGCGCTCCGGTTGGAGGCGTTTTTTCAGAAATTGATGGCTGGCGCGCTGTCGCGTTGGCGGCCATTTGAAGCTTTTATCTCCCAGGGGCGGCTGCGCCAGTTGCATTGCCCTCACGCAGATACCGCCCGTTGACCCAACCTCGCCGCGCGGACTTTTCCGCCTGTTCGACCTGGCACCACCTTTGCCCGCGACTGATCTTGCAGCCGAGGTTTTTCAGCGCGGTTCCGTTGGCAAATGAAGCGATGAGTTGGCCCTTGGGCGAGGGCGTCTGGCGCAGGCTCAGGCTGTCGCCCGGGCCAATACCGGTCACTTCCCAATAATCGGGGCCGCCGGACAAACCATCGGCGAAATCCGGGCCTTTTTCCTTTGCCGCGCTTTTTTGCCCAACCGCGATTGTCAGCGTGTATCGGGCGGTCGTCCCCCGGCGCGCTTCGTTCCGCATCAGATAGACGCGCGCCGTATAATCGCCGCTGGTCGGCGCGACGCCGCTGAAGGTGGAGCCTTCCGAGGAGCCGATGAAAATCGCCACGTCCGAGCCCGGCGGGTTCATATTGAAATAGCTCGCCTTGCTGGACTTGATGGTGACTTCGATCGACTCGCCCGCGCCGGCGGGGAAGACATGATCGATCGATGCATAGCCGGTGACGCCGCCCCTGATCGTCGCGCGGCCGTCCTTGAAGTCGACACGCTGCGTCCGGATGTCGGACCCCGCCAGCGCGAAGGCGGGCAGCAGGGCGAATACGAACGCGACAAAGAAAGCGCGGCGAAAGCGGAACATGATCGGTCTCTCCGGAACAGCAGCGATAGGCGGAACGCACGCCGCCTTTGGTTTTGGGGCCGGCGCGTCAGAGTCTGCCTTCATCGACCAGCGACTTCGAGTGCAGGAAATTTCCCCGGGCGTCGAATTCGCATTCAAACGGCTTCTTGCCTTGCGCGCCGAGATCGGCGGTCGCCTTGACCGAATTAGCGCCGTTCTTGGCTTTCACGACCCTGCCGGTCGTCACGTAATAAGGTTTGGTTGCGGTCAGGCCCGCGACGTCGCCGCGGCAATAGGCCTTCATATTGCCTGGACTCACCGGCTTGGCCGCGGCGGAGGTCGAAGCGGGAAGCGAGCCGCCCGCCGCGGCGCCGGCGCTCGCGTTTCCGCCAGCGCCGCCCTGTTTGTCTTCGGCGGCCCGGCAGCCTTTCTTGTAGGATTCGCCGTGCCGGTCCTGATCGTAGCGGCCGGCGGCGCAATCCGCATAGCCGCGCTTGTATTCGCGCTGGGACGCGGTCGACGCCGATGCCGCGCCGGCAATAGCCAGCGCGAGGATATTTGCCAGGACGAAAACGGTCGGCTTCACGCTTTTCTCCGGTCGATCCGATCAACGAAGCGCCTGGCCAACGGCGAGACCATCGAGGCCTAAAGCCGGTCCATGTCGATGACAAGTCGGACTTTCGCGTCAGAGGCCCTGAATCCGGCGGCTTGGGCAATTTCCCCCGCATTTTCAAGAACGATGGCGCGGCCTTGGCCGCGATCCTTTTCTCTGGCATCTTCGTGAAACGAATCGAAGCGCGTCGCGCCGAAATGGCGATAAGGGAACTCTGCGTTTGAAGATCGGCCATTACATGAGATCGGCGCCGCCGGCCTTGGCGCTATGGGTATCGCTGTCGATGTCGGGTGCGCCGGCCCTGGCGCAGGGCGCGCAACAATCGGCGCCGCTCGATTTTGCGCGCGACGCGCTGGCGCTCAAGCCCGGCGAATTCGTCTGGGCGCCCGAAATCGCGCCTTCGGGACCGGTCAGCATCGTCGTCGACCTGTCGACGCAACGGGCGACGATCTATCGCAATGGCGTGCGCATCGGCGTCACCACGGTTTCCACCGGCAAGCGCGGGCACGAGACGCCCTCCGGCGTGTTCTCGATCCTGGCCAAGGACGCCCACCACCGATCGAGCAAATATAACAACGCCAAAATGCCCTATACGCAAAAGCTGACGCAGGACGGCGTCGCGCTGCATGCGGGCGGCCTGCCGGGCTATCCCGAATCGCACGGATGCGTCCACCTGCCTCTGGCCCTGGCGCAAAAGCTCTTCACTTCGACGACTTACAGCACCACGGTCGTCATTTCCGGCCGGGCCGGGATGAAAGCGGACGAGGTGTTCGGGGGCGTGCTGGCGCCGGTCAACCAATCCGGCAAGCACGATCCGCATGTCCCGCTGGCTGTCGGCGAGTCCTATCGCTGGCGTCCCGAACTGGCGCCCGAGGGGCCGGTCGCCTTCATCCTGAGCGTCTCCGACCAGCGACTGGTGGTGATGCGCAACGGCGTCGAGATCGGACGAGCGAAAGTCGCGGTCGATGTCGGGTCGCTGGGAACACATGTCATGACGATGGTGGAGGCCGCCAACGGAGCGCGGCAATGGGTTCTGGTCGGCGTCGCCGGCCATGCCGACGAGGCCAATCTTCCGGTCAGCTCCGACCTGCTGAGCCTCATCCACATGCCGACGGGATTCCAGGCGCAGGTGGCGCCGCTGGTCGTGCCGGGAACGACGGTGCTGGTGACGATGGCCCGCATCAACAAACACACCACCGGCGCCAATCTCGCGGTGCTGACGGGAGCCGACTGAGTTTTTATCTGCTTCGCTCACCTTGATGCATGAAACGAAGGCTGCGGGTCCCCGACGGTCCGACGGTTTTTTTCAGGAGAGGGCCCCGCCCGCGGCAAAGCCGCCCAGCTTCTGTGGCAGGGCGATGCATTATACGGGTTTTGGGACATGCGTCGCAGCTTTCGATCAAAAAAGCGGACTGTTAGGCCGCAGGCAACTTTACGCCGGTTCGAGCCGGTGACAGTTCCACGCGCGACAAGCCGCCCCGGTTCAAAACTTCCCCTTCGGACAAAGGCCGCGCTCCACCGGAAGCCTGCGGTAGACTTTACCGGCGCCGTTCCTCTTTAAAGGCGCCGTTCGCCGGCGACCAAGAACGACGGCTGGGCGCCAGGTCCGGAAATACGGCTCGGTCCAATCAACCCGCTCGGTCGCAGGAAAGCAGACCTCCGGCATTTCGGTCCTGTGACAAATCCTGGAATGTCTTGTATCGTGAGGGCTGGGATCAGATCTCGGCAGCGCCGGGCCGCATTGCCCAGATGGAGATACGGGAATGCGCGCTCGTGACACCATCCTCAAAAACATAAAAGCGGCGTTGCCTGGTAGCTTTCCGAGCCTCCGCATCGAGGTGTTTTCGCCTGATAACCTTGACTTGGCTGCGTTTTCAAGGTGGTCTGAACACAGGCGCACGGCCGAGGTCGATCACATCATCGTGGTCGAATCGCTTGAGCCTCTGGTTATGCTCTGGTGGCGAGATGATGCCGGCGAATGGGTGGAAAAGAGCATCCGGGCCTTGGATGCAAAGGTGGAATTGCCAAAGCTGGGGATCGCGTTGCGCATGGACGCCATTTACAAGGATGTCATTCCGCCGACACTATCCGTTGCCTTTAACACTGCTGCCATCCTGCCTAACGTTATCGGATCGGGACTCGATAAGCTGGAAGACGGATCACCACAGACTCGGACTGTGCAACAGATAATTGACAGGATTCTTGAGACAATTGATGCCGTGAGCCAGCGGATCGGCGACCTCTTGGCTGACGGCAGGTTCGAAGCTGAGATGGAAGAGAAGAAAGAACGGCATCAAAAAAGGATGCAGGAGTCATGATTTCGAAACGTTGACGCCGATCAACACGCCATGCCCTGCGCGCGTTGCCCGCGCGAGACAAGGCTGTAGAAAACTGGTTGCGGCAGGAAATCTTGCCGACAATTGATGCCTTGAAGGCCGATCCGTCGCGCGGTCGGTCGATTTCGGACGTGCGCACATCTTTAAGCGCCGAACACGAAGCGATGAAAGATCGCTGACAAACACAGATAGCGGCCGCTCGAAACGACGTCCGGTCGCCGGCTTGGCGCCAGAACCGGCCGCCGGGCTGTTGAAATGACCGATAGCGTCGTCGGAAGAAAACGGACGTCCCGCGATTGGATTGATCGCCGGTGCGTCACTCGATGCAAATTCGAAGTTACTGGCGCGCCTAAACGCGGTAGTTGCGTCGCTCGCGCGCATTGGCCTCAAGCTTTTCAGCGGCGTTCAGCTTTTGCGTGACAAACGGCGCCGGCGCTCTCCGCCTCCTCTCATTCTGCGGGCAATGCAGAAAACGCTATTGCCCGCGCTTCCTCTCGATCGACCCCAAGGGCGACGAGAATGAATTCCGCGACGTCCGAACCGGCTTCGCGCCATGTCTTCGCGCCGTCGAGAATCGTGACCATCGCGCCGATCGTCGCCCCGGAAACGAAGCTGACGACGGTCTCCATCTGGCTTTCGCGAAACCTGTAGCGTCCCAACTCCAGCCCGTCGCGGAGGTCGTTAAAAGGCTGGCCGCGCCACACCTCCCGCAAGGCCGCGGAGCTGCAGCCGAAGCGGCAAAGAAAGCGTCCCCATTGCGGCTGCTCATGCGCCCGGCGCAGGCACAGCCGCAGTCCTGTCGCCATGCGCAGGGCCGGATCGTCGACGCCGCCCAGCGCGTCGACAAGGCGTTCGTTGAGTTCGGCGGCGAGTTGCGCCGCGACAATGTCGAACAGGCCGCGCAGGTCGCCGAGATTATTATAGATCGTTCCGCGCGCGACGCCCGCCGCCTGCGCCAGTTCGGACACCGTCACATGCACGTCGCCGCGCTCGGCGAAAAGCTTCATCGCCGCTCGGAAAATCTGCCGTTGCGAACCTTGAGCGCCGTTCACGCCTCCTCCAAGCCTGTCCGCCGCCGCGAACGAGAGGATTGAACATTTTTGTTCAATTTTGCCTCAATTTGTATAAAATGCAAATGGATTTGCCGCGAGATCCCCGGGGGATGGCGGCGAGACATTGTTTCGAACGGATGGGACGGCGATGCGACCCGGCGGACTTCGGCTCTTCCTCCCCTTCGCCTTCGGCCTGGGCCTCGCCGTCGCGATCTGCGCGGTCGCGCCGCCCGCCCTCGCCGTGAGCGGCGAGGAGGCTTTTCAGGCGCTGCTGCGCAGGTTTCAGCCCAATCGCCTGCCGGACGGTTTCGTCAGCGCCGATGGCCGGCTCGAATCCGAGCAGGTGGAGATCGCGACAAAATTCCCCGGCCGCATCGCCGAGGTGCTGGTCAAGGAAGGCGATCTGGTCGATCAGGGCCATATTCTGGTCCGCATGGACGTTTCGGAGTTGCAGGCGCAAATGCAGGGCGCGCAGGCGCTGGAGCGCCGCGCGGAACAGGCCAGGGCGCTCGCGGAGGCGGTGATCGCCCAGCGCCAGAGCGAGCACCGCCTCGCCGAACAGGAGCTGCAGCGCGTCGAGGCGCTGCACGCCAAGGGTTTCGCGACCACCGAACTGCTCGACCAGCGCCGCTCGGTCATATTGGTGGCCGAGGCCGCGTTGAACGCCGCGCAGGCGAGCCTGAACGATTCCATCGCGGCCATCGACGCCACCAAGGCGGATATCGTGCGCCTCCAGTCCGATCTCGACGACATGCAGCTCAAGGCGCCGCGCCGGGGCCGCATCGAATACAAGCTCGCCCAGGGCGGCGAAGTGTTGGGCGCGGGCTCGCGCGTGCTGACGCTGATCGACCTGACCGATGTCTACATGACCGTCTTCGTCCCTTCGGCCGTCGCCGCGCGGCTGGCCTATAACGATGACGCGCGTCTGGTCCTTGACGCCATTCCCGATTACGTGATCCCGGCCAAGGTCTCCTTCGTCGCCAGCGAGGCGCAGTTCACGCCCAAGACCGTCGAGACCAGGGAAGAGCGCGAAAAGCTGATGTTTCGCGTCAAGCTGACGCTGCCGCCCGACCTGCTCAAAAAATACGAGAACGAGGTCAAGACCGGCGTGCGCGGCGTCGGCTTCCTGCGCGCCGATCCGTTGAAAGCCTGGCCCGACTTCCTTGCGGTGAAGCTGCCGCAATGACCGGCGCCGTCGCCCGGCTCGACCGCGTCACGCATCTTTATGGCCGCGTGCGGGCGCTGGACGACGTGAGCCTGGAGCTTCCTGCCGGAAAAAGGATCGGCTTGATCGGACCGGACGGGGTCGGCAAATCCACCCTGCTGGCCCTCGTCGCAGGGGTGCGCCGCATCCAGACCGGCGAGGTGATGGCGCTCGGCGGCGACATGCGCGATGCGGGCCATCGCGCCGCCTGCGCCGCCCGCATCGCCTATATGCCGCAAGGCCTCGGCCGCAATCTCTATCCGACGCTCTCGGTGTTCGAAAACATCGACTTTTTCGGCCGCCTGTTCGGCCAGGGCGCGCCGGAGCGCGCCGCGCGCATCGCCGAACTGCTTGCGGCGACCGGGCTCGCGCCCTTCGCGGATCGTCCCGCCGCGCAATTGTCGGGCGGCATGAAGCAGAAATTGTCGCTGTGTTGCGCCCTGATCCACGACCCCGACCTGTTGATCCTCGACGAGCCGACCACGGGCGTCGATCCGTTGTCGCGGCGGCAGTTCTGGGAGCTGATCGACCGGATTCGCGCGCGTCGCGCCCACATGAGCGTGATCGTCGCCACCGCCTATATGGAGGAGGCCGAGCGCTTCGACTGGCTGGCCGCGCTCAATGACGGGAAAGTCATCGGCGCCGGGGCGCCGGCCGAATTGCGCGCACGAACCGGCCAGCCGACGCTCGACGCCGCCTTCATCTCGCTGCTGCCGGCCGAAGCGCAGGCCGATCACCAGCCGATCGTGCTGCCGCCTTTGCCGCCCGACGATGGCGCGCCGGCGATCGAAGCCGAAAACCTCACCTGCCGCTTCGGCGATTTCACCGCCGTCGATCACGTCAGTTTCAAGATCCGGCGCGGCGAGATCTTCGGCTTCCTCGGCTCGAACGGCTGCGGCAAATCGACCACGATGAAAATGCTGACCGGCCTGCTGAAACCGAGCGAAGGCCGGGCCCTGCTGTTTGGCCAGACGCTGGACGCGGGGGATCTGGCGACGCGCCGGCGCGTCGGCTACATGTCGCAGGGCTTTTCGCTCTACAGCGAGCTGACGGTGCGGCAGAACCTGCGCCTGCACGCCGAATTATTCGACCTGCCAGACAAGGAGGTGGGTCCGCGCATCGAGGAAATGCTGAAGCGGTTCGATCTGGCGGGGGTCGCGGACTCGCGTCCCGAAAGCCTGCCGCTCGGCATGAAGCAGCGCCTCCAGCTCGCCGTGGCGGTCATCCATCGCCCGGATATGCTGATCCTCGACGAGCCGACTTCCGGCGTCGATCCCATCGCGCGGGATAATTTCTGGCGCCTGCTGATCGCGCTGTCACGCGAGGACGGCGTCACCATTTTCATCTCGACCCATTTCATGAACGAGGCCGAGCGCTGCGACCGCATCTCGCTGATGCACGCCGGCAAGGTGCTGGCCATCGGCGCACCTGCCGAGTTGGTCGCGCAAAGCGGCAAGGCCAATCTCGAACAGGCCTTCATCGCCCGTCTCGAAACGGCGGAGGGGCCCCAGACTATCGGCGAGGCGGAATTTCGCGACGGCGCGCCGCCGAAAGGCGGCAAGCCGAAGGCGTTCGACCCGGCCCGGCTCTGGGCCTATGCCCGGCGCGAAACCATGGAAATCCTGCGCGACCGCCTGCGTCTCGGCTTCGCCATTCTCGCTCCCGTCCTGCTGCTGCTGACCTTCGGCTATGGCATTTCATTCGACGTCGAGAACCTGAGCTTCGCCGCCTTCGATCAGGACAATTCGCTGGAGAGCCGCGAATTGCTCGAAAATTTCGCCGGCTCGCGCTATTTCGCGCAGAAACGCGACATCGCCTCCGAAACCGATCTCGAACGACGGCTGGCCAGCGGCGAATTGAAACTGGCCGTCGAAATCCCCGCGGGTTTCGGCAAGGATCTGGTCGCAGGCAAGTCGCCCGAAGTCGCGGTCTGGATCGACGGCGCCATGCCCTTTCGCGGCGAAACCATCCGCTCCTATATCGACGGCATTTCGAAAGTCTATCTGGCCGAACAATATCGCCGGCGCAATCTCGTCTCGGTCGCGTCGCCGATCAATATCGAGACGCGCTTCCGCTACAACCAGGCCTTCAAGAGCGTCTATTCGATCATACCCGGCGTCATCATGCTGATCCTGATGCTGATTCCCACCATGCTGACCGCCGTGGGCGTGGTGCGGGAAAAGGAAGTCGGCTCCATCGCCAATTTTCGCTCAACGCCGGTGACGCGGACGGAATTCCTGCTGGGCAAGCAGGCCCCCTATGTCCTCTTGTCCTTCCTCAGTTTCCTGCTGCTGCTCGCGACGGCGATCGTCCTGTTCGGTCTGCCGGTGCGCGGATCGGCGCCGGCGCTGGTTCTCGGCGCGCTGCTTTATATTTTCGCCACGACGTCGCTTGGCATCCTGCTTTCCTCCTTTGTCAGCACCCAAGTCGCGGCGACGTTCATCGCCGCGATCATCTCGATCCTGCCCACGGTGAATTTTTCCGGCCTGCTCATTCCCGTCTCTTCCCTGTCCGATTCGGGGCGCTGGGTCGGGCTCGCCTTTCCGTCGAGCTGGTTTCAGGAGATCAGCGTCGGCGCCTTCACCAAGGGGTTGGGCTTCCCGACGCTCGCGCCAGACCTCGCGGCCTTGGTCCTGTTCAGTCTGGCCTATCTGATCTGCGCCGTCGCGGCGCTGCAAAAGCAGGAGCGCTGACATGCGCCCCCCGATCGATTTTGCGACGATCAAAAGGATCCGCCTGCTGAGCGTCAAGGAGTTGCGCAGCCTGTTCGCCGATCCGGTCCTGATCGCCTTCATCGTCTATGTTTTCAGCCTGGCGGTCTGGCAGATCGCCTCCGGCGCCAAGCTCGAAGTCGAATCCGCGCGAGTGGCCGTGGTCGACGAGGATCGTTCCGAACTGTCGCGGCGGATCGCCGGCGCGCTGCTGCCGCCTTTGTTCCGTTCGGCGGAGCCGATTTCCGTCCAGGAGATCGACCCCGGCATGAATCGCGGCCGCTATGTCTTCGTGATCGAAATCCCGCCAAAATTCGAGTCCGACCTGCTGTCGGGCAAAAAGCCATCGATCCAGATCAATGTCGACGCCACCGCCATGGCGCTTGCCGGCAATGGCGCCGTGGACATCCAGAAAATCGTTTTGCAGGAGGCGTCATCCTTCCTGACCGGGGGCTCCGGCGTCGCCGAACAGCCGGTCAATCTGGTCGTGCGGGAGAAATTCAATCCCGACCTGCATACCGTCTGGTTCACCTCGGTGATGCAGGTCATCAACAATATCGCGATACTCTCGATCATCCTGACCGGCGCCGCGCTGATCCGCGAGCGCGAGCACGGCACGATCGAACATTTGCTGGTCATGCCGGTCACGCCGATGGAAATCATGCTGGCGAAAATCGTCGCCAATGGCGCGGTGATCGTCGCCGCCTCGATCCTTTCGCTCCAGATCGTCGTCCGAGGGGCGCTGGGCGTGCCCATCGCGGGTTCCATGCCCCTGTTCATCACCGGCGCGATCCTGTTCATGGTCTCGGTCACGGCGCTCGGACTGCTGCTGGCCACCTACGCCCGCACCATGCCGCAATTCGGACTGCTCGCCATGCCGGTGATCATCATTCTCTACCTGCTTTCGGGCGCCACGACGCCGCTCGAAACCATGCCCGGCTGGCTGCAGACCTTCATGCAGTTCACGCCCAACACCCAGTTCGTCGCCTTCGCCCAGGCGGTGCTTTACCGGGGCGCGGGCGTTGATCTCGTCTGGCCGCAAATGCTGGCGATGGCGGCGATCGGCATCGCGACCATCCTGCTGTGCCGCGCGCGATTCGCCCGGGCGATCAGCGCTTCCCCTTGACGAGACGTTCAAGTGGTTGATCTCGAAGCGATCGACAATTCCGGCGCTTGTTCATTGCGGTTAATCGACCACCATGGTTGTCGCGCCGAACATGCCTTTCCCTGCTCCCGGATCTCCGCGGCGCTGAAGCTGCGAACCGCAGCCAGCGGTCGTTTGAAATGACGGCTGTCCGCCAGCTTCGCGCCAAAAGCGGTAATCCGACCCACATCGCTTCAGATATCCACCACGAAGATCCATCTCGCTCGATCTCCGACCATGGACCAAGTTCGTTCATGGAACACCAGATCGCGACATTCGACGCCCAACCGTCAGACGCAATCGTGCAGACCCTGCTTAACAAACACGACATCAAAATCGCGCTCTACGATGGACACGTCGAGCGCGCGGCCTTCACTATCGTTGACGACAAGACCTGGAACGCCTGCAAAGCTTCTGAACCTGGGCGTCATTACAGCAACGACGATACCTGCGGTTATCACCCAGTCACAGCGTTTGAAATACTCAAAACACGCTATCCAGACATCACGCCGCAAGCGATCTCCGCACCGGCAACGCTTGCTACCTGACCACGCGCCGTGATCGCCTTTCTCGCGGCGGATCCCGTCTCTCATCTACAGCAAAAAATGTCATGACAATGTCTGACAAATTGCAGTAGTATGAAAATACAGAGGAATAGCCATGATCACACGTTCATCCCGAACCGAAAAACTCGATCTCCGCCTCACCCCAGAGGCCAAACGCACTCTTGCCGCCGCCGCAAAAGCCGAGCGCCGATCACTATCCGATTTCGTACTCGCCAGCGCCCTCGGCCGCGCCGAAGAGGCGCTGGCCGACCGCCGCGTCTTCCAACTCTCCCCAGAGAAATGGCAAGCTTTCGTCACGGCTCTCGACAATCCGCCACGTGACATGCCCCACCTGCGCGCGCTGATGAACAAGCCTGGCATCTTTTCCAGCGGCGAGCCCGCATGACGCAGTTCCGTATCGAAAAGCTCCACCGCCATCATGCCGTCGATGCGTTTGACTGCGGCGAGGAGCCGCTAAACCGCTTCCTTGCCCGTTTCGCCCTTTCCAATCAGCAGGCGAACGCCTCGCAAACCTATGTCGGTCTCGCGGACGAGGCCGTCATCGGCTTCTATACACTTGTTGTCGGCGAAGTCCGCTATGACGACGCTCCGGAACGGTTAACCAAGGGCCTTGCCCGCCATCCTCTGCCGATCATGCTCCTGGCCCGCCTCGGCGTCAGCGTGGACTGGCAAGGCAAGGGCCTCGGCGCAGATCTACTGCGCAATGCTATCCTGCGCACGCTGGCCGCCGCCGACATCGCCGGCATCCGCGCGCTGGCCGTGCATGCCAAAAACGAACGGGCGCACGCCTTTTACCAGCGTTTTGATTTCATGGAATCACCGACCGACCCGCTCCACCTGTTCGCGCTCATCAAAGACCTGAAACGGCTGTAATCACCAGCCACAAACGGCACTCGAACCGCCTCAACCCGCCTAAAAGCTACTTAAAATGTTACAGACCGCCACCCCACATTTAGATCCGCCGGAGACAACGGGATAAGCCGCTCTTGTTTTTACACGTTTTCTTCACGCGAACCGGGTCTACTTCGCTTGAAAACGCCCTTTCGTCCTTCACTCTTTACATTACAGTAACCTGAGAGCGCGGCAAGTCATCCAAAAGAGAAGGCAAAAGCGGCTCCGAACCGAGGAACTTCCGCTTTCACAGCACCCAAACTGTTGCGGCGAGATCGGCGGATGTCGCCTTCGGGTCAAAACTCCCCGGTCAGGCTGCTCTTTCGACGACCGCTGTCCTCAAGAAAGCAGTCGGAATCATCGGTTCGATCGATTTGCGGCGCCGGTCCTCGCGGCGCTGAAGCTCCAAACCGCAGATAGCGGCCGCTCGAATTGACGGTTGGCCGCCAGCTCGGCGCCACAAGCGGGAATTCGACTCGGCTCTGGGTATCCGCGGACCGTGAAGGAAAGCGGAAGTTCGATTTGACGGCGCGGCGGCCCCACGCCTTAATCGCCGAGGCTTTACCCCTGTTCGACGAAAGCGCGCAACGCTGCCGGGAAGCAAACGATTTTCCCGCGATGACCCAGTTCGACCAGCCCGCGCGCCGCCATTCGTTTCAGCATTGTGCCAGCGGAATTGCGCGACAGGTTGGCCGCGCCCGCCAGTTCATCCTGCATGATTGGAACATCGACCGGCTTCGAGTCTTTGGGACCGGCGAAACGGCGCCCGCTCAGCCGCAGCAGCACCGCCGCGCAGCGCCGCTCATTGTCCCGGATCAGCAGGTCGGCGGCTGCGATGAGGGCAATGTCGCCGTTGGCGATTGCGGGCTTGATGAAGTGGCGCCACCACTCCGGCCGCGCCGACAGAGCTTTTTTCACATCGGCCTGGGAAATGCGCGCCAGCCAGACCGGCGTTCGGGCGCTGGCCGCGGTCGGCCGGGGGCGATCGAACGCGATCGGACCGTAGCCTAACCACAGAACAGGATGCCCCAAATGCATGAGCGGCGTGTCCGGGCGGCCGACAACCGACCTCATTTCGACGATGCCGTCCGCCAGCCCGATCAACTCGCCCTCCGCTTCGCCGCCGGTCTGGATCAGGGCGCCAGCCTCAAGGCGCTCCCAGCTGCTGCGCGACAATATGGACTGCCCGAAATCGGCGGGCGCGGCGCCGAGCCAGCCGCGCGTGGAGAGGATGCGCATGCCCTCTTCTCGATCCATGTCAAAACCTCTGAAGCAACTTCAACTTTTTCCGCCGAGCGGGCCTTCAAGACCCAAAATTGGGCACAGGAAATATTGATTACATGTTAGCTTCGCGGAGGAAAACGATTTTTGGAGCGCGAGCGATCCGACAACAACCACTTTTGCCAATGTCGGCTGCCGCCGCATGACCATCGGTCCGTGAAAGCCGGCTCAAGGAATGGTCGTTTTGCGACCAAATCGTGGGATGCGGCCAGGGTAAATTCGCCTTGGCTTGTCGCATGGGAAACGCCAGGAGGAGGAGGTTGCAATGAATTGGAATCGAATAAAGCGGTCGGTCGGGGCGATGCTTTGCGTCGGTCTCGGCCTGGCCACGGCGCCCGTGGCGAGCGCGATCGCCGCGGAAAAAAAACCCAATATCCTCTTCATCATGGGCGATGACGTGGGCTGGTTCAACATCGGCGCCTACCACCAGGGCATGATGCGCGGCAAGACGCCGAGCCTCGACAAGCTGGCCGCGGAGGGTATGCGCTTCACCGACTACTACGCCGAGGCGAGCTGCACGGCGGGGCGCGCCAACTTCATTACCGGCGAGCTGCCGATCCGGACGGGCTTGACCACGGTCGGGCTGGCCGGCGCCGACGTTGGCATGCCGGACCAAGCCGTCACGCTCGCGACGATCCTCAAGTCGGAGGGCTACGCCACCGGGCAGTTCGGCAAGAACCACCTGGGCGACTTGAATAAATACCTGCCGACGCTGCACGGCTTCGACGAGTTCTTCGGTTACCTTTATCACCTTGACGCGATGTCGGACCCGTATTGGCACGACTATCCGCAGGACTGGATCGACACGACGGGCCCGCGCAACATCGTGCATTCGTGGGCGACGGATAGCGAAGACACCACCGTGATGCCGCGCTGGGGCGTGGTCGGCAAGCAGAAGATCGAGGACGAAGGCCCGCTGGCGCCATGGGCGAACATGAAAGACAAGCAGGACTGGCAGGTTGGCCGGCCCGCCAAATATGACATGGAAAGCTTCGACGAGGTGCTGGTCGAGAAGAGCAAGGGCTTCATGGATAAGGCCAAGAAGGCCGGCAAGCCGTTCTTCATCTGGCACAACACCGCGCGCATGCACGTCTGGACGACGCTTTCGCCGAAGTATCAGGCGAAGATGAACGCCGAGAGCAAATATGGCCTGGAAGACGCCGGGATGGCGCAACTGGATGATTCCGTTGGCGCCCTGCTGAAACACTTAGAAGCTATTGGCGAGGCGGAAAACACCATCGTCGTCTTCACCACCGACAATGGAGCGCAGGTATTCACCTGGCCCGACGGCGGCATGATGCCGTTCAAAGCCACCAAGGGAACCGTCTACGAAGGCGGCTTCCGCGTTCCGGCCATCATCCGCTGGCCGGGCAAGGTCAAGCCAGGCACGATCAACAACGAGATCTTCTCCGGTCTCGACTGGCTGCCGACGTTTTCAGCGGCCGCCGGCCGGACGAACATCAAGGAGGACCTCCTCAAGGGCTTGAAGATCGGCGAGCGGACCTACAAGAACTATCTCGACGGCTACGACCAGACGGCGCTGTTGACGGGCCAGGGCCCGTCCAATCGAAATGAAATCGTCTACTTTGGCGGGACCCATTTCGGCGCGATCCGCATCGGCGACTTCAAGTTTCAGTTCTACCAGCAGCCGAATGGCTGGCTCGGTGAGAAGGAGACAACGGACGCGCCGATGATGACCGACCTGCGCGAGGATCCGTTCGAGCGTCTGGGTTCGGTGCGCGGCGAATCCATGAACAATGGCGGCGGCAACGGCTACATGAACAGCTTCTTCGCACGCGAGTTCTGGCGCTTCATCATGATGCAGAAAGCCGTTTCGGTTCTCGCCAAGTCGGCGGTCGATTTTCCGCCGATGCAGCCGGGGGCGGGCTTTGGCATAGAGGAAATCAAGGCGAAAATTGAAGCGGCTATCCGTGAAGAGGCCGGCCGGTAAAGGCTGCCGGGTTACGGTGGCGGCGATACAAAGCGCCGCCACCGTCGCCTTTTCACCGTAACCGAACTTTTTCTTTCGATGGCTGAACGGGATATCCAACGATGAAATTGAAGCGAGCAAGGCTCCTTGCCATGACTGCGCTCTGCGCCATCGGCGCCGCGAACATCGCAGGCAATGTTCTTGCCCAACAGGTCGCGATTCCACAAAAAGCCGCCGAAGTTCCCGGCCCGGCGCCGGGTCCGATGACCAAGGAATATGTGCAATTGGTGGGCCGGATGGCCTATCTCTGGGGCTGGCCGCTTGTTTACGTCCATAACCAGCGCGATGCGCTCTCCAAAGCGCCCGAGCCGATCCTTCTCAATGGCGTTTTGCCTCTGGCGCCGATGAATGGCGTCGTGATGCTGACCAGCTATATCAGCCCGGCCGAGAGGTATATCGGCGACCCCAACCAGGACGTCGTCTACGGGCTGGGCTATCTCTCGCTCGAAAAAGAGCCCGTCGTCGTTCAGGTTCCGGATTTTGGCGACCGCTTCTGGACCTTGCCGGTCTATGACGCGCGCACGGACCAGATCAGCGAACTTGGTTTGCAATATGGAACCAGGCCCGGCTTCTATATGATCGTCGGGCCGGATTGGAAAGGCGCGACCCCGTCCGGCATTGCCGGCGTGATCCGCTCCTCCACCAACTTCGGCATCGCTATGCCGCGCATCTTCATGAATGACACGCCCGAGGATCACGCGGCCATCCAGCCGGCGCTGTCGCAAATCCAGTTCTACCCGTTGAGTCAGTTCGACGGAAAGATGAAGACGAAGGACTGGAGCAAGATTCCCAAGATCGACCGGAAGGGAGTCCCGGCCAAATATTCGTCCACCCAGCCGCCCTGGGTCGACCCGGCGACCTTCTTCGACGAACTGCCGACGGTCATGAAGGAAGTTCCGCCGCTCCCCGGCGAGGAAGCGCTCTACAAACAGATCGGCAGCGTGCTCGATGCGGCCGCGAAAGACCCGGAAGTGATGAAGACGCTGCGGGAAACCGCCTTTGCGGCGGACCCGGAACTGATCGCCCCCATGATGCGGTGGCGCTTCAACGGCCAGCCGGCGGGCAATGGCTGGACGTCTCCGGCCAACAACGGGGCGTTCGGCGCCGATTATTACCACCGCACCGGCGCCGTGAAGGCCGACCCCTACGACAACAAGCGCAACGAGACGATGTATTTCTACACGGACAACGATACGTCCTTGAAGCAACTCGTGGGCAAGTCCTCTTATTCCGTCACCTTCCCGAAAGGAGAGCTACCGCCGGTAAAGGGGTTCTGGTCGCTGACGATGTACGACCCCGAACATTATTTCGCGGAAAACGCCCTGCACCGCTTCGCCCTTGGCACCAAGGACAAGACGCTGAAATACAACGCGGACGGCTCGTTGACCCTTTACCTCGGGCACAAGTCTCCGGGCGCGGACAAGGAGTCCAACTGGCTCCCGGCCCCGGCCGGGAATTTCTCGATTTGGCTCCGGGCCTATTGGCCCGAACAGGCCATCCTCGACGGTTCCTGGAAGCCGCCGGTGGTGAGCCGGCTCCGGTAAACTTGTGGACCGGGCGCAACTCGGGCTGCAATTCCGTATTCGATTGGTTCAAAACAAGCCTCCGCCAGTATCGTGCACACGGGAAAAGGTATTTGGTAAACTACGACGCGGCCTTTTGTTACGCTTGTGCAAAGAAAATCCATCCTGTCGGCGCCGGCGGCGCCTGTCGGGTCGAAGAGTTGACAAGCGGCGGAATTGAAAATGTTGGACCATGAAGCGCAACGGAGCATGAAGGTGACGACAAACGCAAAGAAATACGGCCTGTTCGCGACCGTGCTGGCAGGTTTCGCCTTGTGCCTTGCCTCCGCCCAGGCGCAGGAGGCGGAGCATCCCGATACGGGCGCGCGCGTCACCCACGACACCATCGACAAGGCGGGCGAGACGGACATCGCCAAGGAATCGGAAAATCCGATTGGCAACCTGACTATCCTGCCTTTCGAGAACTACACCAATTTCGATGTCGGCCCGCACAAGGGCGCGCAGAACATCCTCCAGTTCGAGCCGGTGGTGCCGCTGCATATCAACGACGACTGGACCCTCATCAACCGCGCGATTGTTCCGCCGGTCTGGAACCCGTCCTATGCGCCGGCGCATGTCGCATCGTTTGGGCTCGCGCCGATAGAGTACGAGGGGTTTTTCTCGCCCAGCCATTCGGTTGACGGCTGGACCTGGGGCGCTGGCCCGGTCGTGCAGATCCCCGCCGCTACGAGCCCGACGCTCGGCTCCAGCGTCTGGGGCCTCGGCCCGACCGCCGTTCTCGTCAAGACAACCGACCACATCGTCGCCGGTGTGCTCATCAACAACGTGTTCTCGTTGGGCGGCCATGAGGGACCTCACCCCAACCGCTATTCGCAATTTCTGGTCGAGCCCTTCATCAATTATAATTTCGGCCACGGCTGGTTCATCGCCACCGCGCCGCTCATCACCGACAACCAATATGCAACCGGGACAAAATGGACCGTACCCGTCGGCGGGGTGGGCGGTCGAATCATCCGTGTGGGCAAGCTGCCGGTGAAACTGTCGATCGGCGCCTATTACAACGTCGTTCGCCCCGAATATGGCGCGACCTGGACTCTGCAATCGACCGTGGCCTTCATCTTTTGATGTCTCAGGAAAATCGAGGTCCGATGAAGCTGGGGTCGCTCTTGCACGGAATAGGCGTTGCAAGCCTCGTCGTCCTGGGGTTGACGGGCTGCGGCGGCCCCGAGGGATTTCTCGCGCCCGTCCCCTCCGACGCCCATGCGCCGGGAACGACCCATGTCGAAATGGTGGTGGCGACAACGCGGGAGCGCGTGGAATCGCCCGCGTTCCTGTTCGGCGGCGGTCGCGCCAACGACGTATCCTTCGCCGACATGGTCATCTCGATTCCGCCGGACGCCCATCGCCAGATTGGCGAAGTGCAATATCCGCGACAGCTTCCCGGCAATCCAGAAACGGATTTCGTGACCCTCAAGGCCGATGTCGTCACCCGGTCGCAGGCGGCGTCAGCGTTCTCCCGCATGTTGCGCCAATCGCACAAGAAGGAGGCGCTGGTCTTCGTCCATGGGTTCAACACCCGTTTCGAGGACGCAGTATACAGTTTCGCGCAAATTCTGCACGATTCGCGCGCCTATGACGACGTCGCGCCGGTTCTGTTCACCTGGCCGTCGAAGGGCAAGATCGTCGCCTATGGCTATGACCGCGACAGCAGCACTTTTTCCCGCGACGCGCTCGAAAATCTGTTGCGCCATCTGGCCGACGATCCGCAGGTCGAAACGATTTCCGTTCTCGCCCATTCGATGGGCAATTGGGTCACGCTCGAAGCCCTCCGGCAAATGGCGATCCGCGACGGTCGCGTCCTCCCGAAAATCAAGCTGGTCATGCTCGCCGACGCCGACGTCGATGTCGGCATCGCCCGGCAACAGATTTTGACGCTCGGGCCCGAGCGACCGCATATCGTCCTGTTCGTCTCCGAGACAGATCGCGCGCTCGCGGCCTCGCGGGATTTTTGGGAAGAGCCGCGTCTCGGCGCAATCGATCCCGATGTCGAGCCATATAAAACCATGCTCGAACAGGAGCAAATATCTGCCATCAACATGACCCATATGCCGCAGCATGGTTTTTTCGGTCACGGCAAGTTCTCCTCGGACCCGCGCGTGGTAGAACTGATCGGCCGCAGTCTCGCGTCGGGTCAGGTGTTGTCCGCCAGCCGCGTCGGTCTGGGCTCCCGGATCATGATGACGACGGCGGGCGCGGTGGGATCGGTCGGCCATGCCGCCGGACTCGTGATTTCCGCTCCCGTCTCCATCGTCGATCCGGAGACGCGCAACAATTTTGGCGATCAGATCGACCAGTTCAACCAGTCCGTAAGACAGATCGGCGCCAATCCCTACTGAGGCGGGCGACAATTTCTCGGGAGTATCCATGGCCCTTTTCCTCGCCACGTTCACCACCTTGCTGGCGATCATCAATCCCTTCGAGGCGCTGCCGGTCTATCTGGGCTTCGCCGAACATATGGACGACAAGGCGCGGCATTCGCTCGCTGTCCGGTCGTGCCTTTACGCGCTGATGTTGATGTTCTTTTTCCTGATCTTCGGAACCTTGTTGCTGAAGGTGTTCGGCGTGCCGCTGGCTATGGTCAGGATCGCCGGCGGCATCATCCTCACCCGGCTCGGATTCCAGCTGTTCTCCGCGCCATCCTCCGTCGCTGGCGGCCCCGCGCCATCGGGCGACAAGGGGAACGGCGCCAACGGCGACCCAGCCTTTGTGCCGCTGTCCATGCCGATCATGTTCGGACCGGGGGCCATGGCGACGATCCTGGGCATGACCTCGCAGGTGAAGCATTCGGCGACCGAAATAGAGGGCTTCGTCATGGTCTCGGCGGCGCTGGTGGCGACCATGGCCACGACTTGGCTATTTCTGGCTGGCGGCAAGCGGTTGCAAAAGCGGCTTGGCGCGCGAGGGATCGACGCGGCCACGCGCATCGTCGGCTTCTTCGTCGCCTCGATGGGCATAGGCATGGCCTTCGACGGCGTCATCGAAGCCCTGCAAATGCACGGGATGACCGATCTCCATTGAGGTCGGCATGCGGCTGCAAACTCGCTTATTACCAAGTTTCACGGGCGAAACCGACATTCATGCGCGAACGATTCGCGCCTTCTGGAAGGGCGGCTTTGGGCGAGTTCGTTGATAGCGGGCAAGGTTGGCGACCGTCCGCTCAGGGTCAAAACTTGCCCTTCGAGCATCGACCGCTTCTGCGGTTAGAATCCTAGTCAGCACCATGAAGAATATTGCGTTGCAGCGCGGAAGCGCGACGCGGCGCGCCTCGAGTAGGGAGGGCAATGCGATTCGAAGGGGACGGGTCACGCTTTCGCCGACGGCGCGTCTGTTAAGGGCTGGTGGCAAGGGCGGGGTGGGTTGAGAGGATAGCAAGTGAGGGATGTGTCCAAGATGAGGAGACAACCCCATGAAAAATTATGTTTTTTACGATACCGAAACCACTGGTACACTGCGTGGATATGATCAAATTCTGCAGGTTGCCGCAATTCGTACAAATTGTGATTTCAATGTGATTGATAAAGAAGAGGCGTCCTTCAATATCCGCTGTCGCCGGCTTAGTTATCAGGTTCCGTCGCCTGGCGCGTTACTTGTTACCAATCTAGAGCCTCATGATCTCGAGGAAGCACATCTTTCTCACTACGAACTGGTTCAATCGATGCGCAAAAAATTCGTATCGTGGTCTCCGGCGTGTTTCACCGGCTTTAATTCAATCGGGTTCGACGAAATTCTCATCCGCCAGGCCTTCTACCAGACACTACATCCGATCTATTTGACTCAGTTTTCCGGCAACACCCGCGCCGACGCGTACTTGATGGCGCAGGCGATTGCGATGCACGCGCCCAGTGCGATTCGGATTGGCGATGCCGTCGAGGGGAGTTTCCGACTTGGCAATTTGGCCGCAGCAAATGGCGTCGATTTGCAAACGGATGCTGCGCACGAGGCCATGGCGGACGCCAAGGCGGCCCTTGGCCTCATGCGTGTCATGCGCGATCGGGCGCCAGCGCTTTTCGCTAGAATGATGCTGAATTCCGATAGAAACTTCGTGGTCTCGTTCATCACGGATACTCCTGTTTTTCAATGGTCTGCCGTTTTTGGGCGCAATCGTCTTTCCGAACGGGTAACTTACGTGGGCGCGCCGCCAAGCGATCGTAATCTGCTTATTTTGTTTAATCTTTCCTTCGATCCGGATGAGCTCTTCCCTCTCTCGGATGACGCGTTGGCGAATTGGATCTACGGCCCGGTGAAAGCATTCCGCCGAGTCCGTGCAAATGCGTTTCCGATCATTTTGCCTCTGGAGTTCCCGGCGCACGACGGCAAAGCTGGCTTGCCTGCGGAAGCCGAATTGTACCGGAGAGCGGCGGCCGTCGCCGCCAACGCCGAATTCCGTGACCGCGTTATTCAAATTTTGGAGCGTAAATGCTTAGATCGCCCAAAAGCAAACTTCGTTGAAGACCGGATTTACGATGAGTTCATTACGCCGCACGACGCTAGACTTTGCTGCCAGTTCCACTTAATGCCCTGGGAAAATCGACTTGCGCTCGTCCATGGCCTTGACGACGAGCGTTTGCGTCAGCTCGCGACAAGGCTTATTTTTGTCGAACGTCCTGACTGCCTCCCGGAAAACATCCGCTCGGAAATGATCAGCTGGGAGTTGGCGCGAATCGAAGCTGACGGCGAGGTTCCCTGGCTTTCGGCGCCCGCCGCGATCGACCAACTGCGCGCGATGTGGCGTAGCGCGGACCCTGCCGTTCGGCAGAAATTGGAGAAACTCGCGGCGTACATCGGGAGCCTCCGGTCCCTGGCGACGCAGAAGCCCCATGTGATCTCTCGTTAAAACGTCAAAGACATCCCCGAGTTTTTAGCTCGGGGACGTCAAGGCGATCGAACTCGGCTTGCCGTAGTCAGATTTCGATTTACCTCGATGCTGAACTGTCGGAATGTCGGTCTTGGTCGATTCCTTATTTCGTTCGCCCTTACATCTGCCCGATTGTTCTTCTGAATGTCTCAGCCCGCATTTCATCCTGAAGATCTGGCCCGCGTCGCGATCGATCGTTCGCTGGCGGCCTGTGGATGGCTTGTGCAATCCAAGGCCGAGATGAACCTTGGCGCGGGACCCGGCGTCGCCGTTCGCGAATTTCAGACTGCCTCCGGCCCCGTCGATTATGCGCTTTTCGTTGGACGAAAATTATGCGGCGTCGTCGAGGCCAAGCCAGAGGGCATGACCCTTTCCGGATTCTCGGAACAGGCGGCGCGGTATATCGCGGATGTGCCGAAACATCTCATTCGCGAAGAAGGCCAGGTTCGTTTCGAATATGTCTCCTCGGGCTCCGAGACGATTTTTCGTGACCACGCCGACCCCGAACCCAAATCCCGGCCTGTCTTCGCTTTCCACCGCCCGGAAACCATGGAACGCTGGCTGAAGGAAAGCGCCACCTTGCGCCGCCGGCTCCAGTCGATGCCGCCGCTCCTCCCGGACGGGCTTCGCGCCTGCCAGATCGACGCCGTCGCCGGGCTGGAAAAATCCCTTGCCGCCAATCACGCCCGCGCCCTCGTCCAGATGGCGACCGGCGCCGGCAAGACGTTTACCGCCTGCACCCTGAGCTATCGCCTGCTTGCCCATGCCGGCTTCAAGCGCATTCTGTTTCTGGCGGATCGAGCCAATCTGGTCCGTCAGACGCGGGCGGAATATCTCGACTATCGCCCGCCGGGCACGGGCCGTTCCTTCCCCGAAATATACAACGTCCAGCAACTGGGCAGTTCCGGCCTCGGCAAGGATACCCAGATCGTCGTCGGCACGATCCAGCGCGTCTATTCCATCCTCACCGGCAAGCCACTCGACGACGAGGAGGAAGAAACTTCGTCCTTCGAGGCGGCAAGCCCGGACACCCAGCGCCTCATCGCCTATAATCCCGCCATCCCCATCGAGAGCTTCGATCTCGTCATCACCGACGAATGCCACCGCTCGATTTATGGCACTTGGCGGCAGGTGCTGGAATATTTCGACGCCTTTATCGTCGGGCTCACCGCCACGCCGTCGCCGCATACGCTCGGTTTCTTTAACCGCAATCTGGTCGCGCAATATCCCTTTGAGCGATCGGTCGTCGATGGCGTCAACGTCAGCTTCGAAATCTTCCGCATCCGCACCGAAATCGGCGAGCGCGGTTCGACCGTCACCGCCGGCTACGATCTTCCCGTCCGCGACAAACGCACCCGCGCCGAACGCTATGAAACGCTGACGGAGGATTTTTCCTACACCGCCAGCCAGCTCGACCGGACCGTTCTCGTCCCCAACCAGATCCGCACGGTGCTGGAGACTTATCGCGACAACCTGTTCACCGAGCTTTTCCCCGGCCGCAAGGAAGTCCCCAAAACCCTCATCTTCGCCAAGGACGATCACCACGCGGAAGAAATCGTCGGCATCGTCCGCGACGTGTTCGGCAAGGGCAATGATTTCGCGAAAAAGATCACCTACAAAATCGACGGCGCCGATCCGGATCAGCTCATCAAGGCGTTCCGCAACGATTTTTATCCCCGTATCGCCGTCACCGTCGACATGATCGCCACCGGCACCGACGTCAAACCCATCGAGGTCCTGATCTTTTTGCGCGACGTCAAATCCGAGCTTTATTTCGAGCAAATGAAGGGGCGCGGCGCGCGCACCATCACCCCGGAAAAGCTGCGCGAGGTCACGCCCGACGCGGAAGCCAAGACCCGCTTCGTGCTCATCGACGCCATCGGCGTCACCGAAACCCTGAAAAGCGTGTCGCAGCCGCTGGAGCGCGACAGAGTAATCGGCTTCGAGAAACTTCTCGACGAGATCGCCGCCGGCCGCCGCGACGACGATTCCATCGCGACTTTGGCGGCGCGGCTGGCGGCTTTGGACCGCCGCATCGGCGACAGGGAGCGCGCCGCCATCGTCAAGGTGACCGGCGGCATCGACTTGCCCGGCCTCGCGTCCAAACTGCTCGACGCCGTCGATCCCGACGTTCTCGCGGCGAAAATCGGCAAGGATGCGCCGGAAAAGGAGCGAGACGAGGCGCGCGAGGTCCTTAAAGATGACGCCCTGAAACCTTTCGACGATCCGGCCTTGCGCCGCCTGCTCAAGGAAATCAAAGCCGCGGCCGACATCCGCATCGACACCATTTCCACCGACGTCGTCGTCTCCTCCGGCTGGGACGAGAAAAAAGCGCAGGACGCCGTCGCCCGGTTCCAGCAATTTCTGGACGAGCGGCGCGACGAGCTGGTCGCGCTGCAAATTCTTTATTCGCGGCCCTACGCCAAGCGGCGGCTGACCTATGACGCGGTGGACGAATTGCGCGAGGCGCTGAAACGGCCGCCTTGGCTGCTGGAGCCGATCGATCTCTGGCGGGCCTATAAACGCATCGCCAGCGACAAGGTGCGCGGCAATCCGGCCGGGACTCTGGCGGACATCGTCATGCTGGTGCGCTATGCCCTTGGCCAGACCGAGACGCTGGAGCCGCTGTCGTCGCTGGTCGCCGGCCGATTCAATCTGTGGCTGGGCCGCGAGGAAAAGGCCGGGCGCGCCTATACCGACGAGCAAAAGGCATGGCTCATGGCGATCCGCGATCACCTCGCCGTCAATATCGAAATTTCGCGGCAGGACATGATGGACGCGCCGGAATTCGCCGCCAAAGGCGGGATTTTGCGCGCGCAAAACCTGTTCGGCGTCCGCCTGCCGGACTTGCTAGACGATTTGACCGAGGCGCTCGTCGCGTGATATATATCAAATGATATATCTCGAAGGAGCGGCCATGAGCGCGACGGCGAAACTTTTCATGCACGGCCGCAGCCAGGCGGTCCGCCTCCCCAAGGAATTCCGCATGGCCGGCTCGGAAGTGCGGGTGAGCAAGGTGGGCGACAAGGTGATTCTGGAGCCGATTGAACCCAGGCCTTTTGACGCCAAGGCGCTCTGGGCCAGGATCGACGCGCTCGGCGGCGGCGATTTTCCCGAAAACGACCGCGGCGATCTGCGCCCCGATCTCGACGACCCAATTTCCTTCGACTGATCGCCGCCATGCTCTGCCTCGATTCCAATGTCATCATCGGCATTCTGAACGGCCGCAAGCCCATTCTGCGCCGCCGGTTCGAAGAGGAGCGCATTGCCGAAAGCCGGCTTGCGCTTTCGGTCGTCGCCTTGTCCGAATTGCGTTACGGCGCCGCCAACAGCGAACGGCCCGAACAAAACAGGCGCGCGCTCGAAGAATTGCTCGAAGCCGGCATTGAGATCCTGAATTTTGACGCCGACGACGCCGCCGAGGCCGGCGCAATCCGCGCGCATTTGAGGCGGGCTGGAACGCCGATCGGACCCTATGACCTTTTGATCGCCGCCCAGGCGCGGCGGCGCGGCGCCGGTTTGGTCACTTCCAATGTCGGAGAATTTTCACGCGTGCCGGACCTGATCGTGACGGACTGGGCGGCGCCATGATGGATTTGGCGTTGACAAAAGAAGTCACTGAGGATGAGGCCCCGGAAGGGTTATGGCGGCTGCCGGAAGGGTGGTCTTGGGCGAAGCTTGGTGAGCTTGGAAAATGGACCGGCGGCGGCACTCCAGCGAAATCTAACTCGGCGTTTTGGACCGACGGGACGATTCCCTGGGTCTCGCCGAAGGACATGAAACGCGATGTTATCGGCGAAACAGAAGACTTGATCAGCGTAGCGGCAGTCGACGGGTCATCAGCGAAATACATTCCCGAAAACTCGGTGCTGATGGTTATGCGATCAGGGATTCTGCGGCACACATTTCCGGTCGCGGTGAACGACCGCGTCGTCACATTGAATCAAGACCTTCGAGCACTGACGCCGGTCCGTTCTTGCGACGCGCGCTTTTTGGCGAACTTCCTTCGCAGCGCGCAAAATCGCATTTTGAGAGATTGCTCGAAAGACGGGACGACTGTTAACAGCGTTGACGCGGGCGCATTGGAAAGTTTCGACGTTCCCCTCCCTCCTTTCGCGCAGCAGCGCCGCATTGTGGCGCGGATCGACGCGTTGTTTTCGGAAATCGCCGATGGCGAAGCGGCGCTCAAGGAGGCACGCAAGGGCCTCGACCTTTTCCGCCGCGCCCTACTGAAAGCCGCCGTCACCGGCGAACTGACGAAGGATTGGCGCGAGAAAAATCGACCCACCGAATCAGGTGCTGATTTCGTATCGCGCATAGCAGTTGAACGCCCGCAGATACGCCTGCCACGAGGACACGCGAGTAGAAATGGTGATCTATCCGAAATAGAAACCGCCGCGCTGCCCCGACTTCCGAATGGATGGGTTTGGGCGCCCTTGTCCGCCCTCGTTTCGTCAGGCCCAAAAAATGGCTATTCGCCAAAGGCCAGCAACGACGGCTCAGGAACGCTCGCGCTTAAGCTGACAGCTACAACGCAAGGTTCTCTAGACTTGTCGCCCCGGGCGATTAAGGCGTTGTCCGAGACCATCCCGACCGATTCCAGTCTCTACCTTGAACCGGGCGATTTGCTCTTTCAACGTGGCAATACGGTCGAATATGTAGGGATCGCCGCCATTTTCGACGGGCCAGAAAAAACCTATGTCTATCCCGACTTGATGATCCGCGTTCGAACCTGCGAAAGGCTGCTTACAGACTGGCTTTGGCGCGTAGCGAATTCGCCATATGGGCGAAGCTACATGGCAGATAATGCGACAGGTACGGCTGGCACCATGCCGAAAATCAGTGGTGAGGTTCTTCGCCAGTTCCCGATTCCCGTTCCGCCGCCCGCCGAAATCGCCGAAATCATCCGCCGCGTGTCCAAATCCCTCGCCGCCGCCGACGACACGCTCAAAATCCTCGACGCCGAGGCCTCCGATGTCGCGCGGCTGAAACAATCCATCCTCAAGTCCGCCTTCGAAGGCCGGCTGGTCCCGCAAGACCCCAATGACGAGCCCGCCGCCGCCTTGCTGGCGCGCGGCGCCGGACAGGAGAAGCCGGCGCGAACGCGCGGCGGGCGAAAGTCCCGACTTGCCGCGAACGGCGGGAAAGCGTAAGATATACACATACAAAATGTATATCATTGGAGGCCGCCATGCAGGTCGCGAAATGGGGCAATAGTCTCGCCGTCAGGCTGCCCAAAAAGCTGGTCGATGAACTGGGTTTAAAGCCCGGCGACGAGATCGACATTGTCGAGGCGGCGAAGGAAAAGCTGGCCGTCGAAAAGATCGACCGCCGCGAAGAGGCCCTTGCGCGCCTTGCAGCGGTCAATCTGAAATTGCCCGCCGATTATAAATTCGACCGCGACGAGGCCAATGAACGGTGACGGTCTTTTTCGATACGAATATCCTTGTTTACTCCCTGGCTGGCGACCGGCGCGGCGCCATCGCGCGCGAGATTCTGCGCGGCGGCGGGATTGTCAGCGTTCAGGTGCTCAATGAATTCGTTCGTGTCGCGCGCAACAAGCTTCGCCTGGACTGGCCGACGATTGACAGCGCTTTGAACGCCTTTCGCGACCTTGTCGGCGATGTCGCGCCGCTGACCCTCGCCATCCATGAAGCGGCCCTGGAACTTGCCCGGCGAGACGGGATCAATATTTTCGACGCGCTCATCGTCGCCGCCGCACGCGAGGCCGGGTGCGATGTCCTTTACAGCGAGGACATGCAGCATGGCCGCGTCTTCGGGCGGCTGAAAATCATCAATCCCTTCGCCTGAGAAAGTTTTTTCAGTGAACGCCCAAAGCCTCGTCGCCAAAGTCTGGAATTTCGCCCATGTGCTGCGCGATCAGGGGGTCTCCTATCAGGCCTATATCAGCCAGATTTCCTATCTCCTCTTCCTCAAGATGGACGAGGAGCGCGTCACCCAGATCGGCGAGGCCTCCATGCTGCCGGACGGGGCGCGATGGAGCGACATCAAGGATCTGTCAGGTGAGGCGCTGACGGCGAAATACGTCAAGCTGCTGGACGCGCTTTCCCGCCAGGCCGGAATCATCGGCGTCATCTTCCTGAAGGCGCAGAACGAGATTCAGGACCCGGCCAAACTCAAGCGCCTCGTCGGCCTGATCGACAGCGAGACCTGGCTCGGCCTCCCGGTTGACGTCAAAGGCGAAATTTACGAAGGCCTGCTCGCCCGCAACGCCGAGGACGTGAAGAGCGGCGCCGGCCAGTATTTTACGCCGCGCCCGGTCATCGAGGCCATGGTGCAGGTCGTCGATCCCTTGCCGCACCAGACCATTCATGACCCGGCCTGCGGCACCGCGGGATTCCTGCTGGCGGCCTGGGAGCATATGAAAAAGCATCCCAAGGCTCGTGACCGCGCCGTCTATTCGGCGCTGAAAAGCAAATTTTCCGGCATCGATATCGTGCCGGAAGTGGTGCGGCTCGCCGGCATGAATCTTTACCTCCACGGCATCACCGGCATCGACTCCATCATCGAGCAGAAGGACGCGCTGCTCGGCTCCGGCGCCAAAAGTTTCGATGTCGTGCTGACCAACCCGCCTTTCGGCAGGAAGCAGAGCTATCGGATTGTCCGCGACGACGGCGAGATCGACAATGAGCGCGAGGATTACGACCGCTCCGATTTTTTCGTCACCACGTCGAACAAACAGCTCAATTTCCTCCAGCACATCATGACCGTGCTGGCGCCCAATGGCGAAGCCGCCGTGGTCCTGCCCGACAATGTGCTGTTCGAAGGCGGCGCCGGCGAAACCATTCGGCGCCGGCTGCTGAAAAACTTCGATTTTCATACCCTCCTGCGCCTGCCGACCGGCATTTTCTATAAACAGGGCGTCAAGGCGAACGTGCTGTTTTTCGACAAGGAGCCGCCGTCCGACCAGCACGCCACCAAGGACCTTTGGATATACGACCTGCGCACCAACAAGCGCTTCACCCTCAAGGAACGGCCGCTGGTGCGCGCCGACCTTGACGATTTCATCGTCAACTATCGCGCGGGCCGTCAGTTCGAACGCGAGGAAACGGAGAGGTTCCGGCGCTTTCCGCTCGAAACGCTGCTGGCCCGCGACAAGGTCAATCTCGATATTTTCTGGCTCAAGGACGACGCCCTCGACGATCCCGACCTGCTGCCCCCGCCGGACGAGGTCGCCGCCGAAATCGTCGAAAGCCTCAAGACCGCGCTGGAGCGGTTTCAGGCGGTGAAGAGTCAGTTTGAGGGATGAAAAGCGGGACCGCCTGGCGTCGCCACCAAGCGCGCCTGTGATCAACAGGTCTTTATGGCGTGGAAAGATCGCCGATTATTTCGTCCCGTGGTGTCTGGGAGAATGAGATCTATTTCGTATCCCCGGGATTACCGATAAAATTAGAATATTCATTTTTAGCTCTATGTAGTTTTTGCTACCATTCCACGACATCCAGCCTATACTGGCTACAAGACCGAGACGAGGCATTTATTTATGTTTCCTATTTGACCCAAGGGAAGGGACTTTGCCCATCGTCGCGGTCCAGCGCGCGCATGGAATCGTCGCCGCTGTCGACGGCGCAGCACTTTCGTCTTGACGAGATTAGATTTAGAAATTATATCTAAATCGGACAGCGTTTCGCCTTTGTCTATTTGCCTCTCCACCTTGCAAGAGCCTGCTCCTTAGCGCTGATCGTGTTCCATCACTCCGTGGACGGCAGGATCTGGCGCGTGACCAAGGCTTCCGAAATCCATTCCACTGTTGCGTCGTCCCGCCCGCTGAGCGTCGGGGAGGCCGCGAGAGCGCTTGGCGTGTCGTCGAAGACTCTTCGCGGCCATGTCAAGGATGGCGCTATTCCCTGGATTTCCATTGGTCGCGGCAAAGATCGCAAGCGGCGCAAATTTGATCCTCAAGACCTCGAAACATTCAAGCAGTCCAGGAAAATCATCGGAGAAGCCGGATGTCCGTCTACAAAAGAAAAGGACAAAATACCTACTCCTTCGATTTCCTCGAAGGGGGGCGTCGGTTTACGGGAAATTCTGGATCAGCGAACCGCCGCGAAGCGGAACGCATCGAAGAACGCGAACGCCAAAAAGCGCGGAACCTGAAAACCGAAGTCGGAAACGTCCCGGGAGCGCCCGAAACCTTCAAGCATGCTTCTCTGCGGTATTGGCAGGAAGTTGGCCAGCATCTGGCCGGAGCCGACACGACCCTGCGCAACCTGATCCGGTTGGAAGACTATTTGGGCGACATCGGCCTGGATAAAATCGACAACGAAGTCGTCGCCAGGGTCGTGACGTGGCGCCGCGCGCACCATGTCGGAGGCCGGGAGTTCATGCGCGATCCCGAGGACCCGACCAAATCGATTCCGTCGCCGTTGATCTCCAATGCGACGGTCAACCGGTCGGCGACCGAGTTGCTGCAACACCTGCTGACCCGCGCGCGCAAGATTTGGCGCATCGCGTTGCCGTTCGAGCCGACGTGGGGCGAGCATATGCTCAAAGAGCCCAAAGAATGCGTTCGCGAGGTCAGGGCGTCAGAAGAGAACACGCTGGTGGAGTCGATCCGCCCCGATTACCTGCCGCTGGTGGATTTCGCGCGCGCCTCCGGCTTGCGCCTCGCCGAGTGCCTGTTGCGCAAGGATCAGGTCGATCTGGCGGGGGGATTCGTCTACTTCACCGGCAAGGGAGAGGAGGCTTTCGCGCAGCCGATCACTTCGGAGATGCGGGCGATCCTGATGGCGGCGATGGCCAACGCAACCGATTATGTCTTCACTTATGTTGCGGCGCGGACCCGCAAGGGGGAGGGGGGCTGGCTGAAGGGAGAGCGCCTGCCGATCACGGCGTCGGGCCTCAAAACGATGTGGCGGCGCGCGCGCCGCAAAAAGACCGGCGCGCGGCTGCCGACCGACCTGCGGTTTCACGATATGCGCCATGATTTTGCGACGAAGCTTTTGCGCGAGACCGGCAATTTGAAACTGGTTCAAAAGGCTCTGCATCACCGGAGCCTGACGACGACGACGAAATACGCTCACGTCCACGACGTCGAGGTCGCTGCGGGCATGGAAAAGGCCGCCCAGTCCCGCAAAAAGTCCCGCAAAGCTTCGAAAAAGGCGGCCAAGTAGATGAAAATGAAAGATAAAACTGTCATCGACCACAGGGCTGGGGGACTAGGGGTCGTGGGTTCGAATCCCGCCACTCCGACCATTTTTCCTGCATTGGTTTAATAGAGTTTGCATTGGTTTAATAGATTTTGGCTGCGGAAAGCCCGTCGCCTCTTATCATTTTTCTCTCTATTCGAGACCTGTCGAAATCGGGAAACTTTGGTGCAAGCCGAAGAGCCGTAGCCAGATTTCCAATGCAGGCGCATTCGCGACATACCAAGACTCACAGGCAATGATCCATGAGTCTTGGCCCGAGCCAGCCGAGCCATCGTGTGGCTCAGCCTATCGCTCAACCGGAAATATGGCGTTCGATTTCCCACACCGGCATTTTGGTGAAATCCTTGTCGATTTCGCCGATGATCTTGGCTTTCACATTGGCGTTCAGCACACGACGCAACTCGGCCAGCGTCCGCGCCGGAGCGGCGATCACCACAGCGGTGGCGGAACGCTCGCGCACAACGATTTCGAGCGCGGCGGCGGCGCGTTGCGCGAAACGAATTTCTTCGACGTCATGCCAGTCCGTCGTTTCGACGGCGCTGCGCGCGGCGGAAAGCGCGCTTTGGTAGACGCGTCCAGGCCGGTCTACGCCCTGTTCGTGGGAGTATGCGTTTTCCTCGGCCATAACGTTGACGGTGACGAAATTGGCGAATTTCTCGTCACCCTCATTGCGCAGGAACAGAGCTTTGCGGCCATCGCCGACAAAGACCAAGCCGTCATGTGGAACCGAAATTTTGTTCACGATAAAACTCCCGATGTTCGGGCGGTTCGCCGTTGTCTCGGCAGCGCCGTCCTCTGTTGTGAGCGCAACGTCCCCGCTGCGCTTCAGGCTGGCGGCGAGCAGGCAAGTTTCTTCTGTTTCCCTCGTAGACCTAGCACCATATGCGTTTCCTCGCGTCGGCGCCATGATCGGAGTCAAGTTTTTGGGGCTGATGCCGAATTTGTGAAGGGGAGAAGCCTTCGTCCGGCGCGCTCGTCGTCGAGAAGGCGCCCGGCCTCGGTTTCGAACCTGTGTCGCCAATTGGGTTTTTCGACCGTCGTGCCGGGGACGTTGGGCTGGACTTCGCTGGCGAGGGCGTCCTCGATGGCGACGATTTTCAGCGCGCAGGGCGTTTGCGCGATGAAGCCGATCGCGGCGTCGACCGCCGGCCAGCCATCCCAGGCCGGCGGGTTCTCGCCCTCGACGACGCCGCTGGCCCGGAAAGCCTCCCAAAGCTCGCCGCGCTCGCTGTAGCGATCCGCCTCAAGCTGCGCGCGCCGAGGCCCGTCGTCCAGATCGGCGCCTTTCCACCAGCCGGCGGTGGCGATCATGTCATGGGTCGTGGTCATGGCGACGGCGTCGCGCGACCAGGATTTTGGCGGCGCATAACCGTGATCCTGGCGCTCGAAGCGCAGCACCCTCATGCCATAGATGCCCTGATCGCCGAGAAATTCGCGAAAGCCCCAGGGCGTGGTGCCGAGATCCTCGCCGATGATCATCGCGCGATGACGCCAGGATTCGAGGGCGATCAGGCGGAACAGGTCCTGCTGCGGCAAGGCGACATAGGCGCCCTCCAGCGCGCCGCGTCCCTGCGGGACCAGCCAAAGCCGGCTCATCCCCATGACATGATCGATGCGCAAGCCGCCGGAGTGGCGCAGGCTCGCGCGCAAGGTCTCGATGAAGGGCGCGAAGCCGTTGGCCGCTAGCGCCCGCGGCGACAGGGCGGCGAGCCCCCAGTTCTGCCCCTCGGCGGCGTAATAATCGGGCGGCGCGCCGATGGAAAGGCTGGTCAATATGTCGGCGGGGCGCGACCAGGAATGGCTGCCATCGGGGTCCATGCCGATGGCGAGATCGGTGATGAGACCGGCCTTCATCCCGCTGTCGCGGCAGGCTTGCTGCGCCGCGCCGAAGCTCTGGCCGGTCAGCCATTGCAGGAAAATCTGGAAATCGACTTCTTCGGCGTTTTCGCGCTCGAAGGCCGCAACTGCAGGGCCTGCCGGGTCGCGCAGGCCCGCCGGCCAGTGGCGCCAGCTCCAGATTTGCTGTTCCCGCCAGATTTTTTGCTGCAGGACTTCGAAAACCGCGTGGTCGCGCAGCAGCGGACCGGCGTTCTGGCGGAACTTCGCGAATTCGGCGCTTTCCGACGAATTTTGGAAAATTTCGAACAGCTTGCGCAAAAATTGCAGCCGCGCCGGCGCCGCCGCCGGCCAATCCACCTGTGGCAAGGCGGAAAGCCGCGCCATTTCCGCCGCCAACCCGGTTAGGTCGATCGCCTGCGCGACCATCGCCGCCGGCAGGACCAGGGCGGGATCGGCATGGAGCGGGTTGTAGAACAGCCGCGTCGAGGGCGAATAGGGGCTGAAGCGCTGGGGTTCGGCGCCAAACAGCGCATGGACCGGACTGATCGACAGCACATCGGCCCCGAGTTTGGCCGCCGCGCGGCCGAGGTCCGCGACGCCCCCGAAATTGCCGATGCCGCCATCGTCGCGGCTTCGCAGCGAATAAATTTGCGCGGCGAGGCCGAAACCCGTCCCGCCCTTGAGGTCGGCGAAAGTCACGCAGCGTTTCGGCGCCGTGGCGATGACGATATCGCCGGCCGGCAGGTGGGCGACGTGGTAGCCCGGCTCGTCGAAAGCCGGCAGCAGCAGCGCGTCGGGCAGGATTTCGCGCGGCGCGATGCGGCGCGTCTCTCCGCCTTCCAGCGTGACCGCGATTTTGGACGCGCCCGCGACGCCCGGCAGACGGAAGGGCTTGCCGACGCGCGCGGTGATCAGCGGCGGGGCGTTCTGCCCGACGAGGTCGAGAAGGGCCGAGGAATCGCGGATCTCGGCTTCGGTCGCGGCGGGCAGGCCGAGGGCGGCGAGGATTTCACGAAGCGATTGCGCCGCGACCGCGCGATCATTGCCCGCCTGATCCGTCCATTGCGGCGAAACGCCAGCCTTTTGCGCCAATTGCCGCAGGTACTTGTCGCTCATTGCCGATATTGTCTCCGCGCCCGCCGCGGGCGTCAGAGAATGTCATAGTTTTGTGGCCGGGTCAGCAGCAAGAGCGGCTTGTTCGCATGCGGCGATAGGCTTAGCTTGAACGGCGACGAACTCGGGCGCCGGCGCTGGCGTCGTGGAAATCCTGTGCGAGACCCCATGTCCTTTTCCGGCCTGTGCGGCGGCGAGCATTTCGTCTTCGACGATCTGAAAAACCTGCTCGCCGCCGCGTCGCCGCGACGTTCCGGCGACGAGCTGGCGGGAATCGCTGCGCCCGACGACGCTGCGCGGATCGCGGCGCGGCGAATCCTCGCCGACCTGCCGCTGAATACCTTCCTCAACCACGCACTGGTCCCCTACGAGCAGGACGAGGTGACCCGGCTGATCCTCGACAGCCATGACCCGCTGGCCTTTGCGCCGGTCCGCTCGATGACGGTCGGCGAATGGCGCGACCATCTCTTGTCCTGTGAGGTCGATTCCGCTGCGCTGAAAGACCTCGCGCCGGGGCTGACTCCGGAAATGGCCGCCGCCGTCAGCAAATTGATGCGCAACCAGGACCTGATCGCCGTGGCGCGCAAATGCCAGACTGTCACCGCGTTCCGCAGCACCATCGGGCTCGAAGGCCGCTTGTCGACAAGGCTTCAGCCCAACCATCCCGCCGACGATTTGAAAGGGATTGCGGCGGCGACGCTCGACGGTCTCGCCCATGGCGCCGGTGATGCGGTGATCGGCGTCAATCCCGCCTCCGACAATCTGCAAAACGCGTTTTGCCTCATCGACATGCTGGACGAAATCCGCCAGCGCTACGCAATTCCGACCCAGACCTGCGTGCTCACCCACATCACCAATGCGCTCGAAATCATGGCGCGCGGCGCGCCGGTCGATCTGGTGTTCCAGTCGGTGGCGGGCAGCGAGGCGGCCAATCGCAATTTCGGCGTCGATCTCGCGCTGCTCGACGAGGCCCATGCCGCCGCCCTGTCGCTCGGGCGCGGGACCGTCGGGAACAATGTCATGTATTTCGAGACCGGCCAGGGCTCGGCCTTGTCGGCGGAGGCCCATCACGGCGTCGACCAGCAGACCATGGAGGCGCGCGCCTATGCGGTGGCGCGGCGCTACCAGCCCCTGCTCGTCAATACGGTGGTCGGCTTCATCGGCCCGGAATATCTCTATGACGGCAAGCAGATCGTCCGGGCGGCGCTCGAAGACCTGTTCTGCGGCAAGCTGCTCGGCCTGCCGATGGGCTGCGACGCCTGCTACACCAATCACGCCGAGGCCGATTCCGACGACATGGACACGTTGATGGTGCTGCTGGCGGCGGGCAATTGCGCCTTTGTCATCACCGTGCCGGGGGCCGACGACATCATGCTCAATTACCAGAGTCTGTCGTTCCATGACGCGCTGTTCCTGCGCTCGACCTTCGGCCTCAAGCCGGCGCCGGAATTTTGCGACTGGCTGGCGCGGATGAATCTTCTGACGCCACAGGGCGGCGTCGTCGATGTGTTTCGCTCAGGCTTCGGCGGGCTGGGGCTTTTGGGGTTCGCGCCCTGAGCGGCGAGGGCAAGCTTTCCCCCGCAGATCCCTATGGGGCGCTGCGCGCCGCTACGCCCGCGCGGATCGGATTGGGGCGCAGCGGCGACGCCCTGCCGACCAGGGCGCTGCTCGATTTCCAGCTTGCCCATGCCCGCGCCCGCGATGCAGTCCATGGCGCGCTCGATGCGCCGGCGCTGGCGCAAGCTTTTGCGCCTTTGCCGACCGTTCTGGCGCAATCGCAGGTCGGCGACCGCTCGATCTATCTGCGCCGTCCCGACCTCGGTCGGCGGCTCGACGCGCCGTCGCGCCTGAAACTGGAGGCTCTGGCTGGCGCGCCGGATGTGGTGTTCGTCGTCGCCGACGGCCTGTCGGCGGCCGCCGTTCAGGCCCAGGCCGCGCCCCTGATCGCCGCCTGCCTGCCGGGCCTGCAAGGCTTGACCATCGGGCCGGTGGCAGTCGCGACTTTCGCGCGGGTGGCGCTCGGCGACGAGATCGGCGCCTTGCTCGGCGCGAAAATCTGCGCGGTGCTGATCGGCGAGCGGCCGGGCCTCAGCGTCGCCGACAGTCTCGGAGTTTACCTGACTCACGATCCGCGCCCCAACCGGCGCGACAGCGAACGAAATTGCATTTCCAATATTCACCGCAATGGCGGCCTGAGCATCGAGCAGGCCGCAGCGAAACTGGTCTGGCTGTTGCGCGAGGCGCTGCGCCGGGGGCGGACCGGGGTGGAGTTGAAGGAGGAAAGCCCGCATATCGCCCTCGCGCGCCCGGCGATCGGGTGACGGGTCTTTTTGGGGCGAAGCGGCGGCGGGTGAAAATGATATGGACGGGGTGAAAACCGGTTTGGGCCGGCTGAATGTGTTCTTGTTTTGTTTCACGTGAAACGAGCGCCGAAATGGCATGGGTGAGCAGATCGGTGGTGTCGTTGTTATAAACTATTGTTCTGAAATTAAAATTCGTCGCTGCGCGCGGAGCGGAGACCGGCGCGCTTCGACGCTTTCGTCGCCGGCGGAGGTCGGTTTGCGGCGGGCGGCCCGTACACAACTTTAAATTGAAACAGATGAAAATGACGTTTTTTCAGACGAAAAACGCGTGAAATGTCATGAAATTTCACGTTTTGCGCGGTTTTTGGCGCTTGTTCTACAATCTGGAATTGTAATTTCAGCTTGCGCCAGTTCCGCCGACGAGCGCGACGGGCGCCAAGGCGTAGCCGATCCCTGCGGTGACCGGAGCGAGACCGAATCGCGGCGCACCGCCCAATCGCCCGCGCAGAACGCAAAAGCAACATTGAAGCAAATGTCGATTTGCATGGCGTCAGTTTCTGCAAATTGAAATTTGAAGTGCAAGATAAATATCTAATTTTATTGACCTTTAAGATTCGCGATAAAAAATTGTCCCGGACTGCGCTCGAAATTGGCCAAAAAAGGCGGACTTATCCGATATTTGTCTCATTTACACCGGCGCGGATCAAGTTACGATCGATGTCGCGGCTGGGAACTTCCGCGCGGATTGGAGATTGTCTTTTCCAGCCGACTACTTGACAAAATCGCCGACCAGAACTCTTCGACCGGCGCTTGTCGGTTCGACCATTACGGACAGCGTCCGCCGCGGGCGGCGTCATTGGGTAAATCGAGAAAGCGCCCGCATGGCCCCGAAGATCACCCTTTCTGGACAGACGACGCACGGAGCGATCACCGACGCCCAGACCATCCAGCCTTTCGGCTCCGTCATCGTCAAGGATTCCATCGCCGGCGACCTCGTCGGCGCGACGATCTCGTTCACCGGCGCCAATGGAACGCTCTCCGGCGCCGGGCTCTCCGTTGGCGTCGCCAGCGGCGGGACGGTCACCTATACGCTGTTGGCGGCTGCGCCGTCGGCGCTGCAAGCCGAGCTGCGCGGACTGACGTTCACGCCGACCGCGCATCGGACGGCGACGACGGCATTCGATCTTGTCGTGACCGACGTTACCGACCTTACCGCCTTGACGCCGGTGACGACGCCGACGCTGACGCGCACGCTGTCGAGCGGCGTCAGCAACCCATTGAGTTTGGCGATCGACGCCGCCGGCAATATTTTTGTCGCCAATTACGGCAACAGCACGGTCGAGGAATTCGACGCCTCGGGCGCGCTGGTGCGCAAACTGTCGAGCGGCGTCAGCGGCCCCCTCAGCGTGGCGACCGACGCCGCCGGCGATGTGTTTGTCGCCAATTTCGGCAACAGCACGGTCGAGGAGTTCGACGCCTCGGGCGCGCTGGTGCGCAAACTGTCGAGCGGCGTCAATCAACCCTACAGCGTGGCGATCGACGCCGCCGGCAATCTGTTCGTCGCCAATTATGGCAACAGCACGGTCGAGGAGTTCGACGCCTCGGGCGCGCTGTTGCGCACGCTGTCGAGCGGCGTCAACGGCCCGGTGAGTGTGGCGACCGACGCCGCCGGCCATGTGTTCGTCGCGAATGTTGGCAATGACACGGTCGAGGAGTTCGACGCCTCGGGCGCGCTGTTGCGCACGCTGTCGAGCGGCGTCAGCTACCCCTACAGCCTGGCGACCGACGCCGCCGGCAATGTATTCGTCGCCAATCCCGGTAATAACACGGTCGAGGAGTTCGACGCCTCGGGCGCGCTGTTGCGCACGCTGTCGAGCGGCGTCAACTCCCCCTCCGGTGTGGCGACGGACGCCGCCGGCAATGTGTTCGTCGCGAATACCGGCAACAGCACGGTCGAGGAGTTCAACGCCTCTGGCGCGCTGGTCGCGACGCTGTCGACCGGCGTCAGCGCCCCATCCGCCGTGGCGACCGACGCCGCCGGCAATGTGTTCGTCGCGAATCGCGGAAACAACACGGTCGAGGCGTTCAAGGTCTCGCAACTGACCAGCGTCAGCGATGCGACGACGCAGGTCGCGGTGACGCAAATAGCTCCGAAGATCACCTTATCCGGACTGACGACCCTTGGCGCGATCACCGACGCCCAGACGATCCAGCCGTTCGGCGCCCTCGTCGTAGCGAATTCCTTCGCCGGCGATCTGCTCGGCGCGACGATCTCGTTCACCGCCGCCAACGGAGCCTTGGCCGGCGCGGGGCTCTCGGCGGGCGTCGTCAACAATGGGACGGTGACTTATACGCTGTCGGGGGCGACGCCGGCGGCGCTGCAAGCCGCGCTGCGCGGACTGACGTTCACGCCGACCGCGCATCAAGTGGCGACGACGGCGTTCGATCTCGTCGTCACCGACCTCACCGCCTGGTCG
>NZ_CAIUXT010000178.1 GCF_903903185.1 uncultured Rhodoblastus sp.
ATCGCCGACGATCGACGCCGACAAGGCGATTCCATGGGTAACCGGAGGACCGGATCCGGCCGCCGCCTTTGCACTTTGACCAACGATAACAATATAAGCCATGCGGGCAGCGACACGCTCGTGCAACCTCAGGACAAAACCATGGCCATGCGCCAAAAAACCTTGATTTTCACTCTGGCCGCCCTTGTCGCCTTGGGCTATTCCGCCGACAGCTTCGCCAGACCGGGATCTGGCGGCTCCTCCGGCAGTCGCGGCGCGCGCACTTTCAGCGCTCCGCCCCCAACCGCGACGGCGCCTCGCCCAGCCGCTCCGATCGAACGTTCGATGACGTCCCCGTCATCAGGGATGACGCAGAATTATGCCGGATCGGCGGGCAGGAACTCCGGCGGCTTCATGTCCGGCGGTTTCGGGCGCGGCCTGCTTGGCGGCCTTGTCGGCGCCGGGCTGGTCGGCATGCTGTTCGGAAGCGGTTTCGGCGGCGGGCTCGGCGGAATATCGTCCATTCTGGGCCTCGTGCTTCAGATCGGGCTTCTATTCCTCCTGATTAGATTCGTCATGGGCTTCCTGCGCAGGCGCCAGCCGGCGTATCAAGGCGCCGCATACGATAGCGGCGCTGCGCAAGGCCCGCGCCCCGGTATTGCCGGCTTTGGAGGCTTCGGCGGAGGAAATGGGAGACCTGTGAAGCTCGAAATAGGTCCTGCGGATTTCAATGTTTTCGAACAGCGCCTTGGCCTCATCCAAAAAGCCTATGGCGCCGAGGACATGGCCGCTTTGCGCGCTCTGGCGACGCCTGAAATGGCCTCCTATTTCGCCGCGGAGATCGAAGAGACCGCAAAAAAAGGGCAGGTCAACAAAATCTCCGATGTGACCTTGCTGCAGGGGGATCTTGCGGAAGCCTGGCGCGAGCCCGAAAACGAATATGCGAGCGTCGCGGTCCGTTTCTCGCTGATCGACACGATGGTTGATCGCGCGACCGGCAAGGTTGTCTCGGGTGATCCCGTGACGCCGGAGGTTGCGACCGAAATCTGGACATTCGCGCGCCGTCCGGGCGGGGCGGCCACGGATTGGAAATTGTCTGCAATTCAGCAAGCCTGACCTTTTGCAGGGCCGCGAGCACAGGCCGAACGAGCGCCGGCGGGTTCGCCGGCGCCAACTGGACAAGGTGATCGAACGCGGAGGGAGACGCTTTGGCGCCGCTCCCTTGGCGATAACGATCTGCCTTTAGGGTAAAATGGTCGCGTCTCCCGCAGCGAAAATCCCTGTCGCCGAAGTCTCGCCGCGCGCGTCGATCTCGATTTCGCCGCGCGGGCTCAAGCGCACCGCGCCTTTCAGCCATTCGGTGTTCGCAACCAGGCCGATCTGGAAGACGACGCCATCGAGATCGACGCGATGCGTCGCGCCGTGAGCGGTCCCTGCACGACAGTCCCTCAACCTTTTCGCCATCGCAGTCATTGACCGGCGGTTTTTCAGGACCAGCCCTTCGCTCTGTTCCCGCTTCTCGCCGATTTGCGGCTCCTTGCGTCTTCGCGCAGAATAGCACGAGACACCATTTCCCCCGAACCAGCGCGCGGCGCCCACCCTTTGAAACATCACACACAGGCGGCTCCGATGACAGAAAACAAACATGGCGCCACTGGCCTCCGGTCAAGCCTGTGGGATGCGGCCCGTTTCGCAGCCTGGGCATACGCGCCATTCCAACGCCTGGCGGCGGCGGAACTTTACGGCCTGCTGGCGACACGAGCCTTTACGGCCAATGGACTGTACCTCAATCTCGGCTACTGGAAGACCGCGCGGACCATTGACGAAGCCTGTCCGGCCTTGGCCACGCTGGTGGCCGAGGCGGCGGCGATGGGGCCGAATGACGATGTCGTGGATGTGGGCTTCGGCTTTGCCGATCAGGACATGCTGTGGATCGAACGTTTCGCGCCACGCCACATCACCGGGCTGAACGTGAC
>NZ_CAIUXT010000179.1 GCF_903903185.1 uncultured Rhodoblastus sp.
CGGCCTGCTTTCGGCCTCGATCTGGTGCTGGGCGATCATCATCAACAAGACCCTGGCGATCCGCCGCGCGCGCGCCGCGATCGAGGAATTCGAGACCGTGTTCTGGTCCGGCAATTCGCTCGAAGACCTTTACCAGACGCTGTCGGCCCATCCGACCACCGCCACCGCCTCGCTGTTCGTCGCCGCCATGCGCGAGTGGAAACGCTCGTTCCAGAACGCCGGCGCCTCCTTCGTCGGGCTGCAATCGCGCATCGAGAAAGTGCTCGACGTCTCCATCGCCCGCGAGGTGGAAAAGCTGGAGTCGAATCTGCTGGTTCTGGCCACCACGGCGTCCTGCGCGCCGTTCATCGGCCTGTTCGGCACGGTCTGGGGCATCATGACCGCCTTTCGCGGCATCGCCGCCTCGAAAAACACTTCGCTGGCGGTGGTCGCGCCGGGTATCGCCGAGGCGCTGCTGGCCACCGCCATCGGCCTGTTCGCCGCCATTCCGGCGCTGATCGCCTATAACAAGCTCTCCGGCGACGTCGCCAAGACCCAGGCGAAGATGGAGAGTTTCGCCGACGAATTCTCCGCCATCCTGTCGCGCCAGATCGACCAGCATGCCGGTTCGCGCGGCCCGTCCGCCTGAATCCCCGATCCGATGAAATCGGATCGGGGATTCAGCTTCTTGCTGTTTCGCGTTTTCTTCACACGAACCGGGCGCTGCTTCGTTTGAAAACGCTATGAGGAGTCCCCCTGATGGCCATCCATGTTTCGGGAGGCAAAGGCGGCCGGCGGCGGCGCGGCGTGCCGCGCTATCGCGCCATGGCCGACATCAACATGACGCCGTTCATCGACGTGATGCTGGTGCTGTTGATCATTTTCATGGTCGCCGCCCCCCTGTTGTCCGCCGGCGTGCCGATCGACCTGCCCTCCACCAAAGCGGCGGAGCTGAATATCGACAAGAAGCCGATCGCCATCTCCATCGACGAGCACGGCGATGTGTTCCTGATGGACAAGAAGATCGACGCCGCCGGCCTGATCGAGGCGGTCAAGGCGCAGGCGAAGGACGGCGGGGACGAGCGCGTCTATGTCCGCGCTTCCAAGGCGGTGCCTTATGGGCGGGTGGCCGAAGTGATGTCCGACCTCACGGCGGCGGGTTTCAAGAAGGTCGCGCTGGTGACCCAGCAGGAGAAGAAATAGGGCGACGCCCTTTTATATGAGAGCCCTTTGGTCGAAGGGGCTCTGATAGATTGTTTTAACCGCATATTCCTTTCCGAAAAGTCTGCAACTTTTCGGGAATATGCTCTGAGGCTGATGGTGCGGTGAAATTCTCGCGTTCCGAACCGGGGTTTGCGCTTTCAGCAGCGATTCATCTGGGATTGCTGGCGGCGATGCTTGTGGCTTTTTCGCGGGAGCTCAAATTCGACGACGCCCGGGAGGCGATCCCGGTCGAGACCATTACCGACAGCCAGTTCAGCCAGATCATGAAGGGCGACAAAAGCGCCAAAACGCCGGCGCCAAAGCCGCGCGCCGATCGCGTCGCCGAAGTCGCCGAACCCAGGCCGACACCGCCGACGCCCGAGGCGAAGCGCGACGTTCCCGCGCCGCCGCCGCCCTTGAAGCGCCTGCCCGATCCGGGCGAAGCCGAGAACAAGCCGGCGCCGCCCGCGCCAACGCCGACGCCGCCGCCTCCTGCTCCTCCCACGCCGCCGCAACGCCCGGCGCCGCCGACGCCGACCGCCAAGGCGCCGCCGCAGGAAGAAAAGAACAAAGAGGAAAAGGACGACGCCGAACCGGTCAAGCCTCCGGCGCGGCCCAAACCGCCGGAAAAGGCCGAGGCCAATCCCGCGCCGACGCCGCCCAAACCGGTCGCCAAGACCGAGGCCAAACCCGAACCCAAGCCTGAGCCCAAGCCCGAACCCAAGCCGGAACCCAAGCCGCCGAAACTCGACGAAGTCGCCAAATTGCTCGCCCAGAGCAAGGACAAGGCGGCGTCGAAGCCGAAATCCGGCGACGAGAGCAAAGACCCGCGCCCCTCGCCCGATCTGGCGGAAATCGCCAAAATGCTGAGCCGCGAGGCGCCGCAGGCGCTTGCGCCGGTTGGCCGCGAGGTGAGCAAGACGGCGTCGCTCGGCGCGCCCAACGCCTCGGCGGCCAAAATGTCGCCCTCGCTGTCCGACGCGCTGAGCAGCCTGTTGATGGAGCAATACAAGGCCTGCTGGAGCTATCTGCCGCTGTCGAACGGCCCCAAATATGTCCCTTGGATCCGCGTCGCCTACCGGCCCGACGGTTCGCTCGCCGGCGAACCGGTGCTGACCAATCCGCCTTCCGATCCGGTCTCGCGGGCGCTCGCCGAAAGCGCCATGCGCGCGGTGCGGCGCTGCAATCCACTGAAAATTCCGGCCCGTTTCCAGCCTTTCTACGAACAGTGGCGAGATTGGAAGGTCGGCTTCGATCCCGTGATCTTGAACTAGTTTTATCCCCGCCGGTCATATGAATCCGGCGACCGCACGAGTCGCAAGCCTCGGTCGGAAAATTCAGGAAGACCCATGTCGCAACCCATCTGGCCCACCCCCACCCGCCGCTCCGCCGCCGCCCTGTTCGGGGGGCTCGCCCTTGGTTCGCTGATTGGCCGCGCCGCCCTCGGCCAGCGCACGCTCGAAGTGCGTGGCGGCGATTTCAAGCCGGTCAATGTCGCCGTCACGCCCTTCATCGGCGACGGCGGCCCGGCGCTGACCGCGATCGTGGTCAATAATTTCAAGCGCTCGGTGTTCCTCAATCCGCTCGACGCCGGCGCCGCCGGCGCGGTCAATCCCGACGTCGCGCCCAATCTGGAGGCTTTTCGCGCGCTCAACGCGCAATATGTCGTCACCGGCCGCTCGGGTCGCGGCGCAGATGGCCGGATGAAGACGGAATTCCGGCTGTGGGACGTCGCCACCGGCGCGCAGGCCGCCGGCCAGCAATATGTCACCGACGCCAATAATTCCCGCCGCGTCGCGCATATCGTCTCCGATGCGATTTTCAGCAAGATCACGGGCGAAAAGGGCTTTTTCGACACCCGCGTCGCCTTTGTCGATGAGACCGGCCCGCGCGAAAACCGCCGCAAGCGTCTGGCGATCATGGACCAGGACGGCGCCAATGTGCGCTATCTGACCCGTGGCGACGATCTGGTGGTGACGCCGCGCTTCTCGCCCAATTCGCAGGAACTGACCTACATGTCGTTCGGCGCCGAGGACCCGAAAGTGTTCCTGCTCAATATCGACA
>NZ_CAIUXT010000180.1 GCF_903903185.1 uncultured Rhodoblastus sp.
CGACCAGCAAATACCGGAATGGGACGGTTGACGGCCCCGCTCCGCTGCGCCAGCGTCCCGGAGCAAGTCGTCGATGGGGTCGTCCGCCTTCCGCCGAGGGGCCGATGGCCATCGGCAGGAATCGGCTCTTTGCTGACCTTCCCGATCGGATCGGCGACGGTCTCATCACGGACGCAAAGCGCCCGTTCCCGCTTGCTTTTCATCGTCCGCAGCCGCGCCGACACCGGTCATTCCTGTGCCGTAGGGAATGCGTAATCATGACCCTGAACGGACTCAACACCACTTTCACCAAGTCATTCGGAACGACGGGCGACCGTTTCACCCCACATTTGTGCAAACAGAGCATCGGGGTTGGCAGCCCATGCTCGCAAGCAGGCCGCTCCTTCTTCTTGCTCAGGAGCGATGAGCTTGGCGGCGGCGAACTGACCGAGATTGGCCGGGTTCTCATGTTCAACGGTAGCAGTGAAAGTGACGTCTTGGCATCCAGCACTGCGTAGCAAACTTGGCCCATCGCGGCCTGCGAGCGGCGTCCCGTTCTCGTAGTACACGTCAATGAACATTTTGAATGCGCTCATCAACGCAGGGGTCGGTGGCATGATGATGATGGCACCCCAGTCCGGGCTGCGTAGAGCAATGATGCCGCCCGGAGCCAGAACGCGATGCATCTCGCTTATGGCTTGGCTTGGATCGCGTAGATGCTGAAAGAGTGCATGAGCAAATACGACCCCGAAGCGCCCTGTCTCAAATGGTAAGTCATAGACTGAGGCGGTTTGGAAGGTCGCATTATCAGGCCGTTCGGCCCTCTGAATAGCGCGTTCAATCTGTGCTGGTTCGGCATCAATTCCTATAACCACGCCGGGGGCGACGTGACGCGCAAGGTCGAATGTGATCGATCCCGGTCCGCAGCCGCAGTCCAGCACGGACATACCCGATTTAAGCGATGGCAGGAGGAAGCCCGCTTGGCATTGTGCTGACCTTCGTTCTAGCGCGTCGATTGGCAGATGCGCCATTCGGCCCTCTCAAGTTTAGATTGGGAGCGGAAAGCATTAATATCTCGGGAGATGTTTGCAAATCAGGCTTTTCCGCTGTCGGCGCGGTCCTCCCACCAGCCATCGTCCGGTCGGCGGCAGGGACCGGTCCTTCGCTCAATGCCTCCCTCCTTCAGCTGGGCGCCGTCGTAGGTCGGAGCGCATTAAATTTTACTTCAGCCAGGACTTCAAGCTTAAGCTATTCAACCATCACGATTATTTCTCATGACGGCAGATCGTTCCGGGAATAGGGTTATGAAAGGTTTGCGTGCGCTCGCACCGAAAGTTCGGAAGGACTACCGATGTGGATCAGAAATCCCGCTGAATGGGGCGCTGTACAACTCACGGCGACCGGCAACGCTTTAAGATCCTTCGGTCACGCACTTGCTAACCCTGTTGTGGACGACTCGCTGGCGCCTCCCCAGGTGCGCCGCATCTCTTTTGACGACCTGCGCGACGCGCTCATCAAAGGCCTGGATGATTTCGGCGCCTTTCGTGACGATGTGCTCTTCGTTTGTCTCCTTTATCCCGTCGCGGGAATCGCTCTGGCGCTATTGACGTCGAACGCCGAGCGTTTGCCGCTGCTGTTCCCGCTCCTTTCAGGCTTCGCCCTGATCGGGCCTTTCGCGGCGGTCTGGCTCTATGAAATGTGTCGGCGGCGAGAGCGAGGCGAGAGCGTGTCCTGGGGTGAAGGCTTCAAAGCCTTCGCTTCGCCTGCCGCCGCCTCGATCTTCAAGCTTGGCTTGCTCCTGATCGTCATTTTCGCCCTTTGGCTGGCTGTTGCGCTGGGAATTTACGCGCTCACCATCGGCCCGGACTTGCCGACCTCTGTCTCGTCATTCGTCAATGACGTCTTCACGACGCGCGCCGGTTGGGCGCTCATCGTCTTCGGCGTCGGAGTCGGCTCCTTGTTCGCCCTCCTCGTGCTATCGATTAGCGTTATCTCCTTTCCGTTGCTGCTTGATCGGCCAGTCTCCGTTACGACCGCCATGGCGACGTCCATTCAGGCCATGCGCGTCAATCCGGGGCCAATGCTGGCCTGGGGCTTGTTCATCGCGGTTTCCATGCTGGTGGGGATGATCCCGGTTCTCATCGGACTGATCGTCGTCCTTCCGGTGCTGGGGCACGCCGCCTGGCATCTGTACCGCAAGATCGTCGTGTGAAGGGTATGGGGGTGACCGAGGAACTGACCAGCAAAAGCTGCACGCCTTGTCGCGGAGGAATCCCGCCGCTCACGCCCGAGCAGGCCGAGTTCTTTCGCGCAGAGGTTCCAGACTGGCGTCTGGAGGACGACGTGCATCGCATCGAGCGGAAATTTGGCTTTCACAATTTCCGGGACGCGTTCGGCTTTGTTCAGGCGATAGCGGAACTCGCGGAAGCGGAAGGCCACCATCCCGACATTTCCTTCGGCTGGGGCCACGCGACGGTCTCTTTGCAGACCAAGAAGATCAAGGGATTGCACGAAAACGACTTCATCATGGCCGCGAAGATCGACCGTATATTCGAGCAGGCCGCCAAGGCGTGATATGGTGTTTGGTATTTCGATGCCGTGCGCGTTTTCGATCAACGGGCCCCGGGTTGGGATCAGAGTCAAAGATATGGCGCCGCTTGCCCTTTCGCCAAAAGCCGGGGGCGTATGGGTCGCGTAACGCGCCAACCGATCAAGGATGCGCCGCACGAACGACCGCTTTCACCCGCTCCCTTAACGCGCCGGGGAAGTCAAACGAATGTCCGCGTCGGGTCAAAACTCCCCGGTCCTGCAAGGCGTTCGAAGACCGCTGTCATTAAGAAAGCAGCCGGATTTCGCGCCTCGATCAAGTTGCAGCGGCCGCCGTATGGCGGCGCCGCAACAAATACGTCACAGTTCTACTTGCTCGGAAATGCTGAGCGCATCCTCCACCTCAATGCCGAGATAGCGAACGGTGCTTTCCAACTTCGTTTGTTCCAACAAAAGCTGGACCGCCCTGAGGTTTCCTGTCTTTTTATAGATCTGCGCGGCCTTCGTTCGCCGCATCGAATGAATGCGTGCCGTATGCTGAATCGTCCAGGCCAGCACTCTTCACCCAGTCGTGGACGATGCGAGCATATTGGCGCGTCGAGATGTGCGGCTGCTCATGGACCCGGCTGGGAAAAAGAAAGCGCCCGTCGCGGATTTTGAGCACCGCCAACCAATCCTCAATCGACGCCCGGGTCTGCTCCGTGAGTTCGAACTGGACCGGTCTGCCGGTCTTTTTCTGGATGATCGTCGCACGGTCGCGTAGCCTCCCGCCGACGCACAAATCGTCGATCTTCAACCGGACGAGATCGCAGCCCCGCAGTTTGCTGTCGATCGCCAGGTTGAACATCGCGAGGTCGCGTTTGCCCGCCTCGATTTGCAGCCGGGCCCGGATATTCCAGACTTCCTTTGGCTTGAGGGGACGTTTCTGACCGACAAGACGCCCCTTGTTCCAAGGCGATTGCCGTTGGTCCTGTTGCAGAGTGTGGGTCTTGGACATGGAAGTAACCTCCTCGTCCGACCACTCCCTCCCAGCGGCCCGCCCCTGCGGGCCATGAGAATACAACGTGCTCGCGGCGCTGAAGCTCCGAAACCCAGATACCGGCGTTCCGCCAGGTCAGAGCGGATCGCGGTCGCGAAGTTTGAGCCTTGGGCCGACGCCCGGACACCGGCAGAAAAGTTTATCGGTAGCGACCAACCGATCAAATTGCCGGCCGTCAGCCCCGCGCTGCTGCAATCGGCTGGCGCCGTCCCTGGCGACCGTTTATGGTC
>NZ_CAIUXT010000181.1 GCF_903903185.1 uncultured Rhodoblastus sp.
GAACTCGCCCGCCCTGGCGGCGCCGAGAAGAGTGCCGTAGGCGACGATGCAGGGTATATCGATGGTACGAAGCTCACCTAGGACCCGTTCCGACATTTCCATATATTTATCGCCATCCCGGATCAATATGGATGGGTTGATGGAATGCTTTGAGATACGCAAACTCCCCGCAAAACGCTCATGCAGGTCTGGCAAGGCATTTGCCGCATCCATCAGTCGATCCAGGTCTGCTTCCGTGGGAAGCAGCGATGAGAAGGCCCCGAGTTGTGGCGTGCTGAACCACTCGGCTCGGATCAATTCTGGAGCAAGAAACGCCGCCAGAATGACGAGATCATTCGCATCGACACCTTCGGCCGGGTCGCGGGCCGGCGCGACCAGTTGGATGGCGGAATTGACGTCGATGTCCGACAGGCGCACCGCGCCGCTGCGGAGGCCTTCGGCCAGCTTTGCCTTGATTTCCTTGGCGAAGGCTCCAACTGACAAAGCGGCGTCGTTGTCGGGTGAAACGCCGATCGACGGCAGCCGCCCCAGAGCCTCCCACCGCCTGATCGCGGCGTCGGGATCGGCATTTATGTATGAAAAAACGACGTTGCCGCCATCCTCACCGGAAACCTCGACAAATCGTCCGTCGGTCCAGTGTCGGTCGGCGAAATTATAGAGCATGACGTGGTCGATATAGACCCGACCGGAAAACGCGACGCGGAGGGTCGGTGCCACTTCCACGCGGGAGTTCGGCAACGCGCCGGAAAGCATCTGCTGTTTCACGTCTTCGAGATGATCCGAGCCTTCCACGGAACTCAGTTGAACGTGCGAGATGTCGCCGACGTCCAAGGGTTTCCGGTCGGCGCCGATCAGCCGAATGTCACTGATGCGCAGGCGAGATGGCGCCGGCGCATTGATCGTGACAACCAGCGAATCGAGAAACGCACCCACTGGAATGGTGAGGTGGCAATTGGAAAGGGCGCCAAAAAAGCCAAGGTATGGCACAGCCTCCAGGACGTCGGCGATGTCACGAGTCAAAATGATTGCCCTTCTATCCACCACGCCGAAATATCTGGACCGATCATAGGGAGGATATGATCTGATAGGCGGTGTTGAGGGCCAATTCCATCTCCGCAATCCGCTCCGGGCTCAAGACCTTTACGAGGCCCTTGAGTTGAGTGGTCGATACGCCTTCTGTTCGCGACAGATATCGCACGTCACACTCCGATTTCAGGAAGTCGAACTTGCCCTCCCAGTCATCGCCCATTACAAAAACGTCGACGCCGAACTTAACGATATCTGCCTGTTTTTGTTCCCAATTATCTTCTGGAAATACTTCATCGACGCACTTGAGGGCGCCTACGATTCCGCTGCGGTCATCGTAACCGTAGACACACTTCTTGCCCTTGATCGCATTGAAATTATCAGTGGACACGCCAACCACCAATCGATCGCCGATCTGGCGCGCGCGCTCGAGTAGGCGAAGATGTCCTCGGTGAAAAAGGTCAAAAGTGCCGTAAGTGATAACGGTCGTCATTCTCAAATCCTCAGAGCCCCCGCCCCGCCGAAACGGAGCCAAAGAATGTTGTCGTGCCGCTCAATTCGCCTCTACGAGCACGGATACGTCGTGGACGAGGGCGTGGCAAAACCAGACGTTCGGCTGCCCGACGACGCGAGAGGCGATATATATGTCGTAGGGCTCCGCGGCGGCCTCGGACATCACGACCTGTACGGGCTTTTGCAC
>NZ_CAIUXT010000182.1 GCF_903903185.1 uncultured Rhodoblastus sp.
AAGTTCGCGCCGACGATCCGGACGCCGTCTTTCAGTCCCTTCTGCCTTTCCTCATTGTCGCTTTCGTCATTTTCATAATCTGGAGCAATCGTGGCGGCGGAAGCGGCGGCGGGCGAGGCAGGCGAGGCGGCGGCCCGTTCATCATCCTGCCCGGCCCGGGCTCTTTCGGCGGCGGCGGGGGCAACTTTGGCGGCGGCGGCTTTGGGGGCGGCGGAGGTTTTTCCGGCGGCGGCGGCTGGTCGGGCGGCGGCGGCGCATCGGGGGATTGGTGATGCGAGAGGCTTTGGACGAGGCGGCGATCGTCGCGGCGGTGCAGGCGGCGGAACGGCGGACCAGCGGGCAGATCGTCTGCGTCTTCGCGCGCCGTACCTGCGAACTCGGATTTCCCGCAACGCTCTATGCCGCGACCCTGGCGCTGATCGCGCCCTGGCCGCTTCTGGCCTTCACGCAATTGTCGGCGCAGCGTATTTTCGCCGTGCAGGCGGCGCTTTTCATCGTCGCTTTGCTGCTGTTGAACTGGACGTGGCTTGGACTGGCGCTGACCCCGCGCGGCTTGCAAAGGCGGCAGGCTTTCCGCGTCGCTGCGGAGCAGTTTTTCACCCTGGGGATGACCCGAACCCGCCATCGCACGGGCGTGCTGATCTTTGTTTCGATGGCCGAGCATTATGCCCGGATCATCGCGGATGACGGTCTCACCGGCAAAATCGCTGAGGCCGAATGGCGCGCGGCGATCGACGAAATGGTCGACTGGTTGCGAGTCGGCCGCGTCAACGAAGCCTTCATCCTCGCGGTCAACCGCACGGGCGAACTACTGGCGCGCGCGGCGCCGCCGGATGGCGGGGGCAATGATTTACCCGACCGCCTCGTCCGAATAGACTGATCAGGTTCCGCCGCGCAGGGCGGCGAGCAGTTTCTTGCCGGCCCTTCCGTCGCGCTTCAGGCCGTTTTTCTGCTCGTAGGCGGCGATGGCCTCGCGGGTCTTCGTCCCCATCACGCCGTCATGCTTGCCGCCAACATCATAGCCGCGCTGCTCCAGCCGGGCCTGCACTTCGCGGCGCTCGGCGCGCGTCAGGCCGGGATCGTCGGTCGGCCAAGGCGTAACAATGCCCGGGCCGCCCTTGAGCCGGTCCGACAGCACGCCAATGGCGAGGGCATAGGATTCTGCGGCATTATACGAATAGAAGGCGTCGAAATTGCGCGAGACGAGAAAAGCCGGACCTTGCGGCCCGGCGGGCAGCAACAGGCCATAGGCGCCGGATCCGGAAAGCGGCGAGCCGTCGATTCGTGTCAGGCCGCGCCCGGCCCAGACCGACAGGTCCTGTTTGCCGCCTCGACCCGATGGGCCCCGATAATTGGCCTGCAGTTTCACCTCGAAGCCCCAGGGCAGGCCGCTGACCCAACCCGCCTTGCGCAGGAAATTGGCGGTCGAGCCGAGCGCATCGGGAACCGAGCCGACGACATCGCGGCGCCCGTCGCCGTCCATATCGACCGCGAGGCTCAGAAAGGTCGAGGGCATGAACTGGGTATTGCCGAAGGCGCCCGCCCAGGAGCCCTTGAAATCCTCCAGCTTGACGTCGCCGCGATCGACGATCTTGAGCGCCGACATCAATTCGTGGCGAAAATAGTCCGAGCGGCGGTTGGGGATGCAGGCGAGAGTGGTCAACGACTGAATGACCGGACGCGAGCCGAAACTATTGCCGAAATCGGATTCGACGCCCCAGACCGCCACGACCGCCGCCGCATCGACCCCGAATCGATTCTGCGCCGCCATCGCCGCCTGGCGGTATTCGGCGAAACGCTGCTTTCCGTCGATCACCCGCTCGTCATCGACCAATCCGGAAAGATAATCCCAGATGGGGGTCGAAAATTCCGGCTGGACGCCGATAAAGCTCAACGCGTCATTGGGCTGGAGCCCGTCGAGGGCGCGCGCCAGAGTCGCCGCCGAGATCCCTTGAGCGGCGGCCTGCGCCTTGATCTGCTCCTTGCAGGAGTCGAAATCGGCGTGCGCGCCCGTGTGCATGACGAGAACAGCGGAGAGAGCGAGAATCCAAGTCTTCATGTCCCGATTCTATCGTGATTCTCGTCTCAACAGAATCGAAAAAGCTTCGACGGCTAAATCCAGGGCCGCTCATCGGCGAGCTTCGACTCGAATTCGGCGATTTTCGGCGCCTTGATCAGGGTCTGGCCGATATCGTCGAGACCTTCGAGCAGGCAAAGCTTGCGGTGCGGGTCGATGTCGAATTTGACCACGCCGCCGTCGGGACCACGAATTTCCTGGGCTTCGAGATCGACGGTCAGGGTGGCGTTGGCGCCCCGGCTGGCGTCGTCCATCAGTTTGGCGAGATTTTCCTTCGACACCTTGATCGGCAGGATGCCGTTCTTGAAGCAGTTGTTATAGAAAATATCGGCGAAACCGGTCGAGACGATCGCGCGCACGCCGAAATCGAGCAGGGCCCAGGGCGCGTGTTCGCGCGACGAGCCGCAGCCGAAATTATCTTCCGCCACCAGAATTGTCGCGTTGCGATAAGCAGGCTTGTTGAGCACGAAATCGGGATTTTCCGAGCCGTCGTCCTTGTAGCGCAGTTCCGAAAACAGCCCCTTGCCCAGTCCGGTGCGGGCAATCGTCTTCAGATATTGCTTGGGGATGATCATGTCGGTGTCGATGTTGGTGATCGGCAAAGGCGCGGCGACGCCGGTCAGTTTGGTAAATTTTTGCATTTTTTCAGGCCCAGGGATTTAGTGCGCCGGTCCGGCGGATCGGATTTTAGCTATCTTGGCGGTCGATTGTGGATCGATCAATGCGCCTCCTGTTCGATTCGCTCCATATCTTCATCGGAAAGGCCGAAATGATGACCGATCTCATGAACCAGGACATGGCGGACCAGATCGCCGAGCGTGTCTTCGCCTTCGGCCCAGACATCGAGGATCGGACGGCGATAAAGATGGATCATGTTCGGCAGCTCGCCGGTCTCTCCGCCCTCCCGCTGCGGCAGACCGCGTCCGCGAAACAGGCCGAGCAGTTCGAATTCGGATTCGGTTTCGAATTCGAGCAAAATCTCCTCGTCGGGAAAATCCTCGATCTGGATGACCAGATCCTCGCAGCAGCGCAGGAATCTCTTCGGCAGGCGGCGATAGGCCGCCTCGGCCAGAATCTCGAAATCCTCGAGCGACGGCGCCTTTCGCGCCGTCCAGTCGAGCGCGGGCGGTCTTGCGCTTGCCATCGTCGCTCCTTGCTTGCGACCCTGTTCCCAAAACCGGGAAACCGTTTGGATCGGGATATGCGGTTAAACAAACGCTTGAAGCCTTGCGATGTTTCCACACGACATGAAAAGGCTGGCGGGCGCCGTCAGTTTCCGGCCTTGACGGTCAGGGCGATTTTCGGCGGCCGGGCCAGGGTCTGGAACACCACGCAATAGCGTTCGGTCAATTTGGTCAGGGCGTCGATCCGCTCCTGCGGCTCAAGGCTGTCGAGATCGAAGAACAGCCGGATCTCGGTGAAGCCCACCGCCGCGTCCTTGGCGACGCCGAGCGTGCCGCGAAAGTCGAGATCGCCTTCCGCGCGCACCGTCCCGCCCGACAAGCGGAAATCGAGCGCCGTGGCGACCGCCTTCAGCGTCACCCCGGCGCAGGCGACCAGAGCTTCGAGCAGCATGTCGCCGGAACAGGCCTGAAGGCCGCTGCCGCCGGTCGCCGGATGCAATCCGGCCTCGATCATGGCGCGGGAGGTCGAGACCTTGCAGGCGAGGCCCTCGCCGGACAGATCGCCCTGCGCCTTGAGCGTGACGACGGCGGAGCGGCTGTCCGCCTTATATTTTTCCTTCAGTGGCGCCTGCAAGGCGCGCAAGGCTTCGGCATCCATCGGCTCTTTCCTCGATTGAGTCTCAGTGGAAGCTGCGCAGGTCGACGAAATGGCCGGCGACCGCCGCCGCCGCCGCCATGGCGGGCGAGACGAGGTGGGTGCGGCCTTTGAAACCCTGCCGGCCCTCGAAATTGCGATTCGAGGTCGAGGCGCAGCGTTCGCCCGGCGCGAGGCGGTCGGGATTCATCGCCAGACACATTGAGCAGCCCGGTTCGCGCCATTCGAACCCGGCGGCCAGGAAAATCTTGTCGAGACCTTCGGCTTCCGCCTGTTCCTTGACCAGACCCGAGCCGGGCACGACCATGGCGTTGACATGTCCGGCAACCTTGCGCCCTTCCGCGATTTTCGCGGCGGCGCGCAAATCCTCGATGCGGCCATTGGTGCAGGAGCCGATGAAGACGCGGTCGATCTTGATGTCGGTCGGCTTTTCGCCGCCCTTGAGCCCCATATAATCCAGCGAGCGCTGGATTTTCGCGCGCAAGGCCTCGCTCTGGCCCGCCTCGACGGCCGGCACGATTCCATCGATCGCCACCACATCCTCGGGGCTGGTGCCCCAGGTCAGCACCGGCGGCAGGTCGCCGGCGTCGAGTTCGACGATGGCGTCATATTGCGCGCCGGGATCGCTCCTGAGCTGCGACCAGTAATGCAGCGCCCGCTCCCAGGCTTCGCCTTTCGGCGCCTTCGGACGGCCCTGGAGATAGGCAAAAGTCTTTTCGTCGGGGGCGATCAGGCCGGCGCGCGCGCCGCCCTCGATCGACATATTGCAGACGGTCATGCGACCTTCCATCGACAGGGCTTCGATCGCCTCGCCGGCATATTCGATGACATAGCCGGTGCCGCCCGCCGTCCCGATCTTGCCGATGATCGCCAAAGCGATGTCCTTGGCGGTGACGCCTTCGCCAAGCTTGCCGCTGACCTTGACCAGCATGTTTTTGGCCTTGGACTGGATCAGCGTCTGGGTGGCGAGCACATGTTCGACTTCCGAGGTGCCGATGCCATGCGCCAGAGCGCCGAAGGCGCCGTGGGTAGAGGTGTGGCTGTCGCCGCAGACGATGGTCGCGCCGGGAAGGGTAAAACCCTGTTCCGGTCCGATGATGTGGACGACGCCCTGGCGGCGGTCGTGCTGGTCGAAATATTCGACGCCGAAATCATGGGCGTTGATCGCCAGTTGCTCGACCTGCGCCCGGCTTTCGGGATCCTCGATCGGCTGGGAACGGTCGGTGGTCGGCACATTGTGATCGACCACGGCCAGCGTCTTTTCCGGCGCGTGAACTTTTCGGCGGGCGAGGCGGAGCCCTTCGAAGGCCTGCGGGCTGGTTACTTCATGGACCAGATGGCGGTCGATATAGAGCAGGGCCGTGCCGTCGGGCTGGATGTCCACGACATGTTCGTCCCAGATCTTGTCGTAAAGCGTGCGTGGCTTGCCGGAGGTCCCAACCATGTTCTTCATCCCCGTCGCGGTCTTGGGCCCGACATCGCCGCACCCGTCTGCACTTTGACGAAACAGAGCTCAATGACGAAATAGAGCGAGCGCGCTTCCGCGCAAGGGCGGCGGCGCCGGTTTACGTCCTCGGCCCCTGTCCAGAGCCGATCGTATCGAGCGCGCAAACGCAAAAAGGCCGGCGCGGCGGCCAGCCTTCGCGAGAATCGGCGCGAATATTGGCCCGCTCAGGCTTTTGGCGCGGCTTTCGCCGCCTTGGCCTTGGTGTCTGTGCGTTCGGCGATGCGAGCGGACTTGCCGCGGCGGTCGCGCAGGTAATAGAGCTTGGCGCGCCGCACCTTGCCGCGACGCACGACCTTGATGGAATCGATGAGCGGGCCATAGACCGGGAAGACGCGCTCCACGCCCTCGCCATAGGAAATCTTGCGAACCGTGAAGCTCTCGTTAAGGCCGCCGCCATTGCGGGCGATCACCACGCCTTCATAGGCCTGCACGCGGGTCCGCTCGCCTTCCTTCACCTTGACATTGACGATCACGGTGTCGCCGGGGGCGAATTCCGGAATGGTCTTGTTGGCGGTAAGCCGGGCGATCTGCTCGGCGTCGAGCTGTTCGATAATACTGGGCATCTTGTCTCCGTTTCGCCTTGCGGCGAGCGTTTCGGAACGCTGTTGTGAATTGGCGCCCGCTTCCCCAAAAGGTTTCCCTCAATTGGGCCGGGCGCAACTGACTTCCCTCCCAAATTCCAAGAATTCAGGCAGGACGCGTCCCATTACAGACTTTCGCGCGCTTTGTCGAGCCAAGCCGCCATCGAACGACGCCGCAGCTTTCAGAACGGGCGGATTTCGGCCGCAGCGCGCTTGGGGCCCGGATCGTCGGGGGGCGAGGGCTGCGGAAAGATCACCGGTTGCGCCGTCGTCGGCTGGCGCTGCGGGCTCTGCATATTTGAAGCGTTTGGCGGCGCCGGTTCCGCGCTGGCTCCTGGCAGGATTTCGGCTGGCGGAGTTTCAATTTTCGCGGCCTCCAGTTGCGGCGTTTCCGTCGGAACCGTCCCGGCCGCCGAAAGCGCCGGCGGCGGCGCGAAGTCCGGCGCGGGCTCTACCACCGGGCCGGACAAGGCTTCCCGGGGTTGAACCCAGCTAAAGGCGTCGAGCTTGCCGGTCACCGGCGATACCGGCGCCCATTTTCTCGACCAATGGCCGTCGGCGACCCAGGCGGCGTCGCGCGGCGCGCGCGATCCGCGCGACAGCCATTCGCGCACCAGACCCTCGGCATCTTTTTCGCGATGTTCGATTTCTGCCATGATCAGGCACATGCGGCTGGTGGGCTGCTTGCCTTCGGCGATCAGCGGGGACATGGCGGCGCGCGCCGCGGCGAAATCGCGGGCTCCGAGCGCCGCCTGCGCGAGCATGATCGCGCTTTCGGGTTCACCGGGGGCGAATTTGGCGAGTCTCCTGGCGCGGTCAAGCCGGTCGCCCGACGAATCGCCGGGGCGCACATCGATATAGACCTCGGCAAGATCGGGATGCGCGGTCCTCGCATAGGCCGATTCGATCAGCTTTGCGGCGCCGCGCCTGTCGCCCCTGCGCGCCAGCAGCCGAGCCAGCAGAGCCGTCGCCGGCACGAGCTCGGGCGCCTTCTTCACCGCCGCGCGCAGCAGCTTGGCGGCGCGTTCGGGATCGCTCAGCTCGCATTCCATCGCGATGGCGGTGTCGAGCACCGCCTTTTGCCGTCTGGCGGCGACGGGATCGAGGATTTTCGCGCGCAGATTCTGTTCGAGGCAGAGGCGCGCCGCCTCCCAGTCGCCTTTCGCGGTATGGCGGTCGAACACCGCTTGTCCGGACCAGGCCAGCGGCGTCAGCTTCTGCGCAGCGAGCGCGATTTCATGGGCGTCGTCGTGATCGCCATGGCGCAGGCTTTCGGCGTGCAATCCGCGCAGGCCGAGCAATTTGGTGTCGGGGCGCTCGGTCATGGCGCGGAAGATGCGTTCGGCGCCGGCGCGGTCGCCGGCGAGTTGCGCCGCCTGCGCCTCCAGAAGCAGGGTCAGCGGTTCGTGCGGCAGCAGCTTGCGCGCTTCCTGGCTCGCCTTCTGCGCCTTGCGGGCGTCGCCGACGCCGGCGGCGAGAATTCCGCGCGTCAGCGCCTCATGGCCGCGCTGACGCTTTCGGGCGCGCGTCGTCAGCGAAACCAGACCCGGAAGGCCAAACAAAAAGCGCACCAAGCCCCAGCCGAAGATGGCGCCGAGGGCGATGACGCTGAGCCCGACCACCGGCGAAGTGTCAATGTGATAGCCAAACCACGTCATGGTCAGCGAACCCGGTTGTTCGACCAGGATTCCCAGGCCCAGCGCGGCGGCGGCGATCACAAACAGAAAGATCAGAATACGGACCATCGGCGGGCTCTCGTTCGGATGTGCGGCGCAGGCGTGTTTCGATCCCGGCGGCCTTGCGCCGCCGGGAAGCGCGTTTTTTAAGACTTGCTCTTGTTCAAGCCTTGCAGCGCCGCGGCCAGTTCGGCCCTGGCGGCCAGTTCGGCGTCGAGATGGGCTTGCGCGCTGGCGGCCCAGCCGGCGGTGATCGCGAGCGCCGGCGCGGGCAATTGCGCCCGCTCCGCCAGAGCGGCGGCGATATCGCCGCGCGCCAGACTTTTGTCGATCCGCCCGACGCGAATCGACGTCTCGTCCCGGTCGGGCGCGTCGGCGGGGCGAATCCGCACCAGTTTTTCGGTGCGGGTCTGAAGGAAGGTCAGGACGGCGTCCCCGACATTGCGCGGCGCTTTTTCCTGCGGCGGCTGCGGCGCCGGTGGGGCCACCGCGGCGAGAATTTTCGCCTGTAAAGCGGCGAAATCCTTGGCCAGTCCCTCCGCGTTGGGCGTCGAGAGTCCGGCGCGCAGACGCGCCAGGCGGTCGGGATCGCCGCCCAGATTCTCCAGCGCCGAAAGCATGGGTGCGTAATCGTCGCCGAGCCGGATCGCCGCCAAAAGGCTCTGCGCCGCGACGATCCGCGCGGCAAAATCACTGGCGCTGGCGGGGAGGGCATTGGCCGACCCGGCGTTGGAGGACCCGACTTGCCGTTCCGCCAGAGGGGCCCGCGATTCGCTCTTGGGCGCCGCCAACTGTCCCTCAAGCGCCTGCAATCGCGCCGTGACCTGATCCAGGGCGGCCTGGGTTGCGGCGAGGCGGGCGGTTACTTCGGCGAGCGCCTTTTCGGTCTCCGGCGCGGCTACCGTCCTGACGGGTTCGGGCGGCGCTTCGACGGTTTTGGCTTCGACAGGCTTGCTTTCGACAGGCTTGGCCTCGTCAGCATTGGCTTCGACAGGCTTTACGTCAGCAGGCCTGGCCTCGACCGCTTCGTTCTTCGCCGGCGCCGTCGGTTCAGGCTCGGGCGGCGCTTCGTCTGTTTTCGACAGATCGGCCGTCGGCGGGTCAACTTGCGACAGGTCGGCTTTTGGAGCTTCGACGGCGGGTAGCGCGACGGCGGGCGCCTCGACCGGGGCGGCGGCTAAGGCTGTCGCGACAAAAGGCGCATTGACCGGCGCGGGTTCGACGCGCCGGGGTGCGGCGGCGACCGCAAACGGGTTGGACGGCGGTTGGCGGGAGGACCATTCGGTCCCGGCATAAAAACCGGCGCCGCCGAGGACGCCGACGCCGGCCGCGGCGGCGAGCAGCCGCCGGACGAAATTCTTGCGCGGGGTTCCGCCGGGGGCCGCATCGGGTTTTTCGTTTTGTGGTTCGTCAACGGCAACCGTTGGCGGCTGCGGTGGTTCAGAGGTCGCCGAGGCCGGAACCTCGGCGGCTTCACCCTCGATAATCGGGGCCGTGCGTGCGCGCGCGTACAGGGGATCCGCCCCCGAACCGGGCGCCGCGCCGTTTTCGCTGTGCCCGTTCTCCTGGTCGCTCATGCCGAATCCCCTGTGGCCACGCCACATTATATAACTTTTGCGCGCTTCTAGAAAACCCGCATTTGGGGAATCGACAGCGATCAGGCGCCGGCCGCGATCGCCTCGGCAATGGCGACGGTGCGCCGCGCCATGTCGGCGTGAAGCCGCTCGACCATCTTGCCGTCGATCTGCAGCGCGCCCTTGGCGGCGTTTTCCGGCAGGTCGAACACCTCGATGATCCGGCGCGCGAAGTCGATTTCCGCTTCGGCGGGAGCAAAGACCTCGTTGCAGATCGCCACCTGATTGGGATGGATCAGAGTCTTGCCGTCCATGCCGAAATCCCGGCCCTGTTCGCATTCGGCGCGAAACCCCGCCTCGTCGGAAAAATCGTTAAAAACGCCGTCGATGATCTCGATGTCATGAGCGCGGGCGGCGGCGACGCAGATCGAGAGATAGGCGAGCATGGTAGGGCGGCCCGGCGTCAACCGCGCCCGCGTCTCCTTGGCGATGTCGTTTGTTCCCATCACCAGCACCGTCAGGCGCGAGTGGGGATCGAGCGCCGTGCGCAGGATCGAATCGGCGTTGAGAATGGCGACCGGCGTCTCCATCATCGCCCAGATGCGGGTGTGTTCCGGCGCGCCGGCGTCGCGCAGCGCCTTGGCGGTCAACATAATATCGCCGGGCGAAGAGACTTTGGGCACGAGAATGGCGTCGGGACCGGCTTGCGCGGCGGCGACCAGATCGTCGTGGCCCCAGGGCGTGTGGGCGCCATTGATGCGGATGACCACTTCGCGGCGGCCGAAACCGCCCGCCTTGACCGCCGCGGCGACCTGTTCACGGGCGACTGCCTTGGCGTCCGGCGCGACCGCGTCTTCAAGATCGAGAATCAGCGCGTCTGCGGCGATGGTCTTGGCCTTTTCCAGCGCCCGGGCGTTCGAGCCGGGCATATAGAGGACGCTGCGGCGGGGGCGTAAGCTGGTCATGGAGTCTCCCAAACGTGGATTTATGTCCTTGTTGCGCGGCACCATAATGTCTTCCCGGACTTCACGCCATTGTCATTTTCAATATTGGCAAACGCCTTGCGCGTCAGAGGCGTCCCGGTCGCCACCCCGCCCCGGCCATGCCCGTCGCGGTAAAAAAATTCTCTCGCCCAAGCGCCGTCGGGCGAGGCTGGACGCCGGTCGTTCGGCGCGCGCCGGCCGCAATCGCTCTCAGGCATAAGATTCTATGGAAGGATTGCCCATCCCGCCGCGTTGCGGCAAAAGAGAATAGGTTTCGCGCGTTGGCGTTCGACCTGGCAGGCCATGGGAACGCGGACCAGATGAGCGAAACCAATTTTCCGAACCGGCTCACCGAGGGGTACGAGAATTTTCTCTCCGGACGTTTCAGCCGTGAACGCGAAAGATTCGAGGAACTGGCCGAAAAAGGCCAGAATCCTCAGGTTCTGCTGATCGGCTGCTGCGACTCGCGGGTTTCGCCCGAATTGATCTTCGACGCCGGGCCTGGCGAAATGTTCGTCTTACGCAACGTCGCCAATCTCGTGCCGCCCTATCAGCCCAATGACGATTACCACGGCACCTCGGCGGCGATCGAATTTGCGGTCATGGGCCTGAAGGTCAAGCATATTGTGGTGATGGGCCACGCCCGTTGCAGCGGCGTCAAAGCCTATGCCGACCTGCAACACGATCCCTACATACGACCTCTGGCGCCCGGAGATTTCATCGGCGGCTGGATCAAACTGATGGGGCCGGCGGCGGAAAACCTCGGGACGCCGACCGAACCCCTGCAAGCATGGTCGGAACGGCTGGCGCTGCAATCGGTGCATCAAAGCATCCGCAATCTGCGCAGCTTTCCCTATATCGGCACGCTGGAGGCGCGCGGTTGGCTCAGCCTCCACGGCGCTTATTTCGGTGTGGCCGGCGGCGAATTGCTGGCGCTCGACGAAGCCGACGGCGCTTTCCGCCAGGTTTCGCCGAAAGCCCACCGCGACGCTCTGGGAAAGGCGCCGCGATTTTGAATTCCGGCGGATTGGCGAGGCCTGAGCGCCGCCCTTGCATCCGAAAATCTCAAGCCGCGGCGCGGTCCTTGGCCTCGGATGGGGCCGGCGCCTTGGGCTCTTCTTCGATCCGGATGGTTTGCGCGTAACGCACGATCAGATACATCACGCCGAGCAGAACCGCCGCCGCGACCCAGAGCAGAAACTCTTCGGGGCTTGGCAGCGTCGATTGCACCGGCATGGTGATGATCTTGCGCAGGATGACGACGATGGCGACTTCGACAAACGTATCGACCGTCAGTTGGTGGCCGCGCATATAGCCGATTTCGGCCGTGATCAGCGCCGAAACCGTCCACAGCAGCATCAAGGTGCCGAGGCCATGCAGAAAGCCCTGCGACAGATTGTCGTTGCGCAGCGCGAAAATGACATCGACCGTGAAAAGCCAGGTGAACAGCAGCACCGAGGCGCCCAGCGCAAGCCCAAGGATCAGATGGGCGAAATCGTTGAGCCAGGCCATCAGATTGAGGGCGAAGGCGTTGAACGGGCGCAAGTCCGTGTTCCGCTTCAGCTCGCCCGCGAGATCGCCATGCGCTTTTTTCATGCTATTCCCCGTCGAGCGCCGCGAAGCAGGACATTTCGACGAAATGAAGGAGCCGGAGCGGCGTCCGCTCCGGCCTCGATTTGCCTTCTCACGCCGCCCTTTGCTTGGGCGCCAGCAATTTTCGGTTGATCAGCGCCTCGGCGATCTGCACCGCGTTGAGCGCCGCGCCCTTGCGCAGATTGTCCGACACGCACCAGAAGGCGAGACCGTTCTCGACCGTGGCGTCCTCGCGAATGCGCGATATATAGGTGGCGTCTTCGCCCGCCGCCTCATGCGGCGTGATGTAGCCCCCCGGTTCGTGCTTGTCGATGACCAGAATGCCGGGCGACTCGCGCAAAATCTTGCGCGCTTCGTCCGCCGTCACCGGCTTTTCACATTCGATATTGACGCTTTCGGAATGCGAGATGAACACCGGCACGCGCACGCAGGTCGCGGTCAGCTTGATCTTGGGGTCGAGAATCTTTTTCGTCTCGGCCATCATCTTCCATTCTTCCTTGGTGAAGCCGTCTTCCATGAAGACGTCGATATGCGGGATCAGATTGAAGGCGATGCGCTTGGGGAACTTCTTGCTCTCGACTTGATCGGAGACGAACACCGCGCGGGTCTGGGCGAACAATTCGTCCATGCCCTCCTTGCCGGCGCCCGAGACCGACTGATAGGTCGAGACGACCACGCGCTTGACGACGAAACGGTCGTGCAGCGGCTTGAGCGCCACCACCAGCTGGGCGGTCGAACAGTTGGGATTGGCGACGATGTTGCGCTTGCGGAAATTTTTGAGCGCGTCGGCGTTGACCTCGGGCACCACCAGAGGCACGTCGGAATCATAGCGCCAGGCCGAGGAATTATCGATCACAACGCAATTCTGCGCGGCGATGCGCGGCGACCATTCCTTTGAAATGGTTCCGCCGGCCGACATCAGGGCGATATCGCAATCGGAAAAATCGAACGTGTCGAGATGCCGGCATTTGAGGATTTTGTCGCCATAGGACACTTCCGTGCCGATCGAGCGCGACGAAGCCAGCGCGACGACCTCGTCGGCCGGAAACTGGCGCTCGGCAAGAATATCCAGCATTTCGCGGCCCACATTGCCCGTGGCGCCGACGACAGCGACCTTGTAACCCATGCTGCTCTCCAAAATTTCAAGAGCGAATGCCTATAACAAGCATGCGCTTTGGGCAATGCGCAATGCGCCTTCGCCACCGCAGCGCTCAGGCCTGCTTGACCTTGACCTCGGCCTCGACCCGGAGTTGCGCGTCCTCGCGCCGGCGTCGAGTCAGGCGCACGGTTTCGTCGATCTGTTCGGTCCAGCCACAAGCGGTCAGCAAAGCGCGCATGTGGGGCGGGATGCAGGCCTCGACCTCCACCGGCGGCTTGTTTTTCGAGATCGGAATGGCGATCGCCCGCGCATGAAGATGCAGAATTTCGTCGCCAAAACGCCCGGAGCCATAGATCGGATCGCCAAAAATGGGAAAATCCAGCGCCGCGCAATGGACGCGCAATTGATGGGTGCGCCCGGTCAAAGGTTTGAGCGCCAGCCAGCTGATGGGCGCGCCGGTCGCGTCGTGTCCCCGGCCAAGCACCTGCCAGCGCGTTTGCGACGGCTGGCCCTGGGGATCGACCTTCATCCACCAGCCGCGCGTCGCGTCTAGCCGTCCGAGCGGCAGGTCGATCAGCCCCTGCATTTGCGCGGGGCCGCCCTCGACCACGGCCCAGTAGGTCTTGTCGATGCGGCCCTGTTTGAACAGCAGCATCAGCTTTTCCAGCGCCTTGCGATGGCGCCCGAGCACGAGGCAGCCCGACGTGTCCTTGTCCAGCCGATGCGCCAGCGACGGGCTGCGCGGCAGGCCGAAACGCAGAGCGCCGAAAAAATCCTCAAAGCTTTCGCCGCCTTTGGGGCCGCGATGCACGGCGAGGCCGGCCGGCTTGTCCAGCACCAGCATCAGCCCGTCGCGATAGAGCAGGCGCGCACAAATCTCTTCCGGCGTCATGCGGGACAGGCTATCGAAGAGCGGCGCGGATTTTCAATGAGCGGCGGCATAGCCGCTTATGGCAAAATCTGCGGCTTTTTAGAAGGGCGGCTTCGCCCGGCCGGATCGAGCGGATATTTGGCGCATGAACGCAGAATCGAAAGACAAGGCGGAAAAAACCGGATTTGTGGCCCGCCTGTTCAAGCTCCGCCATGCCGACGAGGCGTTTTGGGAGCCGGCGCCGGAAACCCTGCCTGAACCCCCGCCGCCGCTCGCCGAATTTTCGCCGCCGCCTGTCGAACTTGTGCCGGAGCCGGTTGAACCCGCGTCGCCGCTCGAAAGCGCGCCCGCGACGGCCGAGACCCCGCCGCCGGTCGAAACCGTGTTTGAAACGCCGACGCCGGAACCCGTTTTCACGCCGGAGCCGGCGGCCCAGGCCGAAGCCAGGTCGCCGGAACCGCCGATCGCTCCGGCGCCAACGCCGGTTGAAGCCGCGCCGCCGCCAGTTGAAAGCGCGCCCGCGACGGTCGAGGCCCCGCCGCCGGTCGAAACCGACTTCGCAACGCCGTCGCCCGAACCCGTTTTCGCGCCAGAGCCAGAGCCAGAGGCGGCGCCGGCGCCTGTGGCCGAAGCCGTTTTCGAGCCGCCACCGCCTGCGCCGTCGCCCGCGCCGCCGGTCGTCGAACCCGAACCGCCGTCGCTAAGGCCGAGTTGGTGGTCGCGGCTGCGGCAGGGTCTGGCGCGATCCTCTTCCTCCATCGGCCAGGGCGTCGCCGATATTTTCACCAAGCGCAAACTTTCCGCCGACATGCTGGAGGATCTGGAGGATGTGCTGGTGCGCGCCGATCTCGGCGTCGCCGCGGCGACCCGCATCGCCGCTCTCGTCGGCAAGGGCCGCTATGACAAGCAGATCGCGCCCGAGGACGTGCGCGCCATTCTCGCCGACGAAATCGAGCGCGTTCTGGCGCCGGCGGCGCGACCGCTCGAAGTCGATGGCGGCAAAAAGCCCTTCGTCATTCTCGTCGTCGGCGTCAATGGCTCCGGCAAAACCACGACCATCGGCAAGCTGGCGGCGAAATTCAGCGCGGAGGGCAAAAGCCTGATGCTCGCCGCTGGCGACACGTTTCGCGCCGCCGCTGTCGAACAATTGCGCATCTGGGGCGCCCGGATGAACGTCCCGGTGATCGCGCGCGAACCCGGCGCCGACGCCGCCGGCCTCGCCTTCGATGCGATTCATGCGGCGCGGGAGCAGAATGTGGATATTCTGCTCATGGATACGGCGGGCCGGCTGCAAAACCGCACCGAACTGATGGCCGAACTGGAAAAAATCATTCGGGTGATGAAAAAGGTCGATACGCAGGCGCCCCATGCGGTGCTGCTGGTGCTCGACGCCACGGTCGGCCAGAACGCGTTGAACCAGGTCGAGATTTTTGGCAAGGTCGCGGGCGTGACGGGTCTGGTCATGACCAAGCTCGACGGCACGGCGCGTGGCGGCATATTGGTCGCGATCGCTGAAAAATTCGGGCTGCCGGTTCATTTCATCGGCGTCGGCGAACAGGCCGACGACCTCGAACCTTTCACCGCCCGCGATTTCGCCCGGGCCATCGCCGGATTCGAAGACTGAACCTGTTCCCGAACAGCTGCGGCGTTTTCGCACGGGCACTGGTTTCAAAAGCGCTTCGGCGCGACGGACAGGAATTTTTCATGACCTCGGCAAACGGACCTAAAAAGGTCAATCCCGTTCTGAAACTGGTGCTGGAAATGGGGCCGCTGGTTCTGTTTTTCCTCGCCAATTCGAAGCCGGCCTTGTTTCACTGGCTGGTCGGGGGCCTGTTGCCGGAAAACCTGCCGGCGGAAAAAGCGACCATGCTCACCTCGACCGGCGTGCTGATGGCCGCCGTCGTCGCCGCCCTGGTCGCCTCATGGGTGCTGACGAAACATCTGCCGATCATGCCGGTGGTGACGGCCATAGCCGTGCTGTTTTTCGGCGGCCTGACGTTCTTTTTTCAGGACAAGACCTTCATCCAGATCAAGCCGACCATCGTGAACGGCCTTTTCGGCGCGGTTTTGCTCGGCGCGCTGGCCTTTGGCAAACTGCTGCTGCCGGTCGCGCTCGACAGCGTGTTGCACCTCGACGAAGAGGGCTGGCGCAAGCTGACGCTCCGATGGGGCCTGTTTTTCTTCGTGCTGGCGGGCCTCAACGAATTCGTGCGGCTAACCCAGAGCTGGGACTTTTGGGCCGGTTTCAAAAGTTTCGGGATCATGCCGCTGACAGTGATTTTCGCCCTGTCCCAGACGCCGCTGATCATGAAGCACGAGATCAAGCCGGAGGCGGACCCGGAGCATTTTTGAGAGTGGGTCAGAATAGGAGAGCGAACGATTGGAAAAATTATTGATTTCGAATCAATAGGTTAACTCAATCCTGAATTTGCAATCCGGCAAGCTTTACGTTGCGCGACGCCATTCGCATCGCCGGCGATTTTGCATTTTGCAATCTCGGACGCGAGGGAGTTAAAAAAAATATCAATAAAATCAATATGTTAGGTGAATTTCATTGGTTTCAGCCTCCTGGCCCCAGCCTTGCGATAGAGAGCGCACAGGTTCCGCGGGGCGGAACGGATCCAAAAAAGGATTTGGAACGATGAAATTATCCAATCGGACTTTGTTGGCTGGGTTGATCGTTGCGATGGTGAGCGCTTCAGGCGTGGCCCAGGCGACGGTCATGCTCGACGGCGTGTACACTGAAATCGCTGACAACTCTGGCGTTGCGCCGATGGAAGCCAACGCGGGCCTCGGCGCCTCGGCGACCTTGCCGGAACTTCCGAGCTGGGCCCTGGTGCTCCTTGGTTTCGCGGGCATGGGATATGCGGGCAATCACCAGGCGAAAAAGCGCCGCCAGGCCATCGCTTACTTCTGATTTCCGCCAATCGGCATTTTTTTAACAAGACCGCTCCATGGAGCGGTCTTTTTGTTGATTACGGTCGCCGCTGTTTTTGCGGCGCGAGATCCAGCCGGAGGCCGGGCAGGAAAATTCTCGATTCAACTCAAGCCATGGTCTTGGACGGTTCGGCGAGTACATCTAAGATTTCGTCGCATCGTGCGAGCCCCGCCCAGTTGAGCCGGAAAGGGGCCGCACGATCAGGCGCAGCCGGTCAGGCGACGGCGCGGGCGCGCTTCGCGAGGGATCCCGCGACGGCCAGCCCCGCAAACCCCACCAGCATCATCGCCCAGGTCGACAGCTCCGGCACTGCCGTGACGCCGTAACTAAAGCTGACAGTGTAGACCTCACGGAAGTTGAGCGGCGTCGGGGTGACACTCATCAAATATTCGCCGCTCTGCAACGTCGCGCCACTGGCGGCCGCATAGTAGCTGGCGTCGACCGTCGCGCCGTCGACCGTGAAGATCCAATAGCCTACGTCGTATAGGCTCTCGAGCAGGACGTCTTGCGTCCGGCCATATTGCTCGGCGTTGGTCTTGCCCCCGTTCAGGTTGGGGGCCGTGCCGGCCGGGACATAGAATTTGTTGCTGTCGGAGCCAGAGATGATCTGGGTGACGGTGGTCGCGCCGTCCGGGCTCGTCACCCGGTCGAGTTGCATCATGTGGTCGTGGCCGCCGATATAGGCATCGACCTTGTTCTGGGCGAGAATCTGGAAGAACGTATTCTGAACGGCAGGATTGGAGCTCGGATTGGCGCCGAACAGGTTGTCGACGTGGTTGCCGCCGATCAGGTTCTTGTGGCCGATCACGAAGCTGTTGGTGACGCCCGGGTCCGGATTGGTGGCGGTCGAGAGGGCGGCTCCCAGCCAGTTCAGCTGTGTGGCGACGTTGGTGCCCTTGAGGGGGTCCGCGTTGCCGGTGGGCGCGCCGGTGAACTGGTCGAGCATGACGATGCGGGTGTTGTTGTAGTCGAACGCGTAGCTGCCGGTGGCGGCGTTGACCACGAAATTGCCGGCGCCGAAGGTGTTGCCGGCGCCGGTCATCTGCGGGTAAAGGTTCTGAACGGCCAGCAGCGAAGCCGTCCCGTTGTTCGGCGCGTCATGATTGCCGCGCAGCGGGTAGAAGCCAATGCCGGCGCCATAGAGCGTTTGCGCGGCCTTGGCGCGGACAGCCTCGTTCGAGGCGCTGTAAGAGTCGACGAGGTCGCCGTCCTGGATGACGAATTTCACGCCGCTGTTGATGAATTGCTGGTTCACCTGATTGACGATGGATATCGCGGAGGTGCCGGGATTGTTCGCAAGGTCGGTGTTTCCAATCCACTGGGTGTCGGACATCAAGCCAAAGCTCCAGGTTGAAGCCTGAGCGTTGGCGGAGACCAGCAGTCCAAGGGCTGTCGCTCCGAGCAGGACGGTCCTGCTGGGCATGCTGCGAAATGACATATCGCGCCTCATATGTTCGATGCGGGGGCGGAGGCCGAGGCGATCGCGCGCCCCGTTCCGCCCAACATCCTGTTCACCCTCTTGCGAACAACGCATGACGTTCGATACAGGCCCCGCGCAAAAGTGTTCTCGAAATATGTAATTGTTCTAATTGTATATTTTAGCGATAGCAGGCGCCGACCGGCGCGAAGGCGAACTTCTTTGCGACAATTTGCCGCATCCAATGACCCAGCCCAATGGAGGCTGGGCCGCGGGCGCGAGTTGCTTCAGGCGACGGTGCGGCAATTGGCGACAAAGGCCGCGTAGTCGCGTTTCATCAAAGCAAAAAGCCGCCGGATGAAAATCCGGCGGCTTTTTGAATCGGTCATTGCGAGGAGCGAAGAGACGATGCAATCCTTCGTCACAGGCAGCCAGCGTGTGGACTGCTTCGCTCCGCTCGCAGCGATCCGCCTCGAAGGGAGGCGCGTGCATTTGAACCTTCACACCCGAGCCAACTGCCGCAGCACGCAATGCAGAATGCCTCCGTTCTTGTAATACTCGACCTCATCCGCGGTCTGGATGCGCGAGTTGAGGGGAACCTTCTTCACCGTTCCGTCGGCGAACGTGATTTCCGCTTCCAGTTTCTGGCGCGGCGCCAGATCGGTGAGTCCCTTGATCGACACCAGCTCGTCGCCCTTGAGCCCAAGAGTCTTCCAGCTTGCGCCTTCCTCAAAAGTCAGCGGCAGGACGCCCATGCCGACCAGGTTCGACCGGTGGATGCGCTCGAAGCTCTGGGCGATGACCGCGCGCACGCCCAAAAGATTGGCTCCCTTGGCCGCCCAGTCGCGCGACG
>NZ_CAIUXT010000183.1 GCF_903903185.1 uncultured Rhodoblastus sp.
AAATACGTGACCGTCGGTATGTTTCTCATGATGATCCAGCAGGCCCTCACGAGCCTGAAGATCCGCAAGGACATCCGCCGTCCACGTTTCTCTTTCTTCCGATGAAATTGTCAAACAGCAAGACAGACCAGATTACAGCCTCTACGCCAAAACGCAAAGACCAAAATCGGCGACAACGCAGCCCCCTGGCTCCCTAGCCAGCAGAACCCTCAAGGCTCAAATAGAGACGCGTCAGCAATCGCCGCTCAATCCGCGGCGACGCCGTCGATACGCGGCTTATAGGTCCCCCAATGCGAAAACGTCAAGCGGAAAAATTCGAGAAAGCGCGCTTTTTTGAAAAATTTCATCGTTTCAGGTAGATACGGACGCAACCGGGGTTACCCAAGACGCCGCATTTGAGCCATTTTTCCCCTGTCTATCTCCCCGCCCGGCTACAGGAGGGACAAGACCTCTTTAAAGGGCTATCTCTTTCGGCCAGCACCCCTGCGGAGACCGATTCCAACTTGCGTTCCGTTCGTTTCGGCGCCGTCCGATCCTCTTCAATCGCCAAGCGTCTGTCGTTCTTCGCTCCTGCCGGAGCGGAGCCGCCGATCGACGCCAAGGGTGATCGCGCGGGGCCTGAGTCGCTCCGTCGCGTTTCGTTGCGCTGGCTTGCTGGAACCGGGCTGACTGGACTGATCGGCGCGGGATTGCTCGGAGGCGCAATCTATGCGGCGTTCGACCGGGAGGCCAATTTTGCCGAAGCGCCAACCCGGGCTTCGCCGCCGCGCAAAGAGGCGGCGGAAGGCGACGGAGTCAATCCACGCAAGGGCGACAGGATCGTAAAGGCAGTTGACATCATCGCCGCCAAACAGACTTTCAAGACGCCGACCGCGATCCGAATCGGGGATCATGAAGTGGTCCGCAACCGTTCCTTCACCCGCGTTTCGACCACTCTGGCCCTCGCAGACACCGGACTTGGCGCCGATGTTCCCGACTTCAATCCGCTCAAGTTGCTAGCGGATTCGAAAAATCCAGAGCAGGATGCGCCCGATTTGGCCCCGGAAGCCGCTCAGCCCCAGGATGACGCCGAGGTCAGCTTCACTTCCGGCGACCTGTCCCCGACCGAATTCGTCGCCGAGAGCGGCGCACTGTCGCTCGACGAAGTGCGGGCGCAGGTGTCGGAGACGGTGAAGAACGCCCAAGCCAGCGGCAGCAGGGCGCCGCTGCCCTTGCCGCCGCAACTGCTGTTGATGCGAACCAGCCACGCCGCCCTTGAGGTTGCGGGTTCTGGCCTGTCCTATGCCTCACCGGGGGTCAGCAATACCAATTCGCCCTTCTCGTCGATAGAGGTTCGGATGGTGCCGGAAAATGTCACCCTGGCGCCGCGAACGACCCCGCCGCCGGCCGAGGCCGCCCGTCCGACGCCCGCGACCGAGCAGCTGGTGATTGTGCGACATAACGAGGTTATCGACGACGTGCTGTCCGGCGCCAAGGTCGGCAAGAATGTCGCGGCAGCCGTAAAAAGCGCTTTTCGCGGCAATCGCGGCGGCGACCCGGTGAGTGAAGGACGCCGCGTAAAACTTTCCTTCTCGGAAACCGAGACCGGCGACGCGCTGCAACTGGCGCGTCTGGCGGTTTATGAAGGCGACAATTTGCTGGCGGCCGTGGCTCTCGCCGACGATGGACGCTACCTTCTGATGGAACGCTCTCCCGCCGCCGAGAAAAGGGTTAAAAAGCCGGCAGGCGACGACGAGTCCGACGGCGAGGACGAGGACTCGGGCGGCATTCGCCTCTATAATTCACTTTATGAAACGGCGTTGAAACAGGACATTCCGCGCCCGATCATCGACCAGATGGTGCGAACTTTCGGCAATGACGTCGATTTCCAGCGCGGGGTCGCGCCGGGCGATTCCATCGATGCCTTTTACGACGACGGCGACGACGCAGAGGGCGGCCATGCTGAACTGCTTTACGCATCGATTACGGCGCGCGGCGAAACTTTCAAATATTACCGCTTTCAGGCGTCCGACGACCAAGGCGTTGACTTTTACGATCCGGCCGGTCGCTCGACGCGCAAATTCCTGCTGCGCAAACCCATGGTAACGGGCGAGTTTCGCGGCGGCTTCGGCATGCGCTATCACCCGATCCTGCATTACACCCGCCCGCATAACGGCGTGGACTGGGCGGCGCCGGTCGGCACCCCGATTTTCGCCGCCGGCAATGGCGTGGTGGTCAAATCGGGTTTCACGTCGGGCTATGGCAGGCGGGTCGAGATCGAACATGTCAACGGCTATGTCACAACCTACAACCACATGTCCGGCTTCGGTCGCGGCATCAGGGAAGGCGTTCGTATCAGCCAGGGCCAGATTGTGGGCTATCTGGGATCCAGCGGGCTCTCAACAGGACCACACCTGCATTACGAAGTCATCGTCAACGGCCATTATGTGGACCCGATGCGCGTCAAGCTGGCGCGCACCCGGCAGTTCGACGGCAAGATGCTCGGCGATTTCAAGCGAGAGCGCGACCGAATCGACGGCCTGATGGCCAAGGCGCCCAATGCAACGCGGATCGCCGGCCCCTGAGCCCGGGACCGCAAAGACGCTCAAATACACAAAATCAGAGTCTTTTCCTTTCATAAGGAACGGAAGGGCTCCTGCAGGAATCAGGCTTCGAGCACCTGCTTCGACTCAACCGTCGAATCCGCCTTGAGGCGGTAGACCAGCGGCACGCCGGTCGCCAGCTCCATGCCGGGAATGGTCTGCGGCGTCAGCCGGTCGAGCACCATGACCAGGGCGCGCAGGGAATTGCCATGGGCCGCGACCAGGGTCCGCTCTCCGCGCAACACCGCCGGCAGAATCTCCTGATTGTAATAGGGCAACGCGCGCGCCACCGTGTCCTTGAGGCTTTCGCCGCCCGGCGGCGGGACGTCATAGGATCGCCGCCAGATATGAACCTGATCCTCGCCCCATTTCTGGCGCGCCTCGTCCTTGTTGAGACCCGATAGATCGCCGTAATCGCGCTCGTTGAGCGCCTGACTCCTGGCGACGGGCAGTGCGTCCTGGCCCAGTTCGCCCAGGATCAGCTGCATCGTGTGCTGGGCGCGCGTCAGGTCAGAGGTGAACCCGGTGTCGAAGCCGAGGCCCAATTCCTTGAGACGGCGGCCGGCGGCCTTCGCCTCGCGGATTCCTTGTTCGGACAGGTCGGGATCCTTCCAGCCGGTGAACAGGTTTTTCAGGTTCCAGTCGCTCTGGCCGTGGCGCACGAGCACGAGAAGTCGTTCGGACACTTTGTTCTCCTGTTGAGGTTAGGTTTAAAAGCCTAGCACGTCCGCCATGGAATAGAGACCCGGCTTTCGTCCGCGCCCCCACAAGGCCGCCTGAACGGCGCCCCGTGCGAAAATGCCGCGATCCTCGGCCTTGTGAGTCAGTTCGATGCGTTCGCCGGTCCCGGCGAAAATGACGCTGTGATCGCCGACAACCGTGCCGCCGCGTAAAGTGGCGAAACCGATGTCGCCCGCCCGCCGCGCGCCAGTGTGGCCTTCACGCGCGCGCACGCTATGTTCGTCCAGCGCAATGTCCCTGCCTCTTGCCGCAGACTCGCCAAGCAACAGCGCGGTTCCCGACGGCGCATCCACTTTCATGCGATGGTGCATTTCGAGAATTTCAATGTCCCATTCGACGCCCAGCGACTTCGACACTTTTTCGACCATGGCGGCGAGAAGATTGACCCCGAGGCTCATATTGCCCGAACGCACGATCACCGCATGGCGGGCGGCGGCCTCAATTTTTGCCAGATCGGCCTCGCTCAGGCCGGTCGTGCCGATGACATGGACGATACGCGCCTGCGCCGCCAGGGCTGCGATTTCGAGCGTCGCCGCCGGCGCGGAAAAATCGATCACGCCATCGGCCTTCAACAAGGCGGCGAGCGGGTCGTCGCTGATTGCTACCCCGAGCGGCCCCAGCCCGCCGATCGAGCCGGCGTCCTGGCCGATCGCCAGCGAACCGGGCCGCTCAAGCGCGGCGGCGAGAACTACGCCCTCAGTTGCGTCGATCGCCTTGACCAGCATCTGGCCCATCCGCCCGGCGGCGCCGACCACGACCAGGCGCATATTGTCCATCCGACCCCCTCCACGCATCGTCTTGCCGCTTTTTAGGCTTTTTTGCGCAAAAGGCAAAAGCCAAGCTGCATTTAAAGCCCTTCGACCAAAGTCAGGTCTGCCATCCTGCGCAGTACAGCCGCCATACGGGAAAACGCGGGCGCCAAATTTTTCATTGCCGTCCGGACAAAGCGGAATTGCGGCTCTACGTTTCAGCTTCAACGGCGGCCAAATCGGGAATGATATCGGCTTTCGACCTTGCCTCAATCCCTTCCGATAAACGTCACGTTGCGGTCATGGCGCCGGGTTAGGTTTAATGGGTCCCGGGCGCTGTTCCCCAGCTCCCCGGTCGACACGCCGGGCCGGAGGTACGCCCGGCGTTCTTTATTGCGCGGATTACGCATTTGGCGAAGCGAGGGCCTCGGCGATTTCGCGCTGGATGGCCAGAGCCGCCTCGCGGGGCTCCGGCGCCGCAAGAACGGGACGGCCGACGACAATGAAATCGGCGCCGCGCGCAATGGCTTCGAGCGGCGTAGCCACCCGCTTCTGGTCGCCGAGCGCGGCGCCTGCCAGCCTAATTCCCGGCGTCACCAGAAGAAGATCGGCCCCGACCAAAGCGCGGATCGCCGGCGCCTCGTCGGCCGAGAGAATCAGTCCGGCAATCCCCGCCTCCTTCGCCTGCAACGCCCGCAGGGCGACAAGTTCGCGCAAAGTCAGGCGATAGCCGGCGGCGACAAGATCGGAATCGTCGTAAGAAGTCATGACGGTTACGCCGAGCACCTGCAGGCTCGATCCCTCCGCGCCCCGGCGCGCGGCGGCCAGAGTCTGCGGAAAGGCGTGGACGGTCAGAAAACGCGCGCCCAGCCGGGCGATTTGCGCCACAGCCTTTTCAACGGTGTGGCCGATGTCGTGCAATTTGAGGTCTATAAAGACCTGCTTGCCGGCTGCTGTGAGTTCGGGCGCCAACTCAAGCCCTCCGCCATAGGCCAGCTCCATGCCGATCTTGTAGAATCCGACGCTGTCGCCGAGCCGCTCGACCATTTTCCACGCTTGGGCCGCGTCGGGCAGGTCGAGGGCGACGATAAGTTTTTCGCTCGGGGCAATGCAGGACAAGGTCATGGGCCGCCTGAAGTTTTCGAGCCGTCGGCTTTAAATCACGAGCGGCGCGATTTGGAAACAGGCGTTTTGGCGGCGCTTGGCGTAAGGCGGGCGCGGGCCTCCTCGAATTCGTCACGGATCTCTTGGCCAAAACGGCGCGACCGGCGCAAAATCTCGTCGATCACATCCGGCGGCGTCTCGACGGCATGAGGGCAATCGGCATGGCGATAGATGAAGATGCGCGCCGGCGGCAAGTTGAGCCAGATCGGAGCCAGGCTTTGGGTCTTGAGATGTAGGCTGCCGCCGACATGTAGGGGCACCGGCGATTTGGCGCCATAGGTGAACTGGATGAAGCGCCCGTCCGGCCCCATCATCTCGAAAGCCTGACGCAACAGCGCCAGCCGCACCGCCTCCGGCTTGGTCAGCAAGGGCAGGCTGGAGACGATGGCCGCAGGCTTGCCTTCAATATGACCGGCGAGGGTTTCGCGCAGCCTGTAGGCGTCGCCACGCAGGATTTTTGCGCCGGGAAATTTTTTCGCCAACAGGTGGCAGAATGAGGGCTCGAATTCGACCAGCACAAGTCGCTCGGGCGCAATTCCCCGAGCAAGGAGCGCTTGGGTAACCGGACCGGTGCCCGGACCCAATTCAACGATCGGGCCGTCGCCAACTGGATCGACGCAATGCGCCATGGCGCGAGCGAGAAAACGGCCGGAGGGCGATATTGCGCCGGCCATGCGCGGATTTTCCAGCCAGCTGCGAATGAACCGCGCTTCGTCGCCCAGTCTCAAGTCGATGAGATTTTTTTGGCGGGACGTTGTTTTCGTCACCTGGTTTTTTTGCGCGCTCAATTTGAAGCCTTTGCTCCCGGAGCCTTTTCAAATGTCATAAATCGCTCACATTCGAATTGGCGTCAAGAAAGCTTGTGAAGCGGATCATGTCAGATCGAAAAACTCTTTCATCTTGGCGAAAAAGCCCGCCGATTCCGGGTGGGTCTTATGGGTCGATTCATTTTCGAACTCGGCCAGCAGCTCTTTCTGCCTCTTGGTCAGGTTCTGCGGCGTTTCGACATTGGCCTGGATGTAGAGATCGCCGAATTCGCGCGAGCGCAGGACCGGCATCCCGCGTCCCTTGATCTTGAACTGGCGGCCCGATTGCGTGCCTTCCTCGACCTTGACCCGAACTTCCGCGCCATCGACGGCATGGACCTTGATTTCGCCGCCCAGCGCCGCTTGCACCATCGAGATCGGCACCCTGCAATAGAGATCGGCCCCTTCGCGCTGGAAGAAGGGATGTGGCTTGATCGAAAGGAAGATGTAGAGGTCGCCGGCGGGTCCGCCCCGCAGTCCCGCCTCGCCCTCGCCGGTTAGCCGGATCCGCGTGCCGTCCTCGATGCCGGCGGGAATATTCACCGACAGCGAGCGGTCACGGGTCACGCGTCCGGCGCCGGCGCAATTGGGACAGGGATTGTCGATCACTTCGCCACGTCCATGGCAGGCCGGACAGGCCCGCTCGATCGAAAAGAACCCTTGCTGAGCTCGCACACGGCCGGCGCCGCCGCAGGTCGAACAGGTCTTCGGTTTGGAGCCGGCCTTGGCGCCGCCCCCCGAACATAGCTCGCAAGTCACGGAGGTTGGCACCTTCAAGGTCGCCGACTTGCCGTGAAAAGCCTCCTCCAGGGTGACCTCCATGTTGTAGCGCAGGTCCGAGCCGCGTTCGCGTCCGGTGGAACGTCCGCGCCGGCCGCCGCCCATGACATCGCCAAACAGGTCGTCGAAAATATCGGCCATCGAGGCCGCGAACCCTTCGCCCATGCCGAAACCACCCGCCGGGCCACCGCCGCCCTGTTCGAAAGCGGCATGGCCATGGCGGTCATAGGCTGCTCGTTTTTGGCCGTCGGACAATATCTGATAGGCTTCGTTGACTTCCTTGAATTTTGCCTCGGCGTTCTTGTCGCCCGGATTCTTGTCGGGATGATATTGCATCGCCTGTTTGCGGAAGGCGCCTTTCAGCTCGACTTCGCTACATGAGCGGGAAACGCCGAGAATTTCATAATAGCAGCGTTTGGCCATCGAAGGTGTGATCCAGATTTGCGAAGGTCCGGTCCGGATTTATTGACAGGACGGTTCTGGCGAGGCGGCCTGAAATAGCCCGAATTCGGCCTGACGAGCTAGACGCTGCGCGCCACTGACGCAACAGGTTTTTTCGCCGGCGATGGCAGAAAAAAGCCGGCGCGGGAGAACCGCGCCGGCTTTTTGTCGGCGCTCAGGCGCCTTTCTTATCGTCCTTGACTTCCTTGAAGTCGGCGTCGATCACGTCCTCTTCGGCTTTGGCCTCGTGGCCAGCGCCGGCGCCCGCCTGTTCGGCCTTGTACATGGCCTCGCCAAGTTTCATCGACGCCTGGGCCAATTCGGTCGAGCGGGCGTTGATGGCCTCGATATCTTCGCCTTCGAGCGCGGTCTTGAGGCCGGCGATCGCCGCCTCAATGGCGCTCTTGTCCGAGCCGGCGACTTTGTCGCCGAATTCCTTGAGCGACTTTTCCGCCGAATGGACCAGGGCCTCACCCTGGTTGCGGGCGTCGACCAAGGCGCGGCGCTGCTTGTCCTCGGCGGCATGGGCCTCCGCGTCCTTGACCATCTTGTCGATATCGGATTCCGACAGGCCGCCGGAGGCCTGAATACGTATCTGCTGTTCCTTGGACGTGGCCTTGTCCTTGGCCGTAACCGACACGATGCCGTTGGCGTCAATGTCGAAGGTCACCTCGATCTGAGGCATGCCCCGCGGCGCCGGGGGGATCCCGACGAGATCGAACTGGCCCAAGGCCTTGTTGTCCGCCGCCATTTCGCGCTCGCCCTGGAAAACGCGGATGGTCACGGCCGTCTGCGAATCCTCGGCGGTCGAGAACACTTGGCTCTTTTTGGTCGGGATGGTGGTGTTGCGGTCGATCAGGCGGGTGAAAACGCCGCCGAGCGTCTCGATGCCAAGCGACAGCGGAGTGACGTCGAGCAGCAGCACGTCCTTGACATCGCCTTGCAGCACGCCGGCCTGGACCGCCGCGCCAATGGCGACGACTTCATCGGGGTTGACGCCCTTGTGCGGCTCCTTGCCGAAGAACTGCTTCACCACTTCCTGCACGCGCGGCATGCGGGTCATGCCGCCGACCAGCACCACTTCGTTGATCTCCGCAGCGGAAAGCCCGGCGTCCTTGAGCGCTTTGCGGCATGGTTCGATCGTGCGCTGGATCAGATCGTCGACCAGGGCCTCATATTTCGCGCGGGTGAGCTTCAAGGTCAGGTGCTTCGGACCCGAAGCGTCGGCGGTGATATAGGGCAGGTTGATGTCGGTCTGGGTCGCCGAGGACAATTCGATCTTGGCTTTTTCGGCCGCCTCCTTGAGGCGCTGGAGGGCCAGTTTGTCCTTCTTGAGGTCGATGCCCGAATCCTTCTTGAATTCCTCCGCGAGATATTCGACCAGGCGCATGTCGAAATCCTCGCCGCCAAGGAACGTATCGCCATTGGTCGATTTAACCTCGAACACGCCGTCGCCGATCTCGAGCACCGACACGTCGAACGTGCCGCCGCCCAGATCATAAACCGCGATCGTGCCGGCGCCCTTTTTGTCGAGGCCGTAGGCGAGCGCCGCCGCAGTAGGCTCGTTGATAATGCGCAGCACTTCGAGGCCGGCGATCTTGCCGGCGTCCTTGGTGGCCTGGCGCTGGGCGTCGTTGAAATAGGCCGGAACGGTGATCACCGCCTGGGTGACGGTCGAGCCAAGATAGGATTCGGCGGTTTCCTTCATCTTCTGCAGGATGAAGGCGGAAATCTGCGAGGGAGAATATTGCTTGCCGTCCGCCGAGACCCAGGCGTCGCCATTGCCCGCCTTGACGATCTTGTAGGGGACGAGGCTGATGTCCTTTTGCGTCATCGGATCGGCAAAGGTGCGACCGATCAGGCGCTTGATAGCAAAAAAGGTCTTTTCGGGATTGGTGACCGCCTGCCGCTTGGCCGGTTGGCCCGTGAGGCGTTCGCCGTCGTCGAGAAAAGCGACGATCGAGGGCGTGGTGCGTGCGCCTTCCGCGTTTTCGATAACCTTGGGGGTAGAGCCCTCCATCACGGCCACACAGGAATTGGTGGTGCCGAGATCGATGCCGATAACTTTTGCCATGGGTGAATGTTCCTTTCTTTCGCAGAACCGCCGGACCCCGAAGCGGTCCGGCGATGGGCGGACCTTCGTCACGCCCGGTCCCCGACTTGCGTTGAGATTGGGATGAGGGCGCCCGCATACAAGAGCGCTGCTGATATAGGGGCGGGGTTTTTTGCCCGCAAGCGGGGTCGGGTCGTTAGGGTCAAGGGAAGGTTTCGCCATGCGGCGGCGGATGTGGCATTGGCGCAACGCTCCGGGGAAATTGTGCTCAGGCCCGCAGGGCGGAGCCGATCGGAAACGGCGGGAATGCCCGCAAAAACAGGGAAAAAGGCTCTAACGAACCGGCGACGACGATTTGGCCGCACGCGAAAAACAGGGCATTATGTTGACAAATGCCTGAGCGAATTGCAGCTTCAGAGTTGGTTTATATATAAACAAAAACTGGGAGAAACACATGAGGTTCCATCTGTCTTTCAACAAGTGGGGCGCCGCCGGCGTCCTGAGCCTGATCGCCGCGAGCTGTGGGGCTGTCGGTTCGAGCGCCTCGGCGGCCGATCTGCCGAGCGTCAAGGAACCCATCGCCGTCGCTCCGGCGGCCGATGATTTCCAGCCGTTTTTCGTGAAGATCGGCGTCACCTATGCGATCAACACCAGCACGTCGCAGCTCTGGGGGCAGAATCCGGCTCTTTACCGTTTTGGAGCGGTTCAGGCTTTCCCGGCCGGCGTCGGCGCGACCATCGGCAATATCACCACGATTGGCTTCGAGTCGGGCTATTTCGTTACGCGCAACATCTCGATCGATGTTTCCGGCGGCATTCCTTTCTACGCCAAGGACAGCACCAAGGGGTTCAATCCGCGCAATCCCACCGTTCCCAATGGCACGGTGCTTTCCCAGATCATGCCGGCGGTGGTGCCGATCACCGTGCTCTATCATTTCGACAATTTCGGCCCGGTCAGACCCTATCTCGGCGGCGGCTTCGCGCCGGGCTTTTCCTTCAACAACAAGAATGCCTTCCTGAACAACGTCTCGGTTGGCGGTGCGGTTGGCTGGGTCTTGCAGGCGGGCGCCGAATATATGATCGACAAGCATTGGGGCCTGAGTATCGACGCCAAGAAGATATTCTCCTACGTCGAGGCCCGCGGCACGAGCATCAACCTGCCAGGCGTCGGCGCCGTGCCGGCAGTCGTCGTTCAACACACACATTTTGATCCTTGGCTGCTTTCTGTCGGTTTCGTATACCGCTTTGGCTTGCCGGACGCTGTCGTCGCCAAATATTGAGGCGCCGGTTCGCCGGTCCGACGAATTTGCGCTCTCCGCCTCCGGCGGGGAGCTTTTTCGTTTCACCTGCGTAATTATGGCGGCGCTGCGCGAAGAATGATAAGAAATTTTCTTCCCCCATCCTATAAAAAAGCCATGCATCCCATTTTCCTTGCCGCCACAATGTTCCTGAGCCTCGCGCCGGTCGCAAGCCGCGCGCAAATGGTGCTGCCCGGCGCGGTCGCCGCGCCGACCCCGGCAGGCCAGCCGGGCGCTCCGCCGTCCCATCAGAGCCAGGGCGGCAAGCCAAAAGGCGACGCGACGGCGGACCGCCCTTTCGCTCCGGCCAAACCGCCCGCCCTCGATACCATCGTCGGAAAGCCGCTCAGCCTGTCGGGATCGCGCGGCATCTTGCTGGTTGAAAAGTCCGGCGCCGATCCGCGCCTGTCTCGCCTCACCTTGACCGGCGACAGGATTTCCCAGCCAAACCAGTCCTGCGAAGTGACCATGGGCGGCGCCGAATCGCTGGCGCTCAAACCTCTGGGGTCGCCGGACGGCGTGCTCCGATTCGAGCTCGACTCGTCCGCCTGTCCGATACAATTCGATGTGCTCAACGGCGCGCTGAGCGCCGCCGGCGCTGCCGGCGGGTGTTCTTTCGTCCAGGCCGATTGCCGCGCCGATGGGGCAGGACTTTGGGGGCCGCCGGGCGCCTCGTTCGGAGAGCCCCAGGCGAAATCGATCGAGCGCGAGCGCACGACGCTGGAAAACAACGTTCGGGACCATTTTCGCAGGCTGCTGGGCAAGTTCAAGAAAGACAAGCTGGCCCTCCAGGCCGCCGTCAAGGAACAGGCGGCTTTTTCCGCCAGCCGGGCGCAGACATGCCGCGATTACGACCGCGAGGACGCGCATGGATTTTGCGCACTTCGCTTGACCGAAGCCCGCGATTTCCGTCTTCAGGCCCGTTTGACCGGTGAAAACGCCGGAAGTAAAGACCGGAAACCGGCCAAACCTGTGTCCAAGCCCGCTGATTCGAAGCCCTCGGCCGCCAAGTCTCCAACCCTGGCGAATCCCGTCGTCGAACCCGCCCGGTCGCAGGATGGCGCCCCGACGTTTTAAGCCTGTCCCGGCCGTTCAGATATGGTTTATGCTATAGCCTTGCCTTCCCCATGGACGTGGCAGACGGAGTTTAGCGATGGCGATATTGGTTCTTGGTCTTGTTCTGTTCATCGGCGCCCATTCGACACCGACATTTCCCGATTTTCGCACCGGCCTGATTGAGCGGCTCGGCCCCGGACCCTACAAGCTGCTTTTCACCGCCGCCTCGCTCGCCGGGCTGGTCCTGATCGTCGTCGGCGCCTCCGCCCTGCGCGGCTCGGCGGAGGACTTGGCGATCTGGTCGCCGCCGCTTTGGACGCGGCATCTGGCCCTGGCCCTGATGCTTCCCGCCTTCGTGCTGATCGCCGCCGCCAATATTCCTTCGCATATCCGCGACAAGGCCCGCCATCCGATGCTCGCCGGCGTCAAGATATGGGCGTTTGCGCATCTACTCGCCAATGGCGATCTTCTCGCGCTGCTGCTGTTTGGCTCATTTCTGGCCTACGCGATCTATGACCGGATTTCGCTCAAGCGCCGCGCCGCCGAGCCGAAAAGCCCGGCGCGGGGCTGGGGCGGCGACGCGGCGGCGGCGCTGATCGGCACAGCCCTATGGGCCGTGACCTTGTTTTGGCTGCATCCGCTCGCCGGCGTCCCGGTTCTGCCTTCCGCCGTTTAATTCGCGAGCACAGCGACTCTCGCCGGTCCGCCATCGGCGCCGGGCGACACCTGCGCCCGCGCGGGGTGAAAAGCCGCAAGAGTCGAACGATGACCGATCGAAACCAAAGTGGTGTTCGGCAGGCGGTCGGCGAGCATGGCGTAAATCGCCGCCTCGGTCTCCTCGTCGAGCGCGGCGGTGGCCTCGTCGAGCAGTAGCCAGTCGGGGCTGGCGAGCACGGCGCGGGCGATGGCCAGCCTCTGCTGTTCGCCGCCGGAAAGTCTTTGCGTCCAATTGTCGATCTCGTCGAGCTTTGCCGCCAGTTGCGGCAGGCGCGCGTCGATCAGGGCCGCCTCGATCGCCGAATCGGGATGGAAGTCCGGGTCGGTTGGATAGATCACGGCCTGGCGCAGCGTTCCCATCGGAATATAGGGTCTCTGCGGCAACAGCAGCATCCGACCTTCCGCAGGCTTTGCAACGTCGCCGGAGCCGAAGGGCCACACCCCGGCCATGGCGCGGAACAGGGTCGATTTGCCAGAGCCAGAAGGGCCGGTGACGAGCAGATTGCGACCCTTGGTCAGCGTCAGATTGACGGATTGCAACAGCGCCTGGCCGGAGGGCAGACAGACCGTCGTTCCGCGAAGGGCGGGAGCCGGCGCGCCGATTTCGACCTGGATCCCGTCGGTCGCCTGAGTCGCCTCGATCGCGGCGTCGAAGGAGGTGAGACGGTCGAGCACCGCTTTGAAACCGGCCAGCGAAGCGTAATAGCTGACGAAGAAGTTCAGGGCGCCTTCAACCTGGCCGAAGGCCCCCGCGGTCTGGCTCATGGTTCCAAGCGTGATCTTGCCGAGAAAATAAAACGGCGCGGAAAAGACATAGGGGATGATCGGGCTAAGCTGGCCATAAAAACCGGTGAAGGCCGTCAGCTTCTTGCGCAGGTTGATCATGTCGAGATAATTGGCGATCAGCGCCGCGAACCTTATGCGCAACGCGCTCTCCTCGGCCTTTTCGCCGTTCAGCAACGCCACCTGCTCGCTATATTCGCGCAACCGCGCCAGCGAGAAGCGGAAATCCGCCTCGACTTTCTGCCGGGTGAACATGATGCGCACGAGCGGGCGACCGATCAGATGGGTGATCAGTGTTCCGGCGGCGGCATAGATCAAGGCGACCCAGAACAGCAGGCCCGGCAAGGCGAAGTTGGTGCCGGGAAAGGTAAAATTGGCCGAAATACTCCATAGCAATATGGCGTAGGAAACCAGCGACGACAAAGTTGAGATCAACAGGATCGAATAATTATAGACGCCCTGGCCGAAGGCGCCGCCCTCGCCGCCGCCATCGATGAATCGCGCCACGTCTTCTGCGATACGCTGGTCAGGATTGTCCGTGGGGCCGCCAGTGAGCGACATCCGGTAGTGAGCGTGGCCGACAAGCCAATGGGAAATGTAGAATTGCGTCAGCCAGCGCCGCCAACGGATGACCAGATAGGAGCTGACGACATATTCGACCACAAGGCTACCGATCAGGATGAATACCCACGGGACGAAGACCGAAAACAGCTGATGCCAGAATTCGCCGCTGTTCTTGTCCTGGATCGCGTTGCCGAAATCGCGATGGAAGAAATTCAGTCGCAGCGAAATGGCGACCTGGGCCTGATTCAGCACCACGAGAAACACCACCATGCCCGTGGCGAGACGGCGCTCCGTCGTCCTGAAGCGCAATGGTCCCAGACCGGAGCCGGTCTCGTCGTCCGCGCGGAAGAAGCGGTCGGCGATGCGGGTCAGTGTGCGCACAACCGGAAGGTGCGAAACGGCGAAGACGATGATGGCGAACATGGCGACCGTCAGCGCTAGGGTCGGCGGAAACCGGGCCTCCTGAAGGGCCTTTGGCCAATAGCCAAAGCGCCCGGCGAAATCGCCGAGGCCGAAAAGGATGGTCTCGACCGAAAACAGGGCGAGGAAGATTTTCAGGAAGGGCGACATCGGGCCGCTGCGTTGGCAGCAATAGGCGACGATGAGGCTGGCTGCGGCGAGCAGGTCGAGGGTCGGGTCCGACAACGCATAGCCGGCGAAGCCGGAAATTATGCCGAAGATCGCGACCGCCAGGCCAAGAAGTCTCATGGTCTTCCTCGTCTAAAAGGGGGCCGGCGAATCGGCGCCGGCCCGAAGGGTTTGGACTATAGCGGAGCGACGTCCACTTCCCGTAAGCCCCAATGCGCGAAAAGCTCAGCCGCCGAGGATCTGGCGCGCCTGTTCCTCGTCGCGGCGGATTTGCGCCAGCAAGGCGTCGAGCGAATCGAATTTCTGTTCCGGGCGGAGGAAATCGATAAAGAAAACCTCGATTTCCTTGTCATAAAGATCGCCGGAAAAGTCGAATATATAGACTTCCAGCAGCGGCGGGCCATTATCAAAGGTCGGACGGCGGCCGAAGCTTGCGACGCCCTTGAGCAATGCGCCGTCGATAGCGACTTCGACCGCATAGATGGCGAATTTGAGCCGGCAGGACTCGTCCACCGCGAGATTGGCGGTGGGATAGCCCAATTGCCGCCCGAGCTTGGCGCCGTGAATCACCGAGCCGATCAGCGACCAGGGATGGCCGAGCAGGGCGGCGGCGTCGGCGACGTCGCCACGTTCCAGCGCCTCGCGTGTCGCAGTCGAGGAAACCGCTTCGAGCGAACCTTCGTCGTCGGCGACGACTTTTTCGACAATTTCCACCTGAAACCCGAATTTTTCCGCCTGTTCGCGCAAATAAGACGGCGAGCCGGCGCGCCGTGCGCCGAAATGGAAATCATAGCCGACGACCACGGCTCCGACGCCGAGCCTGCGCACCAAAATTTCGCTCAGGAAAGTCTCGGCGTCCTGGCGCGCCAGATCGGCGTCGAAGGTCAGCACGATCATCCCGTCGAGGCCGAGTTCGGCAAGCCGATGCGCTTTGGCGTCGCGACTGGTCAGCCGGAAAATCATGTTTCCGGCGCCCTTGCCACCCTTCGCGAAAAAATCAGCCGGATGCGGCTCGAAAGTCAGCACGGCGCAAGGCCTTCCCAGCCGCTGGGCGAGACTTCGTGCGCGGAAAATCACGGCGCGATGGCCGCGATGCACGCCGTCGAAATTGCCGATGGCGACAACCGCGCCTTCGAGACCCTCCGGCGGCTGCGCGGGATCGACGCTTAGGATGAATCGCTTTTTCGGCGCCATGTTTTGCGTTCCAGCAACGGCTATAATCGGGGGCGGCGCCGGCAAGGCGCGCGTCGCGCCCGTTCGTTGGACGACCGCGCCGGCGTCACCACGCCAGCCGGTTCATCCGGTAGACCGGCGATATTCCGTGATCATGGGTGAATTGCTTGTAACCCTCGGCGTCGAGCGGCCCGCCCTCGCCCTCATGCAATTCCTTGCGGTGGATGCCTTCGGTGATCAAGAGACTGTCGAGGCCCATGGCCGTCGCGCCGGCGATGTCGGTATGCATGGCGTCCCCGATGGCGAGCACCCGGTCGAGATCGAGCGGCCGGTTGCGCGCGCGCTCCAAAAGGCCGAGCGCCAGCCGGTAAATGGCGGCATAAGGCTTCCCCGCCTGCTCGACTTCGCCGCCCATCGCCTCGTAGCGTTCGGCGACGGCGCCGGCGCAAAAGACCAGTTGGTCGCCGCGATAGACCACGAGATCGGGATTGGCGCAGATCATCGGCAGGTTTTTCGCTCGCAAGGCTTTCAGTACGCCGACGTAATCGTCGGGAGTCTCGACCGTATCGTCCACGAGGCCGGTGCAGACCGCGAAATCCGCTGCTTCGAGCGGAACCGGAGCGATCTTGCGGCCCGCCAGGGACGAAGCTGCGGCAAAGACCGGCAGGTCGCGGTCGGGACCGATCAGGTATGGAAGCCCCGGCAGGCGGTCGACAATCGCCTGGGCGCAGACATCGCCGGAAGTCGCGATTGCATCATAAGACTCGGCGGTAATGCCGAGCGAGGCGAGTTGCTCCGCCACCTCAGCCTTGGGGCGCGGCGCATTGGTGATCAGCGTCACCGGCTTACCGAGCCGGCGCAGATGGCGCAGGGCGTCGGCTGCGGCAGCCTGGCTGCGCTCGCCATTGTGCAGCACGCCCCAGATGTCACACAGCACGCCGTCATAACGCTCGCAAAGCTCGGACAGGTTGGACAGCATGGCGCCGCCGTCCAGCCCCGAATGGTCGGTTTTTTGAGTCATGTCACGCGGCTAAACATAGCCCGCCCCGATGTCAAGGCGCGAAAAGCCCATCCCGCAAGACTTGTCTGCAACCTTGGCGCCGCCTATGACAGGCCTTCCAAACGGATAGAGATCATGACAGAAGCTAATGCCGCCGCCTCCCTTGTCAAAGCGCGCCTGCCGCGCGGTTTTGCCGATCGTGGGGCCGACGAAATAGCCGCCGTCGACGCCATGCTGGCGGCGATCCGCGAGAACTTCCGGCTATACGGCTTCGAGGCGATCGAGACGCCGACCATTGAATATACCGAGGCGCTCGGCAAATTCCTGCCCGATCAGGACCGGCCCAACGAGGGCGTATTCTCCTTTCAAGACGATGACGAGCAATGGCTTTCGTTGCGCTATGACCTGACCGCGCCGCTGGCGCGCCATTTCGCCGAAAATTTCGAGGCTTTGCCGAAACCCTACCGCACTTATCGCGGCGGTTTTGTCTTTCGCAATGAAAAGCCGGGTCCGGGACGCTTTCGGCAATTCCTGCAATTCGACGCCGACACCATCGGATCGTCGAGCCCGGCCGCCGACGCCGAACTCTGCATGATGGCCGCCGACACCCTCGAAAAGCTGGGGATCGCGCGCGGCGATTATTGCATCAAGATCAACAATCGCAAGATCCTCGATGGCGTGATGGAGGCCATCGGGCTCGGCGGCGAAGGCGACGCCGCGCGCCGCCTCGTGGTGCTGCGCGCCATCGACAAGCTCGACCGTCTCGGTCCGGAAGGCGTGCGGCTGCTGCTCGGCGCTGGACGCAAGGACGAATCCGGGGATTTCACCAAAGGCGCGGGCCTGGCCGATGAAGCGATAGACAAGGTTCTCGCCTTCACCAACGCCCGGCGCGCCACCAATGCCCAGACGCTCGCCGCTCTCGCCAATATCGTCGCCACATCGGCGCGCGGGCTTGAGGGCGTCGCCGAACTGCAAGCCATCGACGATCTCGCCAGGGCGGCCGATTATAACGAGAGCCGGCTGACGCTCGATCCTTCGGTGGTGCGCGGACTCGAATATTACACCGGCCCGGTGTTCGAGGCCGATCTGACCCTTGCCGTCAAGGACGACAAGGGGCAACCGGTCCGCTTCGGCTCGATTGGCGGCGGCGGCCGTTATGACGGGCTGGTGGCGCGCTTTCGCGGCGAGGACGTTCCGGCGACCGGCTTTTCCATCGGCGTGTCGCGCCTTTACGCGGCGCTCAAGGCGATCGGCTCGCCCATTGTCGCCAGCGCGGCGCATAATGGCCCGGTAGTGGTTCTGGTGATGGACCGGGATCAATTGCCGCATTACCAGGGCCTGGTTGCGCGATTGCGCGAGGCCAATCTGCGCGCCGAGCTTTATCTCGGCGCGGCGGGCTTGAAGGCGCAGATGAAATATGCCGACCGGCGCAAAAGCCCTTGCGTGGTCATACAGGGCTCGAACGAACGCGAGCGCCAGGAAGTGCAGATCAAGGATCTGATCGAGGGGGCGCAGGCGGCGGCGACCATCGGCTCCAACGAGGAATGGAAAGCGGCGCGTCCGGCGCAGATTTCGGCGCTCGAATCCGACATGGTCGCGGCGGTGCGGGAAATTCTGGAGCGCCACGGGCTTTAGTTTTTCGCGAATCGGGGTGTTGCGCCGCTGCGTAAACCCTTCCCGGCGAAAAGGGATGCGCGCGCCGTGCGCTTTTGTTAAAGCAGGCCCCGATTGCGGGCGTTTCCCCGCACTTGGGAGTCAGGGATGGGCGCCGGTCAGGACCAGGGGGGCGAGGCTTTTCTGCAAAAGCTCGAAGCCGCGGGCTATCTGCCCTGCGACCCCGCGATTTTGCAGCCGGCCAATGTCTTTCTCGATCTGTCGGGCGAGGACATGCGCGGACGCCTGCTGCTGGCCTCGGACGGCGCCGCCGATTATTGCCTGCGGCCGGAATTCACCATTCCCGTCTCGCTCGCCTATCTCGCGTCACCGCAAGCCGGCGGACCGGCGGCTTTCAGCTGCCATGGCCCGGTTTTCCGCCAGCGGCCCGCCCTTGCGCCGGAATTCCTGCAGGCGGGCCTTGAAAATTTCGGCCGCGATGACCGCGAGGCCGCCGACGCCGAAATCCTGGCTCTGGCGCTGGAGGCGGCGAGCGAAAGTTTCGGCGATTCCAGCAAGCCCCGCAGGGATTCCGGCGACTGGCGCATCCGTGTTGGCGACGCCGGCCTGCTGACCGCCCTGCTCGAAAAACTCGAACTGCCGCCGGTCTGGCTGCGGCGCATTCGCGGCGGCCTCGCCAAGGGCCAGAAACTCGACGTCATCTTCCAGCCCGCCCGCGACGAGGCAGCCGATCATTCCGGCGTGCTCGCAGCGCTCGACGGCGCCGACAAGGCGGGCGCTCGCGCCCTCGTCGAGGATTTGCTCAAGATCGCCGGCATTTCCGCGCTCGGCGGACGCACTTCCGGCGAAATCGCCGATCGCTTCCTCGAACAGGCTGAATTGCGTTCGGGCGCCGGGCTCGACGGCGCCAAGCGCGCGCTGCTGGCGGCGTTTTTCGCGGTGGAGGGGCATCCGGACGAGGCTTCGGCGCGTCTGCGGCGGGTTTTCGCCACGGCGGGACTCGATCTGGCGTCGGAAATGGATTGTTTCGACCAGCGGCTCAATTTCCTCGCGGCGCGCGGAATCGACCTCGACGCCATTCATTTTTCCGCCGGTTTCGCACGCAATCTCGATTATTATACCGGTTTCGTGTTCGAGGCGGTCGAGGCCGGGGCGCCCGAAAGCGCCCCGGTGGTCGCCGGAGGACGCTACGACCGTCTGCTGTCGACGCTCGGCGCCCGGTCGGCGATCCCCGCCGTCGGCGCCGCGATCTGGATCGAGCGTCTCAATCCGCTTCCAGGGATGTCGCAACGGGAGCGCGAGCAATGAGCGCGTTTATCGGCGCGGGGCTGGTGTTGGCGGTGCCGTCGAAAGGCCGCCTGCAGGAAAACGCCAACGCCTTCTTCGGTCGCGCCGGCCTCACCGTGACGCAGGGACGCGGGGCCCGCGACTATCGCGGCGCCCTCGCGGGGGTCGAAGGCGTCGAAGTGGCCTTCCTGTCGGCCTCGGAAATCGTCAAAAATCTCGCCAGCGGCGCGGCGCATCTCGGCGTCACCGGCGAAGATCTGGTGCGCGAGGCGCAGGCGGAAAGCAGGGTAACGCTGCTGACGCCGCTCGGATTTGGCCACGCCAATGTCGTCGTCGCCGTGCCACAGGCCTGGATCGACGTGCGCACCATGGCGGACCTCGAAGATGTCGCCTCGGCCTTTCGCGCCCGGCGCGGCGAGCGGATGCGCGTCGCCACCAAATATGTCAACACCACCCGCGCCTTCTTTCGCCAAAAGGGCGTGACCGATTATCACATCGTCGAAAGCCTCGGCGCCACCGAGGGCGCGCCCGCCGCCGGCCAGGCGGAACTGATCGTCGACATTACCTCGACCGGCGCGACGCTCGAAGCCAATGGGCTCAAGATTCTCGACGACGGGGTGATCCTGCGCTCGCAGGCCAATCTGGTCGCCTCGCTTGGCGCCGGCTGGACGCCGCAATGGCGCGAAGTCGCGCGAAAAATCCTGTCGCGCATCGTGGCGGAAGGCGAAGCGCGCGCAACCCGCGAATTGATTGCGACGCTGCCGCGCGAGCCCGAAGGTTTCGACGCCCGCCTGAGCGCGTTTGGCGCGCGTCTGAGCCGCCGCGCCGCCGAGGGCCGGATCACCCTGTTCGCGCCGAGGGCCGAGGCCCCGGCGCTGGCCGACTGGCTGATCGGCCAGGGCGCGGAAGACGTGATCGTGCGGCAGAGCGATTATGTGTTCACGGCGCGCAACCCGCTTTACGAGCTTTTGATCGCCAGCCTCCCCGAGGCGGTCAAGGCTTGAGACAAAAAGTCGGCGCGCCGCCCGACGCCATCCGCGCCATGATTCGGGCCGCCATACGCGTGTGAAGCGCGCCGGGCCGGCGCGGGTCGCGCTTGAGCGGATTGGGCAGGGCGACGGCCAGCAGCGCCGCCTCGCGCGGCGTCAGGCTGGACGCCGGTTTGCCAAAATAGCGCCGCGCCGCCGCCTCCGCCCCGAAAATCCCGTCGCCCCACTCGGCGACATTGAGATAGGCCGAGAGAATGCGCGGCTTCGACCACACAAGATTCAGACCGAGCGTCAACGGGATCTCGACCGCCTTGCGCAACACGAGGCGTCCGGGAAACAGGAACAGATTCTTCACCGTCTGCATGTCGATGGTCGAAGCGCCGCGCGATTGTCCGCCGTCCCGACGCGCCGCCACCACGATGCGCAAGGCTCCCCAGTCCACGCCGGAATGAAGGCAGAAACGCGCGTCCTCGGAGGAGATGACGGCCTGTTGCAGGTGGGCCGAGATTTTTTCCAGCGGGACCGCGACGCGCTCGACTTTGCGGCCGGTAACCCAGCGGGCGAGCATCGGCGTCGAGACCGGCTCGACGAAGCTGTCGAACAGCAACAGGCCAAGAAAAACCGCCAAGAGCGCGAGGAGCAGCCGGAGCAGCCAGACCCGGATTTTTGCCCAGACGGACGGCTTTTTCTTGCGCGGAAGGGCGGATGGGGCGGTCATCGCCCAAAAACCTTGACCCAGGACGGCGCATCGGGCAAGCGAACTTGCGAGGATTTACGCGCGACGAAGGGATGCGGAATGGGCGACCATTTGGCAAAGGATGAATTCGCCATGCGCCTGGTCGCGGTCGCCGGGGCGACCGAAGCCATGCTCGACAACCTGTTGCAGCCGCATTGCCTGCCGGGCGAGAAGGATCGTCCGGCCCGTCTGCTGGCGGCGATGCGCTATGCCGCGCTCGGAGGCGGCAAGCGCCTGCGGCCTTTCCTGCTGGTCGAAACCGCCCGGCTGTTCGGCCTTGAGGGCGAGGGCGTGTTGCGCGCCGCCTGCGCGCTCGAAATGATTCATTGCTATTCGCTGGTTCACGACGACCTGCCGGCGATGGACAACGACGACCTGCGGCGCGGCCGCCCGACCGTCCACAAGGCGTTCGACGAGGCCGCCGCGATTCTGGCCGGCGACGGGCTGCTGACCTATGCATTCGACATCGTCGCCGACGCGCCGACTCATGCTGACCCGGCGGTGCGCGCCGATCTGACCCTGATGCTCGCCCGCGCGGTGGGTTTGGGCGGCATGGTCGGGGGACAAGCGCTCGATCTCGAAGCCGAGGGCCGCGACACGCCCCATGAAGCCGGTTTCGTCGCCTTGATGCAGGCGATGAAGACAGGCGCGCTGCTGCTTTACGCGGTGGAGGCCGGCGCGCGCATGGGCGGCGCCAACGCCCTGCAAAAGGCGGCGCTGAGCCGCTTTGGCGCGGCGCTCGGCGCGGCCTTTCAGGTCGCCGACGACATTCTCGACGCCGAGGGCGACGAGGAGGCTTTGGGCAAGCGCGCCGGCAAGGACGCCGACCGCAACAAGGCGACGCTCGTCGCCGTGCTCGGACTTGCGCAAGCGCGCAAGAAGCGCGACGCTCTGGCGCGGGAGGCGATCCAGGCGCTCGAAGACGGCGGTTTCGGCGACAAGGCCGGCGTGCTGGCCGAAGCCGCGCGTTTCACCGTCAACCGGAAATCCTGAACATTCATGCCCACCGCGCCCGCCCCGCCCCGCTGGCCGAAGCCGTTACGCATCCTGCGGGCAAGACCGCGGCTGTTCGTCGGCGCGCTGGTCGGGGTTCTGGTCGGTCTGCTTCTGCCGGACGACTGGCGGCCGGTGACGCGCGGACTGGTCGGCTGGAACGTCGGCATCTGGCTTTATCTCGTGTTCGCCGGGCTGATGATCCTGCGCTCGGAACATGTCGACATTCATCGCCGCGCCACGTTGCAGGACGAGGGGCGCAATTTCATTCTGGCGGCGGCGGCGCTGGCTTCGACGGTCTCCTTCGGCGCGATTTTCGCCGAGCTCGCCTCGATCAAGGACCTGTCCTTCGAGATCAAAAGCCTGCATATCGCGCTGGCGCTGACGACGATTGTCGGCTCCTGGCTGTTCGTCCACCTGACCTTCGCCCTGCATTACGCGCATGAATTTTTCCGCGTCGCCAAACAGGACGCTACCGGCAAATGGAACGGCGGCATCGACTTCCCCGGCGTGGATGTCCCGGATTATCCCGACTTCCTGTATTTTTCCTATGTGATCGGCGTCGCCTGCGCCACCGCCGACTGCAATATCACCGGCAGGCCGCTGCGCCGCCTCGCGCTGGTCCATTGCGTGCTTTCGTTTTTCTACAATAACGCCGTGCTGGCCATGTCGATCAATATTGGCGCGGGTTTCGTGGGGGGTTAGGCGGCGGCTCGGGCGGCGATTTCAAAAAGTGAAAGTGAAAATCGTGCTGGAATCCGCGATTTGGCGGCCAGAAAGCGTTCTTGTTTTGTTTCACGTGAAACACTGGGGGCGCGGCGGGTGGCGCGATTGGGCGCTTCTTGCTGAAATAACCCGGTTTTCGGGCGCCGGCCCGCGGTCCGCGCGAGAGCCGAAAAGCTTTTCGCCCCGCCGCCGAAAAATGCAACCTCGCGGTTGAGTGCGCCGAAACAGGCCGGAAATGAGCCGAAATCGACGCGGTTTTTGCAAAATTAACCATAAAAACGCGCGCTTTTTTCAGCTTTTTTCACAATTACGACGCTCTCAAAATTCCGCAACCTGAGCGCGCATCCGCGCCGCCGCTCATTCCGCCGCGCTCGCCCCCGCCTCGCCGCCGAAGCGCCGGGCGACATAATTTTCCACGATCTTTTCGAAATCCTGCGCTATGCCCTCGCCGCGCAGGGTCATCGCCTTCTTGCCGTCGATGAACACCGGGGCGGCGGGCGTCTCGCCCGTGCCCGGCAGCGATATGCCGATATCGGCATGTTTCGATTCGCCGGGACCGTTGACGATGCAGCCCATCACCGCGACATTCAGCGTTTCCACGCCCGGATAAAGTTTTTTCCATTCCGGCATTTTTGTGCGGATCAGGCCCTGAATGTCGCGCGCCAGTTCCTGAAACGTCGTCGATGTGGTGCGTCCGCAGCCCGGACAGGCGGCGACCAGCGGCACGAAGGTGCGAAACCCCATGGTTTGCAGGATTTCCTGCGCCACCTGGACTTCGAGCGTGCGGTCGCCGTTCGGCTCCGGCGTCAGCGAGACCCTAATCGTGTCGCCGATGCCTTCCTGCAGCAAAATGCCGAGCGCGGCGGACGACGCCACAATGCCTTTCGAGCCCATGCCGGCCTCGGTCAGGCCGAGATGCAGCGCGTAATCGGAGCGCTGCGCCACCATGCGATAGACCGAGATCAGGTCCTGAACGCCGGAAACTTTTGCGGAGAGTATGATGCGGTCGCGCCGCAGGCCGATTTCCTCGGCCCGCGCGGCGGACAGCAGCGCCGAACGCACCAGCGCCTCGCGCGTCACGGCGCGGGCGTCCACCGGACGCGCGGAACGGGCGTTTTCGTCCATCAGCACGGTCAACAATTCCTGATCGAGCGAACCCCAGTTGGCGCCGATGCGCACCGCCTTGTCATGCTCAATCGCCAGTTCGACAATGGCCGAAAACTGCCGGTCCTTCTTGTCCTTGAAGCCGACATTGCCGGGATTGATGCGATATTTCGCCAGAGCTTTCGCGCAGGCGGGATGATCTGCGAGCAATTTATGGCCGATATAGTGAAAATCGCCGACCAGCGGCGTGAAAACGCCTTGCTCGTCAAGCTTTTCGCGGATTTTCGGCACGGCGGCGGCGGCCTCGTCGCGATCCACGGTGATGCGCACCAGTTCGGAGCCGGCCTGCGCCAGCGCCGCGACCTGCGCCACGGTCGATTCGATATCGGCGGTGTCGGTATTGGTCATGCTTTGGACGACGACGGGCGCGCCGCCGCCGACCGTCACCGCCGCAAAACCCTCGCCGACGCGCACGCCGACGCTCTCGCGCTTCAGCCGGGGCGCGGCGACGATTTCGGTGTCGCAGAGCGGCGGAAAGCCCAGTTCGGTCATCGACCTTTTCCCATTTTGGTCACGAATTGGGGCTTTATAACAGAGGAAACAGGGCGCGGCTATTTTTGCCTCGGCGCATGATAAGCGCGGCGTGTAACAGGGCAATCGGATGAAGCCCTTTCGGGTAAATTGGGGCCGTCATGAGCTGAGCGAAGCGAAGCAATCCACCTATATCGCATACACCCACTAGATGTAGAGGGCGGCGAGCAAGTTTGAGACCGCCTGATCGACCGAGTTCGGCTCGTTGCTGACCTTGCCGACAACACCCGCGACCGTGTCGTTTTGGCCCTGAGTCGACGCTCGGGGAAGTCAGCTTCGCCGTCGCACGGCACCCTGAAGCGGCAGTTCGGAAGGCTGATTTCCGAGCCATTCCCGATTGTTATGGTTCTCAAGATCGGCGTCTTGCCGGCGGCGGATTCTAGTTCCGGCTCGTCGGTTAACGTCCTGATCCGTCGCGTCATTTCCATAGAGTGTGACTTGGCGAAAGCGCTTCTTCGATCGCATTTGTTTCGTTGAGCGCGAATTTCAATAATCGAACGGGCACATCCGGCTCACGGCGTGATGAGGTTCGCCCCTATGGGAAAGCCGACGCCGATCGGCGTCAGGATATTGCGCGGATCGGCGCGGTTTCGCGCATCATCATCATGGCGACAAGCCCGACGGCCTGAGCGAACAGCATGTACCAGGCCGGCGCGAGCGCGTTCCCGGTCGCGTGAAACAACCACGCGACGATCAATTGCGCCGTGCCGCCGAAACCGGCGATCGCGACGGCGTAAATCGTGGCGCCCGCGCGGCCACGGATTTTTTTGGGGAGGCTCTCGGTGAAGGCGACATAAAAGGCGCTGAAGGGAATGGTTGCAACCAGGGAAAGGATCCCGAGCCCGCCCAGCAGCGCCCAAGCGCTATGCGTGGCGACGATCCACAGAAAAATCGGATAGGTCATCAGCAGCGCCGCAAGCTGCGGGAAGACCATCACGGGCCAGCGCCCGGCGCGATCCGCAAGCCATCCGCCTAAGAGCGCGGCGAAAATGCCGACGCCGTTGCTGACCACGGTCGTGGCGAAAGCGAGGTTGGTCGAGACCTGCAGCGTGTTCTCGGCATAGGTCGTCATATATTGCGTCACATAGGTCATGACTGCCCCGCTCGCCAGAATCAGCAGGCCCAGGATCATGACGCGCGCGTTGGCGCGAACAAGCCCGCCATCCTCATCGGCGACGGGCGCGTTGGGCGCGGTCTGTTCGCGCCGATGGAGCGTCTCCGGCAGGTTGGCGCGCATCCACAGGCCGAAGGGCAGGGCAAGCGCGCCAACCAGGAAGGCGATGCGCCAGCCATAGGATTCAAGCGCTTCGGCGGACAGGGTGGCGGACAGAACGAGGCCCATGAGCGCGCCCGCGGTCGCCGCGATCTGCTGGCTCGCGGGTTGCCACGCGACCGCAACGCCCCTCTTCTCCGGCGCGGCCGCCTCCATCAGATAGGCGGTCGTCGGTCCAACCTCACCGCCAAGAGCAAAACCCTGCGCAAGGCGGGCGGTGATCGCGAGGACGGGAGCGGCGACGCCGATCGCGTCATAGGAGGGGATAAGCGCCAGCACGACAATGGCCGAGCCCATCAAAGCGAAGCTGAAAATCATCGCGGGCGTCCGCCCGACCCGATCGGAATAGGCGCCAATCACCCAGGCGCCGATCGGCCTTGTGATGAAGCCGGCTCCGAAAGTCGCCAGCGACAGCATCAGGCTGCTGAATTGGTTGTGGGAGGGGAAGAACGTGTGACCGATCTGGATGGCGAAGAAACTATAGGTGATGAAATCATAGAACTCTAGCATGTTGCCGATCGTGGCGCCGAAAATGGCGCGCCCGGTCAAGGCAAGAGCGTTTGGGTCTATTTCGACCGGTTCGGAATTTCCTTCAGCCATCATGGGTCTTCTCCGGCCTGACGCCGCCCCGAACCCTCAGGCTCCGCCGCCGCTCAGGGAGCAGTTTGGCAATCGGCTGGACGCCTGGCAAGTTTCGTGCGTTGAAGGCTGCGCTCCCTCGCGCGATGGCGTCGACGCCCCTTCTGTTGCGCAGACCCCTTCACGCCAGAGGACCAGAGATCCGCTTTGCGCCTTCATAAATCGCCGCAAGCAGCAACCGGCTGGCTTGGCCAGCGTGCTTCGTTTTCCGGGCCGTTGAACTGAGACGTTGGGCGTCAAAATCAGTTCGCAAAGTGGCCGGCAGCGGCATCGAAAACCGCCATCGTTCATCATCCTTGAATCAGATCGCGGACTAGGCGCGAAAGCCCGAAAGAGTCACAGAGTCAGAGTTTTGGTATTTCCGCTGTTGCGCGGGGCGCTCGTCGCGATCCGACGCCAGAATGAAGCTGACCAGGGTCATTGTTGCCGAAGCCGTCGCCGAGTAGGGTCTGATCGTGCGAAGGCCGTCAGGCAAGGTTCGTCAGAGAATGGGACATTCCTTCGGAGGATCGCGTTAAAATTTCCCGGGTGGATCCATAAAATAACAAATTGGAGGGCGCGGACGTGCATGAGATCGTTAATGAATTGGTTCATCTCATCGAGACGCATGGTTGGAAGGACAGATTCAACGAAGCGATCCGCATGGCGGCCTCATACAAAATTCCTGCCATTGCGCATATCAAGACGTTGCAGGATTACCTTGATTACATCGACGGATTGGTGACCTGGACGCCGATCGAATTGGTTTCAACCGAACTGACGATCAAGACCAATCTCTACGACCATTTCGTCAAATTATACTTTTTCCTCGACCAGCCGCCCGTGCGCGCACTGCAAGTTGAGCCAGGCATCCGCCCGGAAAAGCTGACGCCGCTGTCGGAGTGGATCGTCCGCTACGCCGATCAATGGGGCGACTATCTCGACACGACCGAGTCCGCCCGGCACGTGAAGACTTTCAAGTGCGATCCGAAGTTCAATTGGGACGAATACATGCCGCCGCCTTCAAGCCATGCCGGCGAGGAGGATTGGCTTGCCTACCGCACCTTCAATCAGTTCTTCGCCCGGCACGTCAAGCCGGGCATGCGGCCGATCGCGGGCCTGACCGATCCTGGCATCATTGTCTCGCCGACGGATTCCACACCGGTCGGCTGCTGGCGAATCAATCATAAATCCGAGATCTTCGTCACGCAGGAAAAGGATGGTCTTGTAACGTCAAAGGGGATCGTTTGGTCGATCCACGAACTGCTCGCGGACAGCGCCTTCGCCGACCGGTTCAAAGGCGGCATCTTCACCCACAGCGCGCTAACGACCTACGACTATCACCGCTGGCACACGCCGGTGCAGGGCCGGGTGCTGGAGGCCAAGGTCATCAAGGGGCAAGCCTATCTCGACGTGACCGTCGGCGAGGCCATCGTCGGCGCCAAGAAGACCAAGGTTCTCGCCGCTCAGGACGGAACGGGCTACCAGTTCGTTCAGACGCGTGGCCTCGTCGTGATCGACTCGCCGATCGGGCTCGTCGCCTGCCTCCCGATCGGCATGGCCCAGGTTTCGTCCGTCGTGATCACAGCGGAAGTCGGGGTGACGCTGCACAAGGGCGAGGAACTGGGCTACTTCCAGTTTGGCGGATCCGACTTCGTCATGGTGTTCGAGCGTGCAAGCAACGTACAACTGGTCAGCCAGCCGGGCGTCCACGTGAATCAGGGATCCTGGATCGGCAATGCGTTTCCTTACCGTGCTTGAGGTCACGCCATAGGTCGCCGCTGAATTAACGATTGGTGGCCAGTGGAGCCGGCGATTCAAGCTCTTGGCGAACGACAGCTTTTTGATAACGATGGCGCGGCTTCGTCGGGGACTGGAAGGACGGCTTCCTGGCGCCAAGCCGCCTTTGCCGAGGGCGTCTGTAAAGGTCGCCTTCCCGCCGTTCTCTGCCTTTACCCAAGCGCCGGGACCCTCTAAATGTAGCGGGTTATGCGACAGCCGTATAGGCACGAAACGGCCTAAACCTGAGTTCGGAGCCCTGTTCCTCAAGAACCCGGCCTCAGAACAGGGTTGCGAATCCGGGTTAATTTCTGATCTTGGGGGCCGTCATCGCCGTGCTTGTCACGGCCATCCACGCCGGGCCGCTCCTTGGTCGATTCGGGGCTTACGCCAGCGCATCGTAGAGGTCGTCCCAATCGGGATTCAGATCGAGAATGAGCCGCGCCTTCCAGGCGCGCGGCCAGTGCTTGATGTTTTTCTCGCGCTGGATCGCGTCGGTGATTGTTTCGTAGCGTTCGTAATAAACGAGGCGCTTCAAACCATGACGTTTCGAAAAGCCGTCGATGAGTCCTTCCCGATGTTCATGAATACGACGCGACAAATTTGAGGTCACGCCGGTGTAAAGCGTGCCGTTAGGTCGATTTGTGACGATGTAAATCCATCCTCCGCGCATGGTTTGATATTGCTCGGCGTGGATGGCCGGGACAAATCCCCGGATCAAGTCGCATAGGCGCTAAAATAAATCGTTGACGAGTGGAATCGGAATGTGATTCCAGCGGCTCATGACCAGCGAATCACTTGTTAATCGCGACTGGACGCAGATTGTCGCTCGGCTCGGCGGAGCGGGGCGCCTTGAGGAGAGCGCGCGCGAGACCAAAGCGTTTTTGCGCGCGCGCGTCGTTGCAAACGCCGTCGATCTCCTGCGGATGATTTTCGCTTATTGTTTGGGCGCGAGAGGTTTGCGCAGCACGGCGGCGTGGGCGAGCGCGGTCGGTCTCGTCGATATATCAAATGTCGCGTTGCTTTATCGCTTGCGGCAATGCGGCGATTGGCTCGCCCTGCTTGTTGGTCAAACGTTGGCGTTTGACGCGCCCAAGGCGGCGCGGGGCAGGCTCATCCGCCTGATCGACGCCACGACAGTCGCCAAGGCCGGAGCCATCGCCAAGCAGCAAAACAAGTTGTGGCGCATTCACAGCGCCTTCGATTTGCCTGGCGAACGCTTCGGCTTTTTCGAACTGACGGATGAAAAAGGCGGTGAAAGGCTCGACCGCATACCGGTTGTCAAAGGAGAGATCCGCATCGGCGATCGCGCCTATTTGCAGCCCGACCGCATGGGCGAGATCCTCGACGCCGGCGCCGACATCGTAGTGCGGGCGGGCTGGAAAAACGCGCGTTGGCTCGGCGCCGATGGCGACCGCGTCGACCTGCTCGCGATACTGCGCAAAGGCGAGGAGGATGGGCTCATCGATCAGCCGATCTGGATCGCGCGCAAAGCGGGCGTCCCTCTCGGCTTACGCCTTGTCGCCGCAAAAAAGTCGCCGCGGGCGGCCGAGGCAGCGCGACGAAAAGCACGACGGGAGGCTGTGAAAGGTCGGCATCAAATCGCCAAAGGCACGCTCGACGCCGCGGAATGGGTCATCCTCGTCACCTCGCTCGAACCGTAAGAATTCGCTATCTCCGACGTTCTCGCGCTTTACCGTCTCAGATGGCGCATAGAACTCGCCTTCAAACGCCTCAAAAGCCTGATCGGCTTCAAAGGACCACCCGGCGCCGACGAACGCTCCGCCAAGCCTTATCTGCTGGCGCATCTCTTGATGATCCTGCTGCTCGAGCCGTTCGTGGACGAACTCGAGGACTCTCCCCACTGGGGACTTGCCGCCTGACACGTCCCGGCGCCTGGCGCCTGATGCGCCAATTAGTCGCAACGCTTCGCCAAGCCATCATCCCGCATCCGACCATCGCCGAAATCCGACGCCGCGCCCCAGAGATGCGACGGCATCTCCATGAACCGCCTCGACGACGCAACTACCAAAAAATGCCCAGGCTATTTTAGCGCCTATGGGACTTGATCCGGGGATTTGTCACGGCCATCCACGCCAATGAGCTGCGCGGGAGCAGCCGAAAAAAACCGGGGATTCGAGCAAATCCGTTGCCGATGGAGCTGTGGCCCGGCGTGGATGACCGGGACAGGCCCGGTCATGACGGCGTTGTTAATCCGAGTTCGGAGCCCTGCGGCCTGAAAAGCCCGGTCTTGCGCTCACGGGCGCGTTCGACTATATAGTTCTCAGTCAACATCTTCGTCATGGCCAAATATCAGGCCTCGCGGGAGTGGGGCCCAGGCGGGACCCGCTCTTTTTTGTTTTACCCGCCTGCCGTTTCCCGCTCGCCGGGGCGCATCGGACATAAAAATTTGAGCGACACCAAGGCCAGAACGATCGATACGACGGCGATTGCCGAAAACCCCGAACTCGACGCGCCGATGGACGAGCCGCGTCTGGTCGGGGAAAACGGCATGGCCGCGCGGGTCGGCGCGCTGGCCGAGCGGATTCTGGTCTCGATGGGGTTTCGGCTGGTGCGGGTCAAGATTCTCGCAGGCCAGGGCATGACGGTGCAGATCATGGCCGAGCGGCCCGACGGCACGCTGACCATCGACCAGTGCGAGGAAATCCATGACGCGCTGTCGCCGGCGCTCGATGTCGAGGATGTCATATCCCAGGCCTACCGGCTCGAAATTTCTTCCGCCGGCATCGACCGTCCGCTGGTGCGGGTTTCGGATTTTCGCCGCGCCCTCGGCATGGAGGCTCGGGTCGAGTTGAGCCGGCCGCATGAGAGCGGGCGCAAAAGGTTTCGCGGCGCGATTCTTTCCGTCGAAGGCGAGGGGCTCGACGGCGTCCTGACGCTGGAGCGCAAGGACGCCGGGCCGGACGAGGAAAAGACCCCGAGATTGAAACTGCGCGATCTCGAAGAGGCCAAGCTGGTCTTGACCGAGGAATTGATCCGCGAATCGCTGCGCGCCGCCAAGGCGCAGATCAACGGATCGGGCGAGGAAGAGACTGAAGAATCCTCGCCGGAAGAAAGAACGCCGCCGGCGCGCGGCCCCGGACGCTTCGGCGCCGGCGCCAACAAGCCGCCGAAGGGCCGTAAATCGAAACCCGTCATGCCTTCCGGCGTGCGGGCGCAATTCAAGAAGAAATGATCGAACAGGAGAAATTCCATGGCCGTCAGCGCCAACCGTCTTGAACTCTTGCAAATCGCCGACGCCGTCGCGCGCGACAAGTCGATCGACCGCTCGATCGTGCTCGCCTCGATGGAAGACGCGATGCAGAAGGCGGCGCGCTCGCGCTACGGCCAGGAGACCGAGGTGCGCGCGGAAATCAATCCGCGCACCGGCGAAGTGCGCTATTCGCGGCTGATGCTGGTGGTCGAGCAGATCGAGAACGACGCCACCCAGATTTTGCTCGCCGACGCCCGCAAGCGCAATCCCGCCGCACAGGTCGGCGACTGGATCGCCGAAACCCTGCCGCCGGTCGAATTCGGGCGCATCGCCGCGCAATCGGCCAAGCAGGTGATCGTGCAAAAGGTGCGCGAGGCCGAGCGCGACCGGCAGTATGACGAATTCAAGGACCGTATCGGCGATGTCATCAATGGCGTCGTCAAGCGCGTCGAATATGGCAATGTCATCGTCGATCTCGGCCGTTCCGAGGCCATCGTGCGCCGCGACGAAATGATCCCGCGCGAATTGGTCCGCCCCGGCGACCGTGTTCGCGCCTAGGTCTATGACGTGCGCCGCGAACAGCGCGGGCCGCAGATCTTCCTGTCGCGCACCCATCCGCAATTCATGGCCCGGCTGTTCCAGCAGGAAGTGCCGGAAAT
>NZ_CAIUXT010000184.1 GCF_903903185.1 uncultured Rhodoblastus sp.
TCGTCCCTGGCGTGGCGGAGTTCCAGTTCGTCGAAGAGCGCGCCTGGTTCGGCGCCGGCCTCAGCTACAAGATGGGCGTCGACGGCATTTCCTTCCCCTTCGTGGTGCTGACCGCATTCCTGATGCCCTTCTGCATCGGGGCCTCCTGGTCCTCGATCCAGACGGGCGTCAAAAGTTACATGATCTGCTTCCTGGTGCTGGAGACGCTGATGATCGGCGTGTTCTGCGCGCTCGATCTGGTGCTGTTCTATCTGTTCTTCGAGGGGGGCCTGATCCCGATGTTCATCATCATCGGCGTCTGGGGCGGCAAGCGGCGCATCTTCGCCAGCTTCAAGTTCTTTCTATACACGCTGGCCGGTTCGCTGTTGATGCTGATCGCCATTCTGGCGATGTATGCGCAGACCCGCACGACCGACATCGTCGTGCTGCTGAACACCCATTTCGATCCGGGACTGCAGAAATATCTGTGGCTGGCGTTCTTCGCCTCCTTCGCGGTGAAAATGCCGATGTGGCCGGTCCATACCTGGCTGCCCGACGCCCACGTCGAGGCGCCCACGGCGGGTTCGGTCATTCTGGCCGGCATCCTGCTGAAAATGGGCGGCTATGGCTTCATTCGCTTCTCGCTGCCGATGTTCCCCGACGCGTCGCATTATTTCGCGCCGCTGGTCTTCGCCCTGTCGGTGATCGCGATTCTCTATACCTCGCTGGTGGCGCTGGTGCAGGAGGACATCAAGAAGCTCATCGCCTATTCCTCGGTGGCGCATATGGGCTTCGTCACCATGGGCCTGTTCGCGATGAACCAGCAGTCGGTGCAGGGCGCGGTGTTCCAGATGGTGTCGCACGGCCTCGTCGCCAGCGCGCTGTTCCTTTGCGTCGGCGTAGTCTACGACCGCTTGCACACGCGCGAGATCGCGGCCTATGGCGGCATCGTCGCCCGGATGCCGAATTACGCGGTTGCGTTCATGGTGTTCACCATGGCCAATGTCGGCCTGCCCGGCACCTCGGGTTTCATCGGCGAATTCCTCTCTCTGCTCGGCACGTTCCAGGTCAATAGCTGGGTGACCTTCTTCGCCACTTTCGGCGTCATCCTCTCCGCCGCCTATGCGCTTTATCTCTATCGGCGCGTCATATTCGGCAAGCTGGAAAAGCCAAGCCTGCAAGGCCTGACCGATCTCGATACGCGCGAAATGCTGATCCTCGCGCCGCTGGTTCTGCTGACGGTGTTCTACGGCGTGCATCCCGGTCCGATTCTCGACGCCTGTTCCGGTTCGGTCGCGGCGCTGGTCAAGGGCTATGACGCCGCCTTGACACTGACCAAGACCGCCGCCTTGTCCCTGCACTGAAAGCGCAAGCCATGAATTCGCTTTATCCCGAACTCGCCCATGCGCTCCCGGAAGTCATTCTGGCGGTCGGCGCGGTCTTTTTGCTGCTGGTTGGCGCCTTTCGCGGCAAAGAAGACGACGGGCCGATCAGCGAACTCGCCGCCGCCATTTTAGGCGCTGCGCTGCTCGCCATCCTGCTCGGCTCGCCGGTCGAGGGCGTGGTGTTCAACGGCGCCTTCATCGATGACCATTTCGGCGACTTCATGAAGGTGCTGGCGCTCGGCGGCTCGATCGTCTCGCTGCTGATGTCCGGCGATTTCCTGCGCCGCGCCGGGGTCGACAAGTTCGAATTCCCGGTGCTGATCGTGCTGGCGACGCTCGGCATGCTGATGCTGATTTCCGCCAATGGCCTGATCGCGCTTTATCTCGGCCTCGAACTGATGTCGCTGTCGCTCTATGTCGTGGCGGCGCTAAGCCGCGACGACGCGCGCGCTTCCGAAGCCGGCCTCAAATATTTCGTCCTCGGCGCGCTTTCCTCGGGCATGCTGCTCTATGGCGCCTCGCTGCTCTACGGCTTCGCCGGCACGGTGACCTTCACCGGCATCGCCCTTGCCATCGGCGACCATCCGAACATCGGGGTGATCTTCGGTCTGGTGTTCCTTTTGGCCGGCCTCGCCTTCAAGATGTCGGTGGTCCCGTTCCACATGTGGACGCCGGACGTCTATGAAGGCGCGCCGACTCCGATCACCACGTTTTTCGCCTCGGCGCCGAAAGTGGCGGCGGTCGCCATCGCCACCCGCGTCATCATCACCGCCTTTCCCGGGGCGCTGGCGCAATGGCAGCAGGTGATCGTGTTCATGGCGCTGGCCTCGATGACGCTCGGCTCCTTCGCCGCCATCGCCCAGACCAACATCAAGCGGCTGATGGCCTATTCGTCGATCGGCCACATGGGCTTCGCCCTGGTCGGACTCGCCGCCGGCACGCAGGCCGGCGTCCAGGGCATCATCACCTATATGGCGATCTACATGACGATGACGCTCGGCGCCTTCGCCGCGATCCTGTCGATGCGGGTCGATGGCCGCCCGGTGGAGCAGATTACCGACCTCTCGGGGCTTGCCCGCACCGACCCGCCGATGGCGTTTTTTCTCGCCATGCTGATGTTCTCGCTCGCCGGGGTGCCGCCGCTGGCCGGGTTTTTCGCCAAATTCTATGTGTTCATGGCGGCGGTCGAGGCGCATCTCTACTGGCTGGCGGTGCTCGGCATCCTGACCAGCGCGGTGTCGGCCTATTATTATCTGCGCATCGTCAAGCTGATGTATTTCGACGAGCCCGGCAAGGCGTTCGACGATTCCACCTTCACCCAGCGCACGGTGCTGGCGCTCGGCGCGCTGGCCATGCTGACCTTCTGGGTCGTCCCGGCGCCGCTGATCCGCGCCGCCGGCTTTGCCGCGCAGTCGCTGTTCTGATCGCGTGAAGCTCGGCGAAAAGGCTTTGGCCGCCGGCTATCGGCTACAGCAATTCGCGGCGCTCGGCTCGACCAATGACGAGGCGATGAGCCGCCTCGCTCTGGGAGACCCCGGCCGCCTGTGGATCGTCGCGGACGAACAGTCGCGGGGCAGGGGGCGTTTTGGCCGGCAATGGCGCTCGCCTCCGGGCAATCTTTACGCCAGCCTGTTGCTGGTCGATCCGGCGCCGCCGCCCCTGTCGTCGCAACTGAGCTTCGTCGCCGGTGTCGCTTTGGCTGGCGCCCTGCAAAAAATTCTCGGCGGCGACGCGCGGCTCAAGCTCAAATGGCCGAACGACGCGCTCTATGATGGGGCCAAGCTCTCCGGCCTGCTGCTTGACGGCGCCTGTCTCGCCAATGGCCTGTTCGGCTGCGTCATCGGCTTTGGCGTCAATTGCCAGTCCTCGCCCGGCGACGCGCCCTATCCTACCGCAAGCCTCAAAAGCATCGGCGCGGCCCCGGCGGATCGTGAAACCTTGTTTCCCGCGCTGACCGACGCGGTCGCCGACGGGCTCGATATCTGGGCGCGGGGCGAGAATTTCGCCGCCGTGCGCGCGGCCTGGCTCGGCCATGCCGGCGGGATCGGCGGCCCGGTCCGGGTCAGCGGCGCGGACCGGGCGCGGGAAGGGATTTTTCGCGGCGTCGATGCATGCGGGCGGATGCTGCTTGAGGCGCCCGACGGCGCGGTGGAAATCGTCGAAGCCGGGGACGTCGACTTCGGTCGGTCATAGGTTTTGCCGGGGCGTCGGGCGACGGTTCGCGCGACGCCAATGCGTGAATCGAAAAACCACACGCCCGATCCGGAGCAATCGGAATGGATCGGGGCTGCGCCGCTTGCGCGGCGGCGCCGGATCGCCCAATGTCGCGGCGATAAAGTCGAGATTTTCGAAATATTTACCAAAGCCCGACGGCTTGTTGCGCGATCGGGATCGGCGCGGAATCGACGAAAGAACAAAATGGCTTCTGGAACAGATGAAATCGTGTTTGCGCCGCTCGGCGGCCTCGGCGAGATAGGAATGAACGCCGCGCTTTACGGGTTCGGGACTCCTGACAAGCGCAAATGGATCATGGTCGATTGCGGCGTCGCTTTCGCCGGCGCGGATATGCCCGGCGTCGATCTGATTCTTCCCGATCCGGCTTTCATCGAGAAGCACAGGAAGGACCTGCTCGGCCTGATCATCACCCATGCCCACGAGGATCATGTCGGGGCGATTGCGGCGCTCTGGCCGCGCCTCGGCTGTCCGGTCTACACCACGCGTTTCGCCGCCGGCCTGCTGCACACCCGCCGCCTCGCCGAACCCGGCGCGCCGCAGGTGCCGATCCATATCGTCGCGCAGGGGGCGCGGCTGACGCTCGGGCCGTTCGAAATCGAATTCGTGCCAATGTCGCATTCGATTCCCGAAGCCAACCTGCTGGCGATCCGCACCACGGCCGGAACGGTGGTGCATAGCGGCGACTGGAAGCTCGACGCCAATCCGGGCCTCGGCCTGTCCACCGACATCGCGCGGCTCAAGCAGATCGGCGACGAGGGCGTGCGCGCCCTGATCTGCGATTCGACCAATATCTTGCGCGACGGCGTGAGCCCGTCGGAGGCCGATGTCGCCAAAGTCCTGACCGAAAAGATCGGCGCGGCGAAGGGGCGGGTGCTGGTCACCACCTTCGCCTCCAATGTCGCGCGGTTGCGCGCGGTATGCCTTGCCGCCCACCAGGCGGGACGCCAGATCGTGCTGGCCGGCCGCGCCATGGAGCGCGCCATGGATGTGGCGCGCGAATGCGGCTTTCTCGACGGCGTGCCGGAACTTTTGGGGCTGGATTCGTTTTCGCGCATTCCGCCGCATCGCCTGCTGATTCTCGCCACCGGCAGCCAGGGCGAGGCGCGCGCCGCCATGTCGCGCATCGTGCGCGGCGACCATCCGGTCAAGCTCGCCACCAACGATCTGGTGATCTTTTCGTCGCGAACCATTCCGGGCAACGAGCGGGAAGTGAACGCCATCGTCAACGCGCTGATCCTGCAGGGCGCCGATGTGCTGACCGATCGCGACGCCCTGGTCCATTGCTCGGGCCATCCGCGCCGTGGCGAAGTGGCGCAGCTTTATCAATGGCTGCGGCCGCAGATCGCCGTTCCGGCCCATGGCGAGCCGCTGCATCTGCGCGTTCACGCCGAATTCGCGCGCGAGCAGGGCGTCGAACAGGTGCTGGTGGCGCATAATGGCGACATGATCTCGCTGGGACCGGACGCGCCGGCCCATCTGCCGCAAATCCATCATGGCCGGCTCTATCGTGACGGCGACGTGATCTTGCCGGAAAAGGACGATTGTTTCCGCCAGCGCCACCGCCTCGCCGCCGCCGGCATCGTCACCATCGCTTTCGCGGTGACGGCCCAGGGCGACATCGCGGGCACGCCCGATGTGCTGATGTTCGGTCTGCCGGAAAAGACGCGCGACAATCGTCCGATGGACGAAGTGGTGGACCGCGCCTTGTTCCAGACGCTGGACGGGCTGCCGCGCGGCAAGAAAAAGGACGCCGACGCCGCCTGCACGGCGGTCGAGAAGGCGGTGCGCGCCGCCGTCTCCAACGCCTGGGGCAAGAAGCCGCATGTCCACGTGCTGGCGATCGAAGTCTAACAGGCCAATATCGACCGGTCTGGCGGATGCTTAGGCAAGTTGCGCCATAAAAAAGCGGCATGGCTGCGAAAAGAGCAAGACTTTCCGGATCCGTATAGGCCGGGAGCCTAATCGACGGAACGGAGTTCGTCGATTAGGCTCGAAGGGCCAATGCGGAGGGGCGTGCGTCGAAATGCGGGCGTCCAAAGCCGCCCCGTTGGCCAGCGCGGGGGAATCGGTGCGCGCGACTGGTCACGGTCAACCGGATATGAAGGAGTTTCAGATGATTGGTCGTCTCAACCATGTCGCCATCGCGGTCAAGGACATCGCCGCCTCGTCCTCGACCTATCGCGACGTTCTCGGCGCGCAGGTTTCCGCTCCGACGCAGCAGCCCGCGCACGGCGTCACCGTGGTGTTCATCCAACTGCCCAACACCAAGATCGAATTGCTGGAGCCGCTCGGCGAAAATTCGCCGATCGCCAAATTTCTCGAAAAAAACCCAGACGGCGGCATGCATCACGTCTGTTACGAGGTCGAGGACATCCTCGCCGCGCGCGACAAGCTGAAAGCCGCGGGGGCGCGGGTGATCGGCGACGGCAATCCGAAAATCGGCGCCCATGGCAAGCCGGTGCTGTTTCTGCATCCCAAGGATTTCAACGGAACCCTGGTCGAGATCGAGCAGGTCTGATTGCTGCCGGCGCCGCAGCCAAAAAGGCGGCGCCGGCGACGGTTTGGCGAATGGAAGGGCGAAAAATGGCCGGTTTCAATTACACGCCGTTTTCGCTGCCCATGAGCGTCGCGGTCTATTTCACGGCGTGGTGGGTCTGCCTGTTCGCGGTGCTGCCTTTCGGCGTGCGAAACCATGGCGAAGAGGCCGAAAGCCTGCCCGAGGGCGCCGACCCCGGCGCGCCGGTCTCGCCGATGCTGGCCAGAAAGGCGATCGCCACCAGTCTGCTCGCGGCGGCGGTCTACGCGCTTACCGTCGTGCTCGCGAATTTTCTCGGCTGAAGCCGGCTTCCCAAAAGCGACATAGAAAAAAGCTACAATGCCCGCAAATGCTCAGCCGGCACTTTTCTTGCTCGCCAAATATCGGATACCCTAGGTAAATCCGGTTGATGACACGGTCGGCGGAAACCCTATCCCTGCCTGGAGGCGTTAATTTGCAAATTCCGTTCCTTTCCGTTTTGACACCTGGACCGGCGCCTTCGCTACAATATTTTCCCCATGTTTCCCGCGAAAAACTGCGCTATGGCGATACGGATCGGCAGGGGCATGTCAATAATGCGGTATTCGTGACTTTCCTCGAATCGGGTCGCGTCGAGCTTCTGCTCAACGCCGGGGTCGATCTCTGCGGGCCTGACGGCGCCTTCGTGCTGGCGCGGTTGGTGCTCGATTATCGCAAGGAAATGAACTGGCCGGGCGAGGTCGAGATCGGCACCACGGTCATGAGCGTCGGGCGAAGTTCGGCGCGCATGGCCCAGGCCTTGTTTCAGCATGACGAATGCGTCGCCACGGCGGAGGCCATTGTCGTTCTCACCGACACGGCGACGCGGCGGTCGAAACCTTTTTCGGACGAGGCGCGGGCGTTTTTGCAAAGCATGTGCCCGCCGGCCTGACGGCGACCCGGGTGTTCCCGAAAAGCCGCTGACTTTTCGGGCAGAAACAGCGGCGAGGAAAATATTCTCGAAACTCAATCCATCTTGCGGCGATGGATCGTCGCCATGCCGAGCACGCCCATCGCCATGGCCTGATGCGCCAGCGCCGCCCAGAGCGGCACGGCCAGCACCAGGGTGGCGATTCCCAATCCGGCCTGGACGCCGACGAAAGCCGCAAGCAGGATCGATCGGCGCGCCGCGCGCCGGCCGAGCGCCGGCTTTTGCGCATGGACGGCGTGAAACAGCGCCAGAGCCAACAGCAAATAGGCCGCGATGCGGTGCTGGAACTGCACCATGGTGATATTATCGAGGAAATTCACGACCCAGGGCGACAAATCGAACAATTGGGCCAGCGGCGGGATGATCCGCCCGTTCATGAGCGGCCATTCGTTATAGACGAGGCCGGCGCGCAGGCCGGCGACGAGACCGCCGAAACCGATCTGCACAAGCACGAGCAGCAGCAGGGCGCCCGCTTCGACCCGCAGCCGGGCTGCGCCGGCGCCAAGCGAATCGCGATAATTGGGCACGAGGCCGGCGGCGGTCCACAGCACCAGGGCGAGCGTCAGGCTGGCGAGCAGAAGATGGATGGCGAGGCGCTCCTGCGCCACTTCGACGCGATGGACGAGGCCGGAAGAGACCATCCACCAGCCGACGACACCCTGAAGGGCGCCAAGGGCGAATATCCCGGCGAGACGCCAGCGCAAGGCGCCGGTGATTTTTCCCCTGACGAGAAACCACAGGAAGGGTCCGGCGAAAATCAGGCCGAGCAGCCGGCCAAGCAGCCGATGGCCCCATTCCCAGGCGTAAATGGTCTTGAACCGGGCGAGGTCCATATCCGGAAACAATTCGCGATATTGCGGAATCTGCCGGTATTTCTCGAAAGCTTCGCGCCAGTCCGCCTCGTTGAGCGGCGGCAGGACTCCGGTCACCGGCTTCCATTCGGTGATCGAAAGCCCGGATTCGGTTAGACGCGTCGCGCCGCCGACCACCACCATGGCGACGATGAGTCCGGCGACGAGCCACAGCCATCGGCGCACGTCGCGGAAGACGTCGGGCGCCTGTTCGTCCCTGTGCTCGTGTCTATTCGGCATTTCGTTTTCCGGCTGGTGATATTACGCGGCATTTAGGCTGGCCGCGCCGCGCGAGGCAAAGAAAAACCGCACCGGCTTGCGCCGATGCGGTTGCGCGTTCCGGCAAGCCGGAATTATTCGTCGTCGCGGCCGCCGTGACGATGACGATGGCCCCAGCCGCCGCCGCCATGGTCCCAGCCGCGCCTCGCGCCGTGGCGCTGCATTTCCTCGAATTCCTGCTTCTGCTTGTCGTCGAGGCTGTTGTAGAAAGCGATTTCCTTCGGCGCGACCGCTTTGAGCGCGTCGAGCTGGGCTTGCAGATAGGCCTCGCGGAAGCCGATCCGCTTCTCGAAAGTCGACAGGTCGGGCTTGCCGGCGCCAAGGGCGGTCCGGGCGTCGGCGTGCGCCTTGGCGCGGGCGTCCTGCAGATCTTTGAACGCGGCCTTCTGGGCGTCGGTCAGTTTGAGACGCTCGGCGAGGCGCTCGGCCCGGCGCGCCCGCCATTCGGCGAATTTTTCACTATGGTCCCGATCGGGAGAAATTTTCTCGGTCTGGGCTTGCGGCGCGTCGCGCTTGTCCGCCTGGGCCAATGTCTGCGACAGCGCCGGCGACAGCGCCAGCGCGCCGGAAGCGCAGGCGAGCAGGAGGGCGGAAATCCTTAAAATACGCATTTTGCTCTCCCAGGCCTCGTGGTTCTTGAATATCTTTCCAGATTCCGCGCCCGAACGGCGCGTCGGGAAGCAATTTGCCCGATCGGCCATGAACTTGTAATGAACACGGCTGGCGCATATCCGGCATTGAATTCGCTTGAAAACGCTCTGAGGGAGATATCCATGCGCAACCGCACGAGGAAATTGATCGGGGCGATTTTCATGGTCCTGTTCGTCGTCGTCTATGCCCTGCTGGCCATGGTTCTGGCGCAGAAAACCGCCTTGCAGGTCGAATCGGGCGTGCTTCGAATGATCATTTTCGCTCTGCTCGGCCTTGGCTGGGCGGTTCCGCTGGTTCCGCTGATTGTGTGGATGGAGCGGCCGGATTGAAGCCGCGTTTCAATCGATATCGAGCCGGCGCCCGCGATTCCAAAAGGCGAAGGGCGCGCCGGACAATAGCGCGTCGAAGCTCGCCGCGTCCTGCCACAGGCCGTTGACCGAAAGACGCGGCAGGGCGCGCGGATGCGCCGCATGATCTGGAAAGATCATGCCGGGACGCGTCGTGACGGCGGTGGCGAAGCCAAGCCGCCCGGCATAGTCGAATTCGCGCGGCCCGGCCGAGCGGGCGTCGCCATAGGGATAGGCGAAATGGCGGCAGGGCCTGCCGAGTTCGAGCTCCAGCCTGTCCCGCCCTTGCGCCATTTCGGCCAGCGCGTCGGCTTCGGCCAGCAGCGCCAGCCGCGGATGGGTCAGCGTATGGGAGCCGATGGTCGCCAGCGGATGGGCGGCGAGGGCGAGCAATTCGATCCAGTCGAGGCAGAGTTCATCGACCAGTTCGCGCCAGTCGATTCCGGCATGTTCGCGCAGCCGCGCGATCTGGCGCAACAGCCTTTCGTTGCCGCCGCGCCGCCACAGACGATATAGCCGCGCGAAGGCGGCGCACTTTTCGGCGTCGCTGCGCGCCGGCAACGACAAGCGCGCGCCGTCGAAATCGAGCTCGATCCGGTCGAGGCGGCGGACCGCCTCCTCCAGTTCCACCCACCATAGCCGCGCCGTGCGGTCGGCGTAGGCGGGGGCGACATAGCAGGTGAAAGGCGCTTCATGGCGCTCCAGCACCGGCAACCCATGAACGACGACATCGCGAAAGCCGTCGTCGAAGGTCAGCGCCGCGAAGGGCGCGCGCAAACGGTCATCTTCGATCAGCCGCGCCGCCGCCTCGTTGAGCGACACGATTTCGAATCCGTTGGCGTGCAGGCGGGTCAGCACGCGGTCGAGGAATTCGGGGGTGATTTCGAGCTGGGCATTGGGCGCAAAAAGGCGGTTTTCGGCCGGGCGGACGCGATGAAACGTCAAGATGGCGCCCCGTCCGCGCAACGCGCCGCCGGCGAGCCGATGCAGGCCGGTGGCGCGACACAGGCCCAATCCCGCCGAGATCAATGTTTTCCTGGCCAGCATGCCGTTGCAACCCATAGCCTCGGACACAACCACAGATAGCAACCAACTCTTGATCTTTCGTTGCTAGAAAGCGTCTTTGCAGCCCGTAACGAGACGCCATCGGGAGGCGCCGATGACCGTCGCCGCGCCGCGACAGGATTTTCAGCCAGGCGGCGTGACGCGGGGCGCCGCTTTCGCCGGCGTCACCGTCTGCGCGCAGCCGCGCGACGCGCTTGACGCCTGGCGGGCCCTGAACCCGGCGGTTTGCGGCTCCTTCTATCAGAGCGAGGATTTCCTGCTGGCCTGGCTCGAATGTTTCGCACGCCAGCAAAAGGTCGAGCCGTTTTTCATCGTCGCGCGCGACGCCCTCGGCGCGCCGCTGGCGCTGCTGCCTTTTGGCGTTTTTCGTTTCGGGCCGCTGCGCATCGCGCAATTTCTCGGCGGCAAACATTGCAACGCCAATCTCGGCCTGTTTCGCGCCGACGCCGCCTTTGCCGCGCGCGACCTGCGCCTACTGCTGCGCGAGGCGGCGCGGGCGAAGGGCGGACCGCATCTCTATCGGCTGCTCAACCTGCCCCTCGTCTGGCGCGGCGCAGCCAATCCGCTGGTTCTGCTGCCGCACCGGCCGGCTGCGAACCGCGGTTACGCGACGAAACTCGGAGCGGACGGCGAGGCCTGGCTGGCGGCGCGGCTCTCGGCGCAAACGCGCAAGAAATTGCGCAAGAAGGAGCAGCGCCTCGCCGGCATGGGCGCGTTGCGCCATGTTCGCGCCGCGAACCCGGAGCAGGCGGGCGAAATCCTCGACGCCTTCTTCCGCCAGAAGCGCCTGCGCGGCGCCGGTCCGCGCGAGGGCGGCGAAGCGGCGGCGACCCGCGCCTTTTATGCGGCGCTGGCTGCTTTCGCCCAATCGGGCGCGCCGCCGGCGCTCGAACTCCACGCCCTCGAACTCGACGGGCGGGTGATCGCCACTTTTGCCGCGGGCCATTGTGGCGGGCGGTTGCAAGGCCTGTTCAATTCCTTCGACCCCGATCCCGAAATCGCCCGGTCCAGTCCCGGCGAAATCCTGCTGACCCATGTGCTGCGCGACGCCTGCGCGCGAAAAATCGCGGCTTTCGATCTCGGCCTCGGCGACGCGCGCTACAAGACGACCTTTTGCGACGAGATCGAAGCCATGGCCGACGCGTTTTACGCCCCCGGCCTCGCCGGGCTGGCGGCGCAGGCGGTTTTTGCGGCCGGCCTTGCGGCAAAAGCCGCGATAAAAACAAATCCAGGTGTTTGGAGGCTGGTCGAGCAATGGCGACGGCGACGGGGCGCGGCGCGAGGCGTTTCATCCTATTGACCGACGGGACGAAGCCCTGTACTTCCCGTCTTTCCCGTAAGGGAGCGCGTAGCTCAGCCGGTAGAGCATCTGACTTTTAATCAGAGGGTCATGGGTTCGAGTCCCATCGCGCTCACCAAGCCTTTTCAAGGACTTGAAGGAAATAAACGGCGGCGGTTTCGCCGCCATTTTCGTTGTGGTAAGCACCTGGTAAGCGGATTGGAAAAATTCGGATTGCGATCCGCAAATCCGCCATTAGTCATACAAAAACTCAAACAATATCTTTTCGCCGCATTTTTCCGCGAGAGCAGGGTATGCATCGGCCACTGCGCGATATTTGGTATATCGAACTGCGCGCAGCGAGGAAAGGGAGTTTGCCGCACAGAAAATGTCGACAACGTCTTCATCAACGTCACATAAGACGTCGCGCGCGTAATTAACCATCACCTCTTCTAGAACGCCGTTAGCGTGGCCGTGAAAGGCAATTCTTTCGCCAGTGGATGCGCTGTGGTGGCCTATAGCTCCTCGCTTGACGCGGTCCATGCTGAAAATTGCAACTGCGATCGTCATGGATCGCAGGCTTTCCTCGAAAGGCGAACCCGTTTGGATGTGCGACTGGCAAATCGCGTAATCGACAGTTTTGAAGGGTCGCATCACTTTTCTGAAGCGATCGGACGCCTCAATTTCATAAACACGATGAGGCGCATAAAGATACGTGTTGCGTGCCCAAGTGAATGCCTTGGCCGTCTCATCAGGCTCACCAAGCAATTCGTCGACTAACGACTGGGTCCAGCCGGGACGCGCGCAAATGGTCGATTTTGCAAACATTTCCAAGAATAATCCCGTTAATGATCTCACTCAAACCCGGTCGAACCTGGGTTGAACTTCATCTGCCGCGTGTTGTCGCGAACGACACCGACATCATTTTCGTCAAAGCCATCAGGAGCGCTGGCTTCGATCTCAAGCGTCAGCTTCACCTTCGCTCCGGGCGTGTGCTGAAGCTCCATCACGATCGCGTTCAAGATGGCATCAAAGTTTTTCACCGGCCTGGACATGTCGAGTTCGACCGATCCGTAAAAACGGTGCGGCTTGGTTGGCTTTGCTGGGCCAGGTTGCGGCGCCGAATCCGTTTTCGGCGTGCCGCCGGGTTGTGGCCCCCCAATGGGCGCTCCCGGCTGAGGCATTGGCTGCTGCGCCTTGATTTGAGCAATGGCCGGCTCGGCCCGCACCAGAAGGCTCTTCGGAGCGAAAAATTCCGGGCCGGACTTCGCGTAAGTCAGCCCTTCATACTTCTTAGTCGCGGCGTCATAGCCCGTCGCATAGCCGAATGGCGCGTCGAGCTTGCCCAGCGCCTCGCGAATCGCGGTTTCGATCACTACGCGGTCACGCGCTTTGGGTAGATAAACGTAAGCGGCGAACCAATCGACAAGATCGTCAATGGCCAAGTGCTGCTGGTCTTCGGCCCACAAGGGTTTCACCTTATGCCAAAGCGAGTCGGGGCCGATCTTTTCCGTTGTTGCGCCGTCGGAGCGGACCTTTTCATAGACGCCCGCAGGAATGGCGCCCTTATCTTTGGCGCTGACGGAAATGTGTTCAAGGTCGAACGCTTTCCCGGCTGCGGTCGCATCCGACTTGATTGGGAAAAGAATATGGTTCCAAGCGTTGCGCACTGCGCGCCGCGCGCCTTCAGAGCTGTTGCGCGCCATCTCTTTAGCGTTGGCCGATTGGCCTTGCGTCAGCTCCTGTTGCAGTCGGCTGTCGCCGACGATTGAAGCCCAAGCCATCGAACGGCGCATGGATTCTCGCGCCGTCGCCAGACTGCTCTCGTCCGCAGCAACGAACAATAACGTGTTGCGGAAGCGGCGTTGCGATGCGCGGCAGCGCGTCACGGCGTCGGTCACGGCGTCCGTCGCTGGGCTCTTGGCGATGCCTTTGCCGCCGTGGGGCAGCGATGGCCCTAAGATTGCCAGCGACAAGGCGATGGCCTCGTCGATAGCAGTGGGATCGTCCGGCGCGGCGAACACGCGGGCGAAGCCGTCCTTTTGGGTCGCGTCCGATCGCAGAACCTCGATGATCGCTTCATCGACCGCATGCGATGGAAATGATTTGGCCTTTTCGTCGGCGAATCGGTTCAACGTCGGTCGCGTCGAGAACCAATAACGGCCCGCTTCCTCATAAAGGAAAGCCGAACTCTCCATCAATTCACGAAGAGCTTCGCCAAAAATCGCCAATTGGTCGCCCGGCTCGGCGCAAGCCAAACGCCAGTTTGGCCCCCTTATGCCAACATTGGCTTGACCCGCGAGCGGCGCGGTCGCGAGAAAAACAGCTCGGGCCGCGCGGGTTGCCGCTCGCGCTTGCGAAATCCTGCGGCTAGGATTGGCTTCTTTGAGGTTGGGCAGTGACCCGTCGCCATCGACTTCGCGATCGACGACGGCGGCGAAAGCGGGATCGAGCGGATAGAGGATACTGGCCCGGATGCGTTCATGAGCGATGGGCACTCGCGCCGGCGTGATGAGCGGATCGCGCGCTTGCGCGTGCCACATTACGCCGACCACATTGGCGAGGAAGCGCAAGACGCCGCGCGTGCGCTGAAACTTTTCGAGTGAAGCCCAATCCTTGGACAGACGCTCGAACAGTTCGGGGTGAATCGGATAGGAAAGCCGCAACAGGTCCTCGTAGCGCTTTTCTTTCGCCTCGGGCGGGAACTCGGCCGCGTTTTTCTTGTAAAGCTCCCAGAAGGCTCGCACCGTCTCGTCGCGCGCCTTCTCGCCTTCGCTGTCGAGTGGCTGGAACAGGCGACGACGGATGATTTCATAGGTTTCGTCGCCAGAGGCGGGTAGCCAGGGCGACTGCACGCGGCCGAAGACTTTCTCCAGGCGACGCAGGGCTTGTCTGCCGCGTTCGCCGCCGGCTTCCGTGTCGCTCTCTGGCAACGAGCCGACGATGAGAATGCCCGGCGCCATTTTCGCGGCTTCGGTCAGCGACTGGATGAAGGACAGGAAGGCCTCGAAGCGCGCGTCGTCGAGTTGGCGCGCGTACATGGTCAGTTCGTCGAGCAAAATGACGCTCGGCCCGGCCAGCTTGAACACTTCAACCAACAAGCCGGAACCGGGGCTGGTGCGCGCCGCCTCAGCCTCGGCGACGAGCTTTAGACCCTCGTCGCCGGCGAGCCGCCACGCCAGATAGCCCCATGGCGTATGGACGCGCGGTCCTTTTTCGAGCTTGAGGCTCACGTCAGGCCCGATGCCCGAGCCCACGAACACGGCGATCTTTGGCTGAGGCAGCTTTGCCACGCCGGCCTCGGCGACGATCTCGGCGACGCCCGGCAATTCCTCGGGCAACCCGCCTTCGGCGAGATGCTTCGCCAGATGATACAGCGCCAGCATCGTGTGGGTTTTGCCGCCGCCGAACGATGTTTGCAGGCCGATGACGGGATCGCCGCCAGCATTGGCCAGCCTTTGCGCGGCCGTGATGAGAACGCGCTTCAGGCCGTTCGTCAGAAAGGTGATGCCGAAAAACTGTTTGGCGGAGGCGTAATTGCCCTCGGCGTGGCCATTGTCCACCGCATAGAGGTCGGCTGCAAACTCCGCCTGTTTGGTGCGGTTTTCGATCACGTCCTGATGCGGCAGCGCAACCTCGATCCACGGCTTGAGGCTCTTGCCACTGGCGTCATCGGCGGTCGAAGTCGGCTGCAAATCCAGAAAGGGCGCTACCGGCTGAGGTTTTGACGGGGGCGCGACGGCCGGCGCGGCAGACGCAGTTGCGGGCTGACCGCCGGAACGCCGCTGGGCCTCATAGGCTTCTTTCAACTTGGTCTGCGTCGCCGGGATCGCCTTGAGCAGGATCGCGACTTCCGACATGGCGTAGAGATAATTCAGCGCCTCGGCGTCGGAAAGCGGCAAATTGAGATGGGCTGTGGTGTTGCGCGCGTCGAAGACGGTCGAGAAATGTCGCCGAGCCTTGGCCGAGTTCTTGCGATCGAACCTCTCGGCAAAAACGTCCTGCCAGTTGTCGAGGACGGTTTTCAGCAGCCCATAGCTGTCGAGCGGTTCGTTCGGTCCCTGGCCGGCGGAGCGGCTGGCGAAATGAAGCCATCGGTTGCCGTGGCGGGCTTTCATGTTCGCTTCGACAAAACCCTCCATGGCGGGTTTCAGCACGAAGTCGAGTGTGTCGCGAACCCTCTTTACGCCTTCAATATCGCCGGACATCATTCATTTCCTAAAAGACAGCTCCGTCGCCCGCACCGGTTTGCCGCACCCGAGCGTATCCGGGCGGACCTCGTTATATGCGACCGCCGAGAGGCGCACTATTGCTTGGGTCATCCATGTCGAAGATCGCATCTCACTCCTCGAACCACTTCGACTTGTCGCAGCCACACAGATTTTCTACCTCTATTCCGCATGCTTTCAGAGTCGATGCGGCATTGACCCAGTCGCTATCTGTCGCGTTGACAACTGGCGTTCCTGTCAGTTTCGCTATAGCCGCAAATTTCCGATCGCTAGGGTCGAACGAAATATCAATTAACGGCTGAGGCAAATCCACATACTCGCCGTCCGAACGCTTCGACAACGCGACGCGTTCGACTTTGTCCGGCAAGCTGTTGATTACTTCTAGGTAAAATCTGTCTCCGACTCCCGGCTGTCCCCTCGGATTTAGGTAACGGTGATATTCGATTTGTACCTCTCCGTCCATGTCAAGTATTATCCTCGCCGACTTTATAACATCAATTAGGAAATTAACTGCAGCGACGCGGCATTCTATTGCCGGAGGCTTGTCATCAGAGCTTTCGCATTGACCGTTGGCCACGATCGCGACATTTGTGTCTACCACAAAACGCTTCATTTGCGAGGTGCCGACCGCGCCATGCGTTTCAGGCGCGCGAGTTCGGCCTGTGCTGCTTCGTTGAATGCGTCTCCCATGAACTTCTCTGGCCAGTTGAGTATGTTTCCGAACATGTCGACTTTCAGCGGCGAGAGGACGGATTCGCCTTTTTGCGCATCGCAAAAATATAATTTCACATCGTTGGATGAAATCACTTCTTCCGCAATGCGACGCTGCAGACGTAAAAGCAGATGTTCAGAATGGCTTTCCAAGAAAACCTGAACTCTTCGATGAATTGCTGCCTGAATGATGACATCGGCGAGTGCCGCCTGTGCTAAAGGATGCAGATGAATTTCAGGTTGCTCTAGTATAACTGTGGCGCCCTTAGGAACATATTGAAGGAGAGTAATGACAGGAAGGACTTGAGAAATGCCGAATCCAACATCGGTGAGCAAAACCTCGCTGGCACCCTTACGAGTTTGCACTATCGCTTGCCACCGGTTCGACCCTTCCTTAATCTCTTCGACACGAAATTTCTCAATAAGGCCCATCTCTCGAAGCCAATAAGCAATCATTTCTTGGAAAGGCATTAGATGTGCGTTCGCCTTTAGATTGCGCTGTTCACCTACAGAAGTCTCTGCAAGTATCGCATCAATAGTTTTTTCGCCACGCCGTCCGACATCACTCGGTCTGGATCGCGCCCAAAGATAGTCGCGTTGAGGAAACTCACGAAGCGGTCCAAGATAGAACAGCCGATCAATTTCTGATTCATAAGCTGCTTCTAAATCAGCAAGGAAGCTTGCATTATGAAAATAAGTTCGCGCCTGATCTGGGAAGGCGTAGGACTTGATTGGGCCAGGCAGCTGCCACGCGCGTCCTTGGGCGCGAATAAACTTGAATACGTCAGCGCCCTTCCCAATACGTTTGGCGCGAAGATCGAATTTATGCGTCGTATCTTTCTTTAAAGAAAGCGAGAATTGCATACCGCCGATCTCATAAGTGAGACTACTTGACTTCGGTGCTTGTCGATCAACGGTGATTGATGCGGAAATATTGAGCCGCGTTCCTCTCGCGATTTCAGCGCCACGTTTCTTTGACGCGTCCCGAAGCACCAATGGGCTATCAAGATCGAATGAAACGGTCCAGTCGATTGTGCTGTTTAGAGAATGCCGATGAATAGCGTCTGCAATAGTTCCAAGTTGGACGAGGTCACCGTTCAACTCCAGCGCCGTAGCGCGGTCGGTGGCATCCTTGGTCTGTTTCAGCATCAGCAGAAACTGAATGAAACTCGTCTTCCCAGAAGAGTTCGCGCCGAAGATTCCTGTGATTTTGCCGCAGGGCATATCCAGGCGCGGCCAAGACTTGAAGTTGGTGAATTTGACGTTGGCTAACATGAAAAGACCTCAAAACAATTCCGCTTGTGCGACGGCGGCGGGTGCGCGTGTTGCACTGGTGGCGGCAATGTCCTCAAGCCGCGTCCATTCCTGCGCCAATTCGTTGTAAACCAGCGCCTCGGCGCTCCAGCCCTTTTGCGTGGCGATCTCGAACAGGCGATAGGCCAGCTTATGTGCGTCAGCGGCCTTGCCGCCGATTTGCGCCACCAGCTTCGCCGCCGCTTCGCCGCCGCCATCCGGCGCATTGAGCACACGGGCGACGTGCTGCACGCATTCCCATACCGTCACCAGTCCGGAGGCGTCCCAGTCCTTCGGCAGATTGTCGCGCCCGGTCAAGGCGGTCTTACCATGAAGGTTTTGAAAGATGCCGGCGTCGAACAGCGCGCGGTCGGGGATGTTTTTCGCGTTGGCAAGCGTCGTCAGTTCGCCGGAGGGTTTCACTTCAAAACCGTAGCTGGCGAACCAGGCCAGCGCCACCTGTGTCTCCGCGTCGAAATTGGCGTCGAGTTCATTCTCGATCTCCTCCCAGACGCGATTGATGAGCGACAGTGCCGTCTTGACGCCCATGGCGCTGTCGTCGTTCTCCAGTACCTTGGCGCAGCGGGAAAAAACGCCCATGCCGGGACCAATCACCGATTGCTGCATGTCCACAGGCCCGACGCCGGCCCTGCGGATGGCGTCGATGGCGTCGGGCATTTCCTTTTTCAGCGCGCGAACAAATTCGGCGCGGGTGATGGTTTCCGCCTGCGGAGAACGCTTGCGGCAGACGAGAACAACGGAGGACGCCAGGGCGTTGGCTCCCTTGCCGATCATGCGATTGGACAATTCAGTGCGGACGGGCCATGTGCCATCCACCACGAGCCCGGCATCGACCACGGCCTGAAGGAAAGAAGCCCAGCCAGCGGACGTGACGCCCTCCTCGCTGGCTTCCGACTGTTTGAATGCGTAATAAATCGCAAGCGGTTCGCCGTCGGTCGCCGCCTTGCGCATGGCGGTGAGCGCATCGCTCATGCCGCGCATAAAGAAGTCTTCCGCCTCGGCCTTGCCACCGTGGCGATAAGGCGTAGCGACAAGTTCGGCTTCTTTTGGAGCTGCAAGGCGACGGAAAAGCTCAGGCCAAACGCCTGATAGCGACCGTCGCAACCATATGTAAAAGAAATCGGAGAGGTCGGCGTAGCCGATATTGTCATAGTACGGCGGGTCCGTGGAGATGACGATGGGGCGAACAGGAAAGGAGTTTGTCGACGCATTGATATTCGATATGCCTCCAGGAGCGGCGGCCGGCGCGCGCCCAAGCGCATCTGCAGTCCACTCCACGTTGAAGGTGAAATTACCGCTGGATCCCGAGAATGGATTGCCTTCCGCAAAATCCCAGGTCATCGGCAGCGCCTGCCGCGCAAATGTATTCCGAAGCGCTTCCATCTTTGGGCTGCTGTCCCAAGTGCAGATAGATGATCCGCGGTCGGCGCTACGGTTGATCACAAACGCCAAATACGTCGCCACCGCGTCTGCATAGGCCGCCACGCCGCAACCTCCAGCATGCAGGCGCTTGCCGTCGTCGGGCAGGCCCGCCGCGCTCGCGTCGGCGAGCGCCTTGATCCGCACGTCGCCGACCAGATCGGAGAAAGTCGTCAGCGCGACGAGTTGGCGGGCCGTGAAGAGGTGGCCATAAGTTTTTAGGCCGTAGGCCGAACAAACCCCACCGGTGATCATTGCGCGCGTCGGCGTGGGAGGCGATAGAAATGAAGATCTGGCGTCGTCCACGGTCGCATCGTCGTTGGAGGAGCGCGCTAGGCTCTCATGCGCATCAGAAGGCGTGAGATAAATGCGCCCGCGTACGCCTTCGGCAACGATGGCCATCAAACGCTGGTCGAGACGGTCGGTCTTGCCTTCCGCCTGCACATAGCTGCGGTCTATAGCCGCCCCCGTGAGGACGCAGACAAAAGCCTGACCCTTGCCCGCTTTGGTTCCAAGCTTGAGATGATCCTCGTCGGCCTTCGACATCGCCCCCGACTTCACCTTGAACCGCCACCCGTCAGGCGCGGAGGGATCAATCACAGGCTCCACCCAGTTTTTTTTGCCCTCCTTGGTGGAAAGCATGAAGGACGACACCAGCGGAACCATCGCGCCTTTCGCCGATGGGTCGGGTGAGCGCACTGTACGCGCCCACAACCACGCGATGACGGTCGCCTCCGATCCGTCGGGCAGGTTCGCCTTGGGATAGAGATGGCCAATGCGCTTTTCCGCCTCGTCGCGAATCCATTGGCCGTAATAGCGCACGTCCTCGGCGAGGCCCTGCGCGCCCTTGCCGTTCCACTTCCCGCCGCGCTTCAATTCCGAGCGCGACTTAGGATTGATTGGCGGCAGCCCGGCAAACTTCGGCGGGATTTCCACCAAGGCCTTGCCGATCAGCACGGCGACCGGGTTCAGGTCGGAGCCGTAGGCGCGCAACCCAAGCCGCTGCGCTTCCAACGGTATTGATCCGCCGCCAGAAAAGGGATCGTAAACCGGTGGCGCCTTGGTCTGGAGATAATCGAGGATTGCCTTGGCGTCGTCCTTCGGCGGCGGCTCCTCGCCAAGTCCCCAGGCCACCGAGCGCGCGATTTCCCAGCGCGCGCCGTTGAGCTTGGCCTCGTCGTTCGACGCCTCCCACGGCACAATGTCCTTGATCACTTGATGTAAGCGCCGCCGCTCGGTCTCCTGCGCCTCCTCGGTCGGAAACCGATCGGGCCACGCAGAGGGATCATCGACCAATTGCGCGAACAAAACCGCCCGGCAAGCCGCCAAAGGCCGCCGCGCCCACCACAGATGCAAAGTCGATGGATGCCCATGCCGAATCGACTTCTCCCGCGCCGAAGCGACATTGATCGCCTCCAGCGGGATCGAGACTTCGATGAGCTTTTTACGGGGCGCCATTCAAGGGGTCCAATCGGGAATTTACGTTTCAAATTGAGCGATTAGCATTTCGACGCCAAGCCCCACACGGGCAATTTCCTGCACGACGAGGATGTCCTCAGCAATTTGGAGTTCCCCGGCGGAACGAATAGGCCTTTCTCCGATCATGTCCAAACGGGCACGCACACGCTGTCGGATTTGACCTTCGGCGCTTCGCATCTGTGGCGAGACGAGTTCCATGACGGTGTCATGGCTGGAGGCAACGACTTGATCCAGCGCTTGCGCGCCGTCAGCCGTCATTCGCTCCTGTAGCTCGGAGTTTACCTCGCCAAAACGCCTGTAAGCGATTTCTTGAGGGTTTGAGCAAAAAACGGCGTAGGAAAGGCCATCCTGGTAGCAGATGTAATGCTGTTCGTTGTCGATAATTTTGCCAATCGTCAATGGCGAGATGTAGATTGACTGCTTGTGAACAGCCCCAGCCAAATAAGACGTGTCGAAGTCCGTTAATGTCTCGGCTTCCGCCGCAACATAATAAACATTGCCACGCTGTTTCTTTTCCAGTTCCAGAAGGCAATTGTGCTGTCCAGATAAGTCGCGTCGCATAATTGGAAATCGGAAAAACGGAACGGAAAGCCCCAAAATGCCATGATGTTCAGCCGTTTTTCTGACCATCCGTTCTGGAAGCTTGAACTGAAAAAACAACGAACAGCTCGGCAGCGACAACTTAACGTCATAGCCTAGCGAAGCTTCCTGCAAAAGGTTTGGAAAAATCGGCGCACCTTTCAGTTTTGATGATGAGGCGCGGATCAAATTCTCAGTGAATGCAAAACCATAAGAAAATTCGGTATAGCCAATCTTCATTGTGCATACCCCAAGGGGGTTAAAACGCGAAACTCCATGAGCTGCTGAAGATTGAAAACAACCGATCTTTCGGCAAAACTCAACTCGCGGCCAAAGAATTTCTGAATGTAAATCGGCTCTTGCGCGTATCCATTTTCTACTAAAACGATCGCGAGGAAAAACGCCTCGGGTGCATTCAGCGACGCCAGGAGTTCATTTTTGGTGACGATGACATCCGTGGCTTCGGAATGCCGCCCCTTGACCTCGACAAAGCGCAAATGCCCCGTTCGGGGATCCCGGCTTTCAATGTCATAACCTACCTTCTGTGCGGAAACGTCGATGGCCTCATAACCGAGCCGCCTTTCAGCGGCCATGACAGCGTCCATCGCCAGACGTTCGATTTCCGCTCGCGCAATCGGATCTTCGCAAAAACTATTGGGCGCGGCAACCGGCTCGGTCGCCTCAAACGGCTTGAGCAGCCCGCCGGGCACAATCAGCGCCGCACCTTTCAGGACGGGCGCAAGGGCCGATATTTGGCGCTCGCGGTCCAGCTCTTCCTGCCGCCGATGCAAACGCTCGACCAGTCTGCTCGCGGTCGCTTCTGCGTTTTGCGCATTGATGCGCTGCTCCTTGCCGGCGCGCTCTTCCTCCCGCAGGCGCGCGGCGCGCGCATCCCAATAATTGATTTCGCGGTTCAATCTTTCCCGCACGGCGCGCTCGACCTTGTCGAGCTCAGTCGTCCGCCGTGAGCGCACCTCGGCAAGATGCTGAGGAACGAGCTGCGAGATAGCGTAGCCAATGGCCCGCTGCTCAACCTGCCCGGCAAGCCAGTCGCTGGCGATGAGCGGTTCGAGTTGCGCGCGCTCATCCGGGGCCAAGGGGCGGAAATCGAGATAGGGCGCCGAGCCGGCATCGGACGCCGATCCATCTTCCCTGAGGTAAAGGAATTGCAGGCGCTGCGATACGGCGCGCGGCTCGCCAGATTTTGCGACGCGGCCATCGCGGACGGCATGTTCGAGATAGACCAGCAGGCGCGGCTCCGTGCCGCTATCGCTCTCATCGACGAGGACGGCGCCCTGGCTCAGCAAGGGCTGGAACCGCTGCAAGACAACATCGACGACGGCGTCAAGCAATGGATGGCCGGGCGCTAAAAGCTCCGCCTGGGGCTGCCCGTTTATGAGGGCCTTGTCGAAGGTGACGCGCGCATAACGATCCAGAACCGGATCGCGCCGTCCGATCAGCCGGTCGCGATCTTTCAAGACGCCCGGCGTGCGCATGATTTCGTAGCGGCCGGTTTCGCGTTCGCTGATCCGCCCTCCAAGGAGGACAAAAGCCTCGCGGAAAAAAGCGCCAATGAAATGGGGCTGCAAGCGTCGGGCCTGAGCGCGCTCCATTTGCTCGCGAATTTCGGAGACGGAATGTGGGTCCATGCCCTCCGAAGTCAATTTGCGCTCAGCGACCAGCTTTTCGATCGCCTGCACATCGACCGCTCCTTCGACCTTGCGCAGCAGTTCGGCCTTTTTTTCGGGAAGATCGCCATAACGTACTGCCGCAACTAATAGGTCGCGAAGGGCTTGGCCCTCGAACAGCTCGCCGAGCACGTCATAGACTTTTCCGCCGAGCGCCTGCCGCGCCTCTTCCAATTTTTCCAGCAGCCGCCGATAGACTTCGCCTTCGCGCGTATTGGTCGCGCAGAGGTTCCAGAGGTGGCAGATTTCCGTCTGGCCGATGCGGTGGATGCGACCGAAGCGCTGCTCCAATCGGTTGGGGTTCCACGGCAGGTCATAATTGACCATCAGATGCGCGCCGCGTTGCAGGTTCACGTGTCAACGGCGGCGACAAAATGTGCCAATTGGCGGTGTAAAAGTGTACCAGTCGGGTTGAGAGAAAAGGGCTGCAAAGCCCTGGCGTTTGGGGTTGCCGCGCGCATAGAGGCGCGCGGAGCGTAGCGACGCGCGGCTCAATGCGCGCGGCGGCGATTTAGAGTTTGGGGTCAGCGTCTCCTTCGCTTGTCGTTTTCGCGGTGGAGTTCTGAGCGTGGCTAGCCCGGCGCTGCGCCTTTTTGCTGGCTGCGAGCCTGAAGCTGTCGCCGTTCA